>JBKBUN010000146.1:0-7047 GCA_046289925.1 Burkholderiaceae bacterium | reverse complement strand
ATTGCCCACCGTGGTCAGCAATGCGCGCCCGGTGCGCAGCAAGCGTTCGCGGGCCTGCGCGGTTTCCACCGGGCCCAGATCGCCTGCAGTCGGCCAATGCTGCAGCACAAAGGCAAAACGTTCCGCAGACTCGGCCGTGCGCAGGGCCTCGTCATGCACGGCTCGCACCTCCTGCAGTCTGGTCAGGGCCTGCGGCACGGCGTCTGGCCGCGTCGCCACACCCGGAAACGACAGCAGCACGGCATCGCGTACCACGGCTGCGTACTCGGTCCCGGCGATTTCCTTGCGGGCGAAATCGATGGCCAGGAACTTCTCGTGGATCAGGATGCCCGAGACGTAGATCACGGCCGTCAAGTCCAGCAGGTAGATCAGCATGAGCTTGCGGCCCACGCTCAACCGGCCCAACCAGCGGAACATCGGCCGGCTCATGCACAGCCCCCAGACAGCCCCCGGCAGGCCCCTCGACAAGCCACATGGCAAGAGAGCAACACGGCAACAGCGGACAGTGGCGCACAAGACATGCAGACCCTCCGTAACCCCTTATGCCAAGCAATATTCAGGCCACACACACCATCACGGGGCAGCCTGGTAGGTCCGCAATAGGCTTCGGCGCGCGCCAAGCGCCAAGCGCCAGGTGCCAGGTACCGCACTGGCGGCACGCATCCGTGCGGCGGTTTGCGTCTCCAGAACGGCCCGCGGTATAATTTGGGGCTTTGCTGGCAAGACCCCGTTGGCCAAATACTAGTTACAGACGGGAAAAACCGCCGCGCATGGCTTTCGGGCCCGATCTTCCCGAAAACCCTCTGCGGGCACATTACGGAACCATTAGCTAATGACCACCATCCGCGTTAAAGAAAACGAACCCTTTGATGTTGCCCTGCGTCGCTTCAAACGCACGATCGAAAAGCTGGGCCTGCTGACTGACCTGCGCGCCCGCGAGTTCTACGAAAAGCCGACCGCTGAGCGCAAGCGCAAGAAGGCCGCCGCCATCAAGCGGCACTACAAGCGTGTGCGCAGCATGCAACTGCCCAAGAAGCTGTACTGATCACAGCGCTTGCGCACCGCGCTGGCTGCACGCCCACCTTGCAGCCACCCAACCCGCGCTAGGGACGCCAAGCGCGGGTTTTGTGTTTTCAGCCCCCAAGCGGCAGTTGAGCGCGCCCGAGGGGCCGCGCACCAAAGTGGTGAGTACCTCCATGTGCACCCGGTGCGGATGCACCGAGGTTTTCGATACGGAGCAATCGGCCCACTGCCGTTTCCAGGGGCCTGTCGGACTGGGGGCGTCGAAAGCGAAATGAGCCCCCGCGAGGACCGTTTTCGCCGTGTTTGCAGCCCCATAGCGGGGCTATAGGGCCCAAAGACGGTGAACAATGGACCGCGGCGGCCCCTTTGCCATGTGCATGCAGCCGACGATTCCCAAGCCCGACAGGCTCCTAGACCTACGCCAACCTTTAGGAGATGACCATGAGCCTCAAAGCCCAAATCACCGAAGATATGAAGACTGCCATGCGCGCCAAGGACTCTGAGCGCCTGGGCACCATCCGCCTTCTGCAGGCGGCCATGAAGCAAAAAGAGGTGGACGAGCGCATCGAGCTGGACGATGCGGCCATCGTCTCCATCGTGGACAAGCTGATCAAGCAGCGCAAGGACTCGATCGCCGCTTTTGAAGGTGCCGGTCGTCAGGATCTGGCCGACAAGGAAAAAGCCGAGTTGGCCGTGCTGCAGGCCTACCTGCCCGCGCGCATGTCGGCCGAGGACATCACAGCCGCTGTCCAGGCCATCGTGGCCGAAGTGGGCGCTGCAGGCCCAGGTGACATGGGCAAGGTGATGGGCGTGGTCAAAACGCGCCTGGCAGGCAAGGCCGACATGGGCCAGGTGTCGGCCGCCGTCAAGGCCGCGCTGGCAGGCTGAAGCCGGTCGCTTCAGCCTAGAAACCGCCGTTGGATGCGCCCGCCAGTGCCGTGATCGGCGCGCCAGGCAAGGCGAGACGACGCGGCACCCAGAAGCTGAGCGTGCCCACAAGGCGCAACTTCAACGGACATCAGGGCTGCGAAGGCGCATCGGCATCGGACCCCAGCACGCCAGCGCGCAGGCCCGCGGCGGCTCCGCGGCATTCCAGCGTGTCCATCTGCATCTCGAAGCTGAAAAAGCGGTTGCGTCCCCGGGTCTTGGCCACATACAAGGCCTCGTCGGCACGCAGCACCAGACTCTCTGCCGTGCCGGTGCCGTCGGGCACGCAGGTGGTGATGCCGCCCGAGAGTGTCAGCCATGGCGATATCGCCGAGGCCGGATGCGGCAATGCCCGCTGCCGCAGCAGGTGCGCCAGGGTGCGGGCGAGCGTCATGGCACCAGACTTGGGCGTATCGGGCAGGATCAGCGCGAACTCTTCACCGCCATAGCGGGCCGCGCAGTCCAGCGGACGCTGGCAGACGGCCTGCAGCACCTGGGCCACCTGCCGCAGGCAGGCATCGCCCTGCACATGCCCCAAGGCGTCGTTGTACGCCTTGAAGTGGTCGATGTCGCACAGAAACAAGCTCAGCGGCCGCGCATCACGGCGGGCCTGAAGAAAGGCCTGGTGCAGGCGGCGGTTAAAGCCTCGCCGGTTGACCAACCCGGTCAGCACATCGGTTTCGCTCAGGTTCATGAGCTGGGCGTTGGCCTCGCGCAACTCTTCGGACATGCTCACCAGCCGCTGCCGCATCTCCATGAGCCGCTGCATGGCCCGCAGCTTGGTTAGCAACACCGCTTTGCGCACCGGCTTGACCAGGTAATCGTCGCCCCCGGCCTCAATGCCCTGCCACAGGTCCTGGTCGCTGGCATGCACCGACAAAAAGAGGATCGGCGTCCACCCGCCGTTTTCCGCCGCGCGCAGCTGGCGGGCCAGGCAGTAGCCGTTGTCGCCCGGCATCTCCACATCGAGCAGCACCACGTCGGGCCGGTGACGGATAAAAAGCTCCATGGCCCAGGCCGCGTTGTGGGCCTCCAGGACGCGGTGGCCTGCGTGGTCTAGTACGGCGACCAGCGCCACGCGTGCGGCATCTTGGTCGTCCACCACCAGCACCGTCATGGGGCGATATGCCGCCTTGGCATCGACGCTGCTGGCCTGGTCTGGCAGCACACTCAAGGTCATGGACATTCTTTCAACCAACGATTGCCGCGCGCAAGGGCCGCGCCTGAAGGCACCCAACGGGGCCGCAGTCTCCACATGTAACCGTAACTGTAACCGCCCCGGCCGCTTGGGCGCATCCGTAGCCTCTACAACCTGTGCGCAGACAAGACGCACACGCGCCCTCCACACCACCCCACAAGCACCATGGGCACACCGCGCCGTCATGCGACCGGCGATCACGCCCGACAGGCACCAGAACGCTATCAAATTTATAGCTGCTCGTGCTCATCAAACAAGCACGAACAGCCATTAGAGGCTTAAAAACCGCCAGCCTGGCCGTCGCTTCTGCGGCGTGCCGCTCAGCTGCCTGCCACTTTCATGCGGTTCACCAGCACCGAGCCGACCGTCTTGGCACCGTAGTTGTAGGCGTCGGCTCCTACCGCCTCGATGGCCCGGAACATCTCCTTGAGGTTGCCGGCAATCGTGATTTCGTGCACCGGGAAGGCAATTTCGCCGTTTTCGACCCAGAAGCCGCTGGCACCGCGCGAATAATCGCCCGTGACGTAGTTCACGCCCTGGCCCATGAGTTCGATCACGAACAGGCCCGTGCCCAGCTTGCGCAGCATTGCGGGCAGGTCGTCGGCCGCATCGGTCAGCCGCGACTGCAGCACCAGGTTGTGCGATCCGCCCGCATTGCCCGTGGTGGCCATGCCCAGCTTGCGCGCCGAGTAGCTCGACAGGAAATAGCCCTCCACGCGCCCGGCGTCCACCACCTTGCGCGGTGCCACGCGCACGCCCTCTTCGTCAAATGGCGCGCTGCCCTTGCCACGCCGCACGAACGGGTCTTCCAGGATGTCGATGTGCGCCGGGAATACCGGCTTGCCCAGCGAATCGAGCAGAAAGCTGCTCTTGCGATACAGCGCCCCCCCGCTCACGGCCTGCACGAAAGCGCCCAACAGACCCGCGGCCAGCGTGGATTCGAACAGCACCGGACATTCGGTGGTCGCAATCTTGCGGCTGCCCAGGCGACTGAGCGCCCGCTCGGCTGCATAGCGGCCCACGGCCTCGGGCGAGGCGAGGTCGTCCGCGCAGCGCATGGAGCTGTACCAGGCATCGCGCTGCATCTCGGCATTGCGCCCCGGTAGCGAGGCGATGGGCGCCACGGACAAGCTGTGCCGCGAACTTGCGTATCCGCCGCGGAACCCCCGCGTATGGGCGCTGAAGAAATGGCTTTGCTGGGCCGACACGCCCGCGCCTTCGCTGTTGGTGATGCGCCGACTCGTGCCCAGGGCGGCGGCCTCACAGGCCAGGGCCAACTGCGCCGCGGCCGTGCTGTCAATGGCCCAGGGATGGAACAGGTCCAGGTCCTGGTGCGTGTCGGGCGGCGCGATGTCGTCCGCATCGGGCAGGCCGGCCACCGGATCTTCAGCCGTGAAGCGGGCGATGTCGTAGGCCGCCTGCACGGTCTGCTCGATGGCACGCTCGGAAAAATCGGAGGTGCTGGCATTGCCGCGGCGGTGGCCCACGTACACCGTCACGCCCAGCGACTTGTCGCGGTTGCGCTCGACGGTTTCCAGCTCGCCCTTGCGCACGCTCACCGACAGGCCGCAGCCCTCGGAGGCCTCGGCCCCCGCATCGGTCGCACCGATCTTGCGGGCATGGGCCAAGGCATGGTCCACAATGTCTTCAAAGAAGGCACGGCTGTAGCTGAAGCCATGCTCGGGGGCGCTGGCCGCAGCGCCAGCCTGCGCCACAGGCGCACGCGAGGAGGGTGTCGTCATATCGGCGGCTATGATACTTGCCGCTGTGGCGCGCCCTGCGCCCGCCCCGATTGCCCCCAACCATGTCCCGCAAACCCAAAAAAGGCTACTTCGTCCGGGGCCAGTTCATTGCCGAAGGCAGCGAGCTGGACCTTCAATACAAGGCCGAACTCAAGGGCACAGCCGAAGCCAGCCGCACCGACCTCAAGCGCGAAAGCGAAGAACTGCAGGCGCTGGGCCAGGAACTGCTGACGCTCGCTCCCGCGCTGATGGCGCGCCTGAACCTGCCCGACAAACTCACCGAAGCCTTGGCCGAAGCGCGCCGCATCACCAACTTTGAAGGCAAGCGCCGCCAGATGCAGTTTGTGGGCAAGCTCATGCGAAAGCTTGAAGACGAAACCGTTGCGGCCATCCGCGCTGCGCTGCAAGAGCAACGCAACGGCAGCGCCCAGGCCCGCTGGCTGCTGCATGAGGCCGAGCAATGGCGTGACCGCTTGATCGCGTCCGACACCGCCGTGACCGAATGGATGGCCGAGCACCCGGCCACCGACGCCCAGCAGTTGCGCGCCCTCATCCGCCAAGCGCGCAAGGATGCGCCGACGGAAAACGCCAGCACCACATCACAGGGCCTCGCGCCGCGCAAGGGCCGGGCCTACCGCGAGCTGTTCCAACTCGTGCGCACCCAGATCGACCCGGACCACGCCGCAGAACCCGCAGCCGACACCCCCGACCATGACACCTGACAGCCCCCAGTCCGCTGCCGACCGTGTGCGCATCGGCATCGTCTCGATCAGCGACCGCGCCAGCACCGGCGTGTACGAAGACAAGGGCCTGCCTGCGCTGCAGGACTGGCTCACGCGCGCACTCCTCAACCCCATCGAATTCGAAGCCCGGCTGATCCCCGACGAGCAGGAGCGCATCAGCGCCACACTGATCGAATTGGTGGACGCCGGCTGCAGCCTGGTGCTGACCACCGGAGGCACCGGCCCTGCGCTGCGCGACGTGACGCCCGAAGCCACGCTGGCGGTGGCCCACAAGGAGATGCCGGGTTTTGGCGAGCAGATGCGCCAAATCAGCCTGCAGTTCGTGCCCTCGGCCATCCTGTCGCGCCAGGTGGCGGTGATTCGCGACCAAAGCCTCATCATCAACCTGCCGGGACAACCCAAGGCGATCGCCGAAACGCTGGAAGGCCTGCGCGCACAGGACGGACGCCCCGGCGTGCCTGGCATCTTTGCCGCGGTGCCGTACTGCATCGACCTGATCGGCGGCCCCTATCTCGAAACGCGCGACGAGGTCTGCAAGGCTTTCCGCCCCAAAAATGCGCTGCGGCCGGCCCGCACGGCCTGAATGCGGCGGTGCGGCGCCTTCCACGGCCTTCGCACTCGCAACAACCGTGTGCACATGTCCTGATGTCCTGCTTGCCCTGCACGGTGCAGTACCGCGTACGGTCCAGAGCAGGCGACGGATTTCAGGCCGTGCGCGCCGCCATGGCGGCCTGCGTCACAGCCGCCCACGGTGCCGCAAGGTTCTGCAGCCGCGGCTTATTTGCCCACGAGATCGCTGAGTTTGTCCGCCTGGAACTGCTCTTTGAGCGCGGCGTCGCAGGGCACGCAATCGCCGGCCTTTTGCACCGCCGAGAGCTTTTCGATCGCCTGCCACAGCAGCGCGATCTGGTGCTCCTGCGAGGCTGCGTTGTCAATCAGGCCGCGCATGGCCTGTGACAGCGGGTCGTCGTCCTGCGTGATGCCGTAAGCCGTGAACTTGGACTTGGGTTTGGCCTCTTCGGTCACGTCGGCGCTCTGCCCCTGCTTGGACGGAATGATGCGAGCCGGAATGCCCACGGCTGTGGCCCCAGGCGGCACGGGCTTGATGACCACGGCGTTGCTGCCGATCTTGGCGCCGTCGCCCACCTCAAAACCGCCGAGCACCTTGGCACCAGCGCTGACCACCACGTCCTTGCCCAGCGTGGGATGGCGCTTGGTGCCTTTGTAGAGCGATGTGCCGCCCAAGGTCACGCCTTGGTAGATGGTGCAGCCATCGCCAATCTCGGCCGTCTCGCCCACCACCACGCCCATGGCGTGGTCGAAGAACACCCGTTCGCCGATCTTGGCACCGGGGTGGATCTCGATGCCGGTCAACCAACGCGCAAAGTGCGAGATGAAGCGCCCCAGCCACTTG
>JBKBUN010000145.1:0-7450 GCA_046289925.1 Burkholderiaceae bacterium | reverse complement strand
ATCCAGGACTGGTGCATTTCGCGCCAACTCTGGTGGGGCCACCAGATCCCGGCTTGGTACGACGACGAAGGCAACGTGTACGTGGCCCGCAGCGAGGCCGAGGCCCAGGCGCAGGCGCCGGGCAAGACACTGCGCCGCGACGAGGACGTACTCGACACCTGGTATTCGTCGGCGTTGGTGCCCTTCAGCACGCTGGGCTGGCCCGAGCAAAGCGATACGCCATCGGACGACTACAACCTGTACCTGCCCAGCAGCGTGCTGGTCACGGGCCACGACATCATCTTCTTCTGGGTCGCCCGGATGATCATGATGACCATGCACTTCACCGGCCGCGTGCCTTTCCACCATGTGTACATCCACGGCCTGGTGCTCGATGCACAGGGCAAGAAGATGAGCAAGAGCGAGGGCAACGTGCTCGACCCGGTGGACCTGATCGACGGCATTGCGCTGGCGCCGCTACTGGAAAAGCGCACGCAGGGCCTGCGCCGCCCCGAGACCGCGCCCCAGGTACGCAAAAACACCGAAAAGGAATTCCCCGAGGGCATTCCAGCCTACGGAGCCGATGCGCTGCGCTTTACCTTCGCGGCCATGGCCACGCTGGGCCGCACCATCAACTTCGACAGCAAGCGCTGCGAGGGCTACCGCAACTTCTGCAACAAGCTCTGGAACGCCTCGCGCTTCGTGCTGATGAACTGCGAAGGCCATGACTGTGGCCTCAAAGAACACACCAAGGAGCAGTGCCAGCCTGGCGGCCCGTTTGCAGGCTACATGCACTTCAGCCAGGCCGACCGCTGGATCACCTCGTTGCTGCAGCAGGCCGAGGCCGATGTGGCCAAGGGCTTTGCGGAGTTTCGCCTCGATGTGGTGGCCAACACGATTTACGACTTCGTCTGGAACGAGTTCTGCGACTGGTACCTGGAAATCGCCAAAGTGCAGCTCCAGACGGGCAACGAGGCCCAGCAGCGCGCCACGCGCCGCACGCTGATCCGCACGCTGGAGGCCATCCTCCGCCTCGCGCACCCGATCATTCCCTTCATCACCGAGTCGCTGTGGCAGGTGGTGGCACCTGTGGCCGGACTGCCTGGCCCGTCGGTGAGCATTGCCCGCTACCCCGAACCGCAGCCGCAAAAGATCGACCCTGAGGCAATGGCCTACGTGGGCCGCGTGAAGAAGCTGGTGGACGCCTGCCGCACACTGCGCGGCGAGATGAACGTCTCGCCCGCCCAGCGCCTGCCGCTGTACGCCGTGGGCGACGCCGCCTTCATGCGCGACGTGAGCCCCGTGCTGCAAGCCCTGGCCAAGCTCAGCGAAGTCAAGGTATTCGACGACGAAGCCGCGTGGGCCGCAGCCGCCCAGGCGGCGCCCGTGGCCGTGGTGGGCGAGGCCCGCCTGTGCCTGCACATGGAGATTGATGTGGCAGCCGAGAAGGCGCGCCTGTCGAAGGAGGTGGCGCGCCTGGAAGGCGAAATCGCCAAGGCCAGCGGCAAGCTGTCGAATCAGGCCTTCGTTGCCAAGGCCCCGCCGGCTGTGATCGCGCAAGAGCAGCAGCGGGTGGCCGACTTCACCGCCACCCTTGGCCGTTTGCGCGACCAGTTGGCACGGCTGGGCTGACACCTGCCGTCATTGCGTACCACCGCCGCCATCGCAAGGAGCCCCATGAGCACTGCCACCCCCAGCATCCGCAAGGCCGTTTTTCCCGTCGCCGGGCTGGGAACACGCTTTCTGCCCGCCACCAAAGCCTCGCCCAAGGAGATGCTTCCGGTGGTGGACAAGCCACTGATCCAGTACGCCGTCGAAGAGGCCTACGAGGCCGGCATCCGCGACATGGTGTTCGTCACGGGCCGCAGCAAGCGCGCGATCGAAGACCATTTCGACACTGCCTACGAACTGGAAAACGAGCTGGAGAACGCGGGCAAGCAGGACATGCTGGCCTTGGTGCGCGGCATTGCACCCGAGGACATGAACTGCCTGTTCGTGCGCCAGCCGCGCAGCCTGGGCCTGGGCCACGCGGTGCTATGCGCCGAGCCCCTGGTGGGCCGCGAGCCCTTTGCCGTGCTGCTGGCCGACGACCTGATGGTGGGCGAGGCCGGTGGCCCCGGCGTGATGGCGCAGATGACCGCCGCCTTCTCCAAGCAGGGCCGCTCGCTGCTGGCCGTTCAGGAAGTGCCGCATGAGCACACGCGGCGTTATGGCATCGTCAAGGGCGAACCGGCCGGCGGCCCGCTGATGCGCGTGGACCAGATCGTGGAAAAGCCCGCCCCCGAGAAAGCGCCATCGCGCATGGGCGTGGCGGGCCGGTATGTGCTCACCCCACGCATCTTTGACGAAATCCGCAACCAGCCGCGCGGCGTGGGCGGCGAAATCCAGCTCACCGACGCCATTGCGCGCCTGATGGACCATGAGGCCGTGTACGCCTTCCAGTACCAGGGCAAGCGCTACGACTGCGGCAGCAAGGAAGGCTTTCTGGAGGCCACGGTGGAACTGGCGTTGCAACACCCGCAGGTGGGAGAGAGCTTCCGCGCCTACCTCAAGGGCCTGGCGCTCTGAGACCACGCCGGCACCCCAGCGTGTGCCTGCAGCGAGGTGCCGCGCTCAGCGGCGGCGCAGCACGTGGATGAACTCTTCGCCCTGCGTCTTTTGGTCCACCAGCTCATTGCCGGTCTGCTTGGCAAAGGCCTGGAAGTCGCGCAGCGAACCCGGGTCGGTGGCCACCACCTTGAGCAGTTGGCCACTGGCCATGTCGGCCAAGGCCTTCTTGGCCTTCAGAATGGGCAGCGGGCAGTTGAGTCCGCGGGTGTCGATTTCTTTGTGAGCGTCCATCGTGCTTCCAGGCAAGGCAGAACCTCATTTTAAGGAAGGCCGCGGGAAGGCGGCGCGACGATCTTCTGGCCAGTGAAGAAATCAAAGAACTCCGGCGTAATGCCGCGCGTGCGCAGCCAGTCGGCCAGCGCATAGCCAGTGCCCGCAGGCCAGCAGCGCAGGCGTTCAGGCGCAATCAGGCGGTACTCGAGCAGTTCGGGCGACAGACGCACCTCGCCCTCGGCCAGCGCGTGGTAGGCGATGATGACCTGGTTCATGCGCTGGAAGTCGTACACGCCCACCAGCGAAAGGGACTGCACGCGAAGCGAGGTCTCCTCGGCCACCTCGCGCGCAATGCCTTGCTCGGGTGTTTCGCCCGCCTCCATGAAGCCCGTGATCAGACCGAAGGCCCTGCCCGGCCAGGCCGCATTGCGGGCCAGCAGCACCAAGCCTTCACGCTCGACAATGGCCGCCAGCACCGGCGTGGGGTTGTTCCAATGCGTCCAGCCGCAGGCCGGGCAGCGCAGCCGCTCGCGCGCGCCGCCGTCTTCGTCCAGCGTGATCGGGGCCAGCAGCGTGCCGCAGTGGGTGCAAAAACGCGTGTCGTAGCGCATATGCTTCACTTTTGATAGCTGCTTGTGCTTGTCTGAAAAGCACAAACAGTCGATTCGACCCTCAATTCGCGCACGCCGCAGTGCCGGACGCAGATCGCTGCTCAGGCCGGGAACACGCCGGTCGAGAGATAGCGGTCGCCCCGGTCGCAGACGATGAACACCACCGTGGCGTTCTGCTCGCGCTGCGCCACCTGTTGCGCCACCCAGCAGGCCCCTGCGGCAGAGATGCCGGCGAAGATGCCCTCCTCGCGCGCGAGGCGGCGACACATGTCTTCGGCGTCGTCCTGCGTCACATACACCAGTTCGTCCACCGTGCTGGGGTCGTAGATCTTGGGCAGGTATTCCTGCGGCCACTTGCGGATGCCCGGAATGCGCGAGCCTTCACTGGGTTGCGCGCCAACGATGCGGATGGCCGGGTTCTTTTCCTTCAGAAACCGCGACACGCCCGTGATCGTGCCCGTGGTGCCCATGGCGCTCACAAAATGCGTGATGCGCCCACCGGTCTGTTCCCAGATCTCGGGGCCGGTGGTTTCGTAGTGGATGCGCGGGTTGTCGCCGTTGGCGAACTGGTCGAGCACCTTGCCTTCGCCGCGCCTTTGCATGGCCTCGGCCAGATCGCGCGCATGCTCCATGCCGCCACTCTTGGGCGTGAGCACGAGTTCCGCACCAAAAGCCTTCATGGTCTGGGCCCGCTCGATCGACAGGTCTTCCGGCATCACAAGCACCATGCGATAGCCCTTGATGGCAGCAGCCATGGCCAATGCAATGCCCGTATTGCCCGAGGTGGCCTCGATCAGCGTGTCGCCCGGCTTGATATCGCCGCGCTCTTCGGCCCGACGGATCATCGACAGTGCCGGGCGGTCCTTCACCGAGCCGGCCGGGTTGTGGCCCTCCAGCTTGCCCAGCACCACGTTGCCGCGCGCCGCATTGTCCTGCGCGCCGATGCGCTGCAGCGCTACCAGCGGCGTGCGGCCCACCGCATCTTCAATGGTCGGATAGTTCATCCGCCTTAATGTGCCATAATTTGGGACTGCGCTCAGTGCACCGCCGGAGTGGTGAAATTGGTAGACGCAGGGGACTCAAAATCCCCCGCCGCAAGGCGTGCCGGTTCGATTCCGGCCTCCGGCACCACTGCTAGTGTTTTCAGTGGTTTATCTCAGTGTCGGCTAGCATTCCTCCCTCTAGCGGAGCGAACAGACTAGATAGCTCTGCGAACAAGTTTTCGCACAAAAAGCGAACAAGCAGAGCGAACATCATGGCCTACATCGGCAAATTCCGGGACGGTTGGCGGGCGCAAGTCCAGCGCGACGGCGTGCGCGTTTCAAAGACCTTTGCGCTCAAGAAAGACGCGCAAGCGTGGGCGCTTGAGCAGGAGAGCAAGAAGTCCCTGCGCAGAGATAGGACACTCGCACAGGCCTGCGGCAAGTACCTCGAAAGCGTCAGCACCACCAAGCGCAATGCGGTTGACTGGGAGCGGCGCAGGCTTGATGCCTTCTGCGCCCACTTTGGAGAGATTGAGCTTACCTCCATCACCAGCGAAATGATTGGGGCGTGGCGCGACCAGCGACTCAAAACCGTCAGCGGGTCAACCGTCTTGCGCGAGGTCAACCTGTACCGCAACCTGTTCAAGATCGCGGTCAAGGAATGGAAGTGGCTCTCAGAGTCGCCATTTGACGGAGTGCGCCTTCCGCAAGAGAACCCTGCTCGAAAGAGTGTGTGGGGGTGGAGAGAGATTCGCCGCGTACTCAGAGCAAGGCGCTCTGGCAAGACTGCCGAGATGCAGCAGGCGTTCAGGATTGCGCTGCACACCGGATTGCGGTTGCAGGAAGTGTTGACATGCGCCTACGACGAAAAGCGCAAGGTGTTGATACTGCCAATCAGCAAGACGGAGCCAAAGCCCGTAGAGGTTCCGGTTTTGCCCAGGGCAAGGAAGATTGTCAGCGCACTCCCCTCCTTCACTGTGGGTGCGAACGAAGGAAGTGCACTGTTCAGCAGGCTCTCAAAAGAGTTGCTGATTGAAGGGCTGACGTTTCACGACAGCAGGGCCACGGCACTCACCCTGCTGTCACGAAAGATGGATGTTCTCACCTTGTCCCGCATCAGCAGGCACAAGGACTTGAACATCCTGATGAAGAGCTACTACCGCGAGTCTGCGGAGCAGATTTCAGCGCGGCTTTGAGGGCCACGCCTCCAGCAGCATCATTGCGTCGGCTGCGTGTCGATCAGCCGCCTCCGCCACTGCTCGATATTGCTCTGCGCACTGTCCAAGTAGCTCTGCTGCGGTATCGGCTGTCTGAGCTGCGGTGGCGATGGAATAGCCGGGGAGATTGGTGCGGATGGAGTAGGTGAGGTCGCGCAGGCTGTCAAGCTCATTGCGAGCGCGATCAGCACTGGCGCGAATGCTCTGTTCACGTTTGCTTGCGGCATTCTGGGCGTCCTGTAGTTTCTTGTTGAGCGATGCTTCCAGAGCGGACTTGGCTTGCTCTGCTGCAGCGACCTGTTGGGCGTGGTCGTGTTTGAGCGACTGGATTTGCTCACCGAGCCGCCAGCCCTGCACGTTCCACGCAAGCGCACCGGCCAAGACGGCACCACCGATGCCTGCGGCCAAATGGGTGTAGATCATTGCTTGCCCTCACAGATAGCCCGCTCTGCTGCGCGGCGGTTGACCAGGCCGGGGAGTTCTTTGCCACCGGCATACGTCCATCTGGACAACTCCGCGCAAGCCCCGCGCATGTCGCCCTGGTTGGCCTTGCGGACCAGGGTGGAGCCGCAGAACTTCCCCTCCCCCACGTTGTAGGCAAAGCTCAGGAATGCGGCCTTCTGCCCATCGGTCATCGGTGCCTTGATGCACTTGAGAGCAGCGGAATGCTTAATAAGGTCGTCATAGAGCAGTGATTGGCACTGCTCAGGGGTGAAGGTCTGCCCCATGCGTAGATCAGGGCTTGTGTGGCCGTGGCAGGCCGTGACAATCCCGATGGGGTCGCGGTAGGTGCGCAGAACCGTGCCCTCCCATGCGACCACAAGAGGTACCACGACCGCCACAGCACCAGCGCCAATGCGCGCTGCAAGTTGTGCTTTAGTCGCCACGTTTCCACTCCTTCCATATCTGGAGCGCCTTGTGGGCGATCATCAGAACGGTGTAGACCAGCGTTGCCCACAGAACCAGATCGGAGACCGGATACCCGGCCAGCGATGCAAGAGAGACTGCGGCGGGCGGTGCTGCTTTCGTTGCCATGACTGCTGCGCTTTCTGTTGTGGTTTGGGTCGCGCTCATGCGGCCTCCTTCGATCGCAGAGCAGACCACTTGATCGCAGTGACGTTGGCAACCGTGTGCTGGTTGTTCAAGACGTTGTTGATCTTGAATCCGTAGTTCTTGCGGATCACGAATGGCAGGAAGCGCACCTTCTCCACGACCAAGATTTGCCAGTGCGTGCCCATGCGGTACACCGCCACGCCGGGGAGTGCTCGGGATACATCACGGTCGCCGAACACGCTGATGTGGTTCTCTGCCGGGACGCCCAATTCAGCAGCGTAGGCAGAGGCTTTGTTTCGCCAGCCGAGCCAGACATAGCGCGCCCAGCGTGACCGGGGGTGGCTTCCCTTGGCCCAATAGCACTTCTCTCTGACTTCGGGTGTGTCCTCAATCGGCGCGTACCTGATCCACTCTCCATCCACCTCTTTCCACGGCCACGGGTCACCGTTGATGGACACATCGTTGTCATAGCGTGCGTACTTGGCCGGGAGGTGTTCGTCCTGCCATTTCAGGCGAGGGACAACCCACGCCATGACGATGGGTGCAAGCCACTTGTAACGGGAAAGTTTCTTGCTCCGCTGCGTGGCATCCGCCATGCTTGCGAGGCATTCGGCGTGCAGGTGCTCGGGCACTCCTGCTTTGTCGAGGTACTGTTGAAAATTCATGGCGGGGGCACAAAAAAGCCCGCAAGGAGCGGGCTGTGAGTGAGACGATTTCAGCGTGGATCAGAGCCAGCGGCATCAACCCGATATTTTTGGGATGGCTGCTGGCTCTGGTCGTCTTG
>JBKBUN010000144.1:0-7487 GCA_046289925.1 Burkholderiaceae bacterium | reverse complement strand
GCGAGAAGCCGAATGGCGACAGCAGCACGAGCGCGCCCATGTCCAGCGTGCGCATGATGCCGGCCACGTCCACTTTGCGCACCAGACCCGAGTGTTGAAAGTCCACCCCATCGACGATGCCCACCGGGCGTGCCGTGAGGAAGTTGCCCGAGATCACGCGCACCGTGGCCCCGGCCATGGGGGTGTTGGGCAGGCCTTGGCTGAAGGTGGCCTCGATCTCGTAGCGCAATTGGCCTGCGGCCTCCTGGGCGCAGTCGAGCGTCACCGAATCGGTGATGCGGATGCCGTGCGAGTACTTGGCGGCATGGCCCTTTGCCGCGAGTTGCTCGTTCACCTGCGGCCGAAAACCGTGCACCAGCACGATCTTTACGCCCATGGCCTGGATCAGCGCCAGGTCTTGCACGATGTTGTGCAGCTTGCCCGCCGCAATCGCCTCGCCCGTGAGTCCGACCACAAACGTTTGGTTGCGAAACTTGTGGATGTACGGTGCCACCGATCGGAACCAGGGCACGAAGGTGAAGTTGAAGACGGCGGACATGGAGTGGTGGGGCAGGGCGGTGGGGCGTGGTGGACTGCGAAAGGCGCACAGTGTATAGCCCACACCCATAGTCCGCAGCAAGGCCTGAACTGCCCGCAGGCGCACGCATCCGCAGCCCGCCGGGCAGGCCAGCAGGTGGGCTTTTGTGGGCTTTTGCGGGCTTGTGTAGGGATGGCAGACGCCGGCGCAGGGCGGGCCTTGGGGCGATAATCCAGCCCCCTGCGCGGCCTTACGGCTGCCGCACGCCTGCAACGCCTTGCCGCCCTGGCCTGAAGGCCCGGCACGGTGGCCCGCAGGGCCTTCCCTTTGCCCCGTTTTGCCCGCGCTTGTGCGCCTGCCGCCCTTGTCCACACTGCCGTTCACGCTTGAGTTTCCAGAATCGCTGCCCGTCTCGGGCCGCCGCGAAGAGATCATGGCCGCGCTTGCGCAGCATCAGGTGGTGATCGTTTGTGGCGAAACCGGCTCGGGCAAGACCACACAGCTGCCCAAGATTGCGCTGGCGCTGGGTCGGGGAAAGTGCAACGCCGCCCCTGGCCAGAAGGGGCGGCTGATTGGCCACACCCAGCCGCGCCGTATTGCCGCCAGCAGTGTGGCCAAGCGCATTGCCGAAGAGCTGCACACGCCGCTGGGCGAGGTCGTGGGCTACAAAGTGCGCTTTCAGGATCGCCTGTCGCGCAACGCCTCGGTCAAGCTGATGACCGACGGTATTTTGCTGGCGGAGACGCAGACCGACCCGCTGCTTGAAGCCTACGACACGTTGATCATCGATGAGGCGCACGAGCGCAGCCTCAACATCGACTTCCTGCTGGGCTACATCCGCCAGATTCTGCCGCGCAGGCCCGACCTGAAAGTGGTGGTCACCTCGGCCACCATCGATGCGGAACGTTTTGCCAAGCACTTCGAGTCTGCCAAGGGGCCGGCGCCGATTCTCTATGTCTCGGGGCGTACCTTTCCGGTGGAGCAGCGCTGGCGCCCGTTTGAAGAAACGCGCGACTACGACCTGAACGACGCCATTGCCGACGCGGTGCAAGAGCTGTGGGCTGGCAACGCGGAAGGTGACATCCTGGTGTTTTTGCCGGGCGAGCGCGAGATCCGCGAAGCCGCCGATCACCTGCGCAAGCAGCTGTCGCACCACCCGGTGCTGCGCTCGGCCGAGGTGCTGCCGCTGTTTGCGCGCCTGTCGCAGGCCGAGCAGGACCGCGTATTCGAGCACCATACCGGCCGGCGCATCGTGCTGGCCACCAACGTGGCCGAGACCTCGCTCACGGTGCCGGGCATCCGCTATGTGATCGACAGCGGCATGGCCCGCGTCAAACGCTACAGCTTTCGCAGCAAAGTGGAGCAACTGCTGGTCGAGCCCATCAGCCAGGCGGCGGCCAACCAGCGCGCGGGCCGCTGCGGTCGGGTGGCCAATGGCATCTGCATCCGCCTATACGACGAGGCGGACTATGCCAGCCGCCCGCGCTTTACAGACCCCGAGATCCTGCGCAGCTCGCTGGCGGGCGTGATCTTGCGCATGAAATCGCTGCACTTGGGCGATGTGGCGAAGTTCCCGTTCATCGAAGCGCCCTCGGGCCGCGCGATTGCCGACGGCTACCAGCTGCTCAGCGAACTGGGGGCGGTGGACGAGCACAACGAACTCACACCCATGGGGGTGGAGCTGTCCAAGCTGCCGCTGGACCCGCGCGTGGGCCGCATGATCCTGGAGGCGCGCGAGCGCCATGCCCTGGACGAAGTGCTGGTGATCGCCTCGGCCCTGTCGGTGCAGGACGTGCGCGACCGGCCGCTGGAAGCTCAGCAGCAGGCCGACCAGGCGCATGCGAAGTTCGACGACGACAAGAGCGAGTTTTCAAGCACGCTCAAACTCTGGAAGTGGATCAACGACGCCCGCGGCGGCGCGCCCAGCCTGCCGTCGGCCCGCGCGCAGCGCGACGCTGCCCGCAAGGGCGCGCCCTCGCAGGCCGTGCTGCCGGTGGCGCAGCGCCAGGCGGCACCCGCACCGGCCAGCGTGCCTGCGCCCGAGCTTGCCCCTACGCACAAGCTCAGCAATCGGCAGTACGAGGCATTGCTGCGCCAGAACTTCATCAACATCCGCCGCCTGCGCGAGTGGCGCGACATTTACACGCAACTGCTCACGGTGGTGACCGAGCACGGCTGGCACATCAACACGCAGCCGGCCAGCTATGAGCAGATTCACCTCTCGATGCTGGCGGGCCTGCTGGGCAACATCGGCTGCAAGAGCGATGAGGACGACTGGTACCTGGGCGCGCGCGGCATCAAGTTCTACAAGCACCCAGGGGCGCACCTGAACAAGAAGCCCGGCCGCTGGATCGTGGCGGCCGAGCTGGTTGAAACCACGCGCCTGTTCGGCCGAGGCATTGCCGCCATCGAGCCGCAATGGATCGAGCAGATCGGCGGCCACTTGCTCAAGAAGCAGATGCTCGACCCGCACTGGGAGAAGAAAGCCGCCCGCGTGTCGGCGCTGGAGCGTGCCACGCTCTACGGCATCGTCATCTACCACAACCGGCGCGTCGACTTCGGCAAGGTGGACCCTCAAGGCGCGCGCGAGATCTTCTTGCGCGAGGCGCTGGTGGCGGGCGAATGGGATACGCGCCTGCCATTTCTGGCCGCCAACCAAAAGCTGATTGCCAAGGTCGAGGAGTTGGAGCACAAGTCGCGCCGTCAGGACGTGCTGGTGGACGATGAGCTGATCTACGCCTTCTATGATCGTCAGGTGCCGCAGGACGTGTGCAGCGGCGCCACCTTTGAGCGCTGGTACCTCGAAGCCAGCCGCACCCAGCCCGATCTGCTCAAGCTCACGCGCGACGAGCTCATGCGGCACGAGGCCGCCGGCATCACCACCAACGCGTTTCCGCGCACCGTGCGTCTGGGCGGCGTGGACTGCGCGGCCAGCTACCTGCACGAGCCTGGCGATGCGCGCGATGGCCTCACGGTGACGGTGCCATTGTTCGTGCTCAACCAGGTGAGCGAGGAGCGCTGCGAATGGCTGGTGCCCGGCATGCTCAAGGACAAGATCCAGGCCCTGCTCAAAAGCCTGCCGCAGCGCCCGCGCAGCCGCTTTGTGCCGCTGCCTGAATCGGCCGCGCGCTTGGCCGATTTGCTGGGAGCGCCCGAGCGCTTTGGCATGGGCAGCCTGATCGACGCGCTGCTCCAGCAGGTGCGCGACGAGACCTCGCTCGACGTCAAGCGCGCAGACTTCAAGCTCGACATGCTCAGCCCCCACCTGTTCATGAACCTGCGCGTGGTCGATGAACACGGCCGCCAGTTGGGGCAGGGCCGCAACCTGGGCGCGCTCAAGGCCGAATGGGGTGCCAAGGCGCGTGGGGCCTTCCAGGCGCTGGCCGGGCTCAAGCTGGGGCACAGTGGTGCAGCTTCAGAGCCAAAACCGGCTGAAAACCAGCAAAGTCAAGCACGAAAAGCTACAAAAAATGTAGCATCAGAGACTGCAAAATCTAGCGCAGCCGCCGCCCCCGCACGCCTTGGTAGCACCGGCGCGGCCTCTGCCGTCACGGCGGGCCAGCGCCACACGAGCTGGGACTTTGGCGAACTGCCGGAATTGATGGAAATCCGCAAGGGTGGGCAGACGCTGATCGGTTTTCCCGGGCTCATCGACATTGGCGACGCCGTGGCCATCGAAGTGTTCGACGAGCCCGAAGTGGCCGCCGCCAAGCACCGCGCGGGCTTGCGCCGCCTGTGTGCGCTGCAGATCAAGGACGCACTCAAATACCTCGAAAAAAACATCCCCGACCTGCAAAAAATGGCCGTGGCCTACATGCCGCTCGGCACGCAGGAAGAGCTGCGCGCTCAGATCATCGACGTGGCGCTGGATCGTGCGTTTGTGCAGGAGCCTCTGCCCACCGACGAGGCGAGCTTCAAGCGCCGCGTGGACGAAGGCCGCAGCCGCCTCACGCTGATCGCCAACGAAGTCGCCCGCCTGGCCGCCACCATCCTGACCGAATACGCTGCGGCAGTGCGCAAGCTCAAGGACACCAAGCATGCGCCAGACGCCACGCAGGATGTGCAGCAGCAACTGCAGCGCCTGATGCCCAAGCAGTTCATCACCCAGACCCCGTGGGCGCAACTGGCGCACTTCCCGCGCTACCTCAAGGCCATCACGCTGCGGCTGGACAAATACCGCGCCGACCCCGCCCGCGACGCCGCCAAATTGGCCGAGCTGCGCCCGCAGGAGCAGCGCTACTGGCGCCTGGTGGCCGAGCGCAAGGGCGCGGTGGATGGGCGCATGCAAGAGCTGCGCTGGCTGCTCGAAGAACTGCGCGTGAGCTTTTTCGCGCAAGAGCTGCGCACGCCCCAGCCGGTGAGCGTGAAGCGGCTGGACAAGCTCTGGGCGCAAATCCAGAGCTGAGCCTGCGGCTGTGCGTCGGTGCAGGCGCGGGTGCGGCACATCGGCCGGCGGGCACCTGCCTGTGCGGTCTGATGCGAAATTGGCCTTCAGACTAGCAAAGTAAAGCACGAGCAGCTATTTTATTGATAGCATGTGGGCGTGCAGCTGCCTCGGCCAAAGGGCGCAGTTGCGGGCGGTTGCCGACACCGCCCGGCGGCCGGGCGTGCTAAGTTCGGCAGCACGTTGGCACGGGCCATGCTTGGCACCGTTGCCCTCCATCCCGTTCTTATACCGTTCTTTTTTGCCAAGGCCGCCTCTCCTATGCCGCACGACGTCAGCCTCATCGCCACCATTGCCGCCGGTTTTGGCCTGGCCATGGTGTTGGGGCTGCTGGCCACGCGCTTCAAGATGCCGCCGCTTGTGGGCTACCTGTTGGCGGGTGTTGTGGTGGGGCCGTCCACCCCAGGCTTTGTGGCCGATGTGGGCCTGGCCAGCCAGTTGGCCGAGATTGGCGTGATGCTGCTGATGTTTGGCGTGGGCTTGCATTTCTCGCTCAAGGACCTGATGGCCGTGAAGGCGATTGCCGTGCCCGGGGCCATCGTGCAGATTGCGGTGGCCATGGCTCTGGGCGCGGGTGTGGCGCTGTGGTGGGGCTGGAGCCCGGGCGGGGCGGTGGTGTTCGGACTGTGCCTGTCGGTGGCGAGCACGGTGGTGCTGCTGCGCGCGCTCGAATCCAAGGGGCTGCTCAAGTCGGTCAATGGGCAGATTGCGGTGGGCTGGCTGGTGGTGGAAGACCTGGTCATGGTCATGGTGCTGGTGCTGCTGCCTGCGCTGGCGGGGCTGCTCAAGGCCCACGAGGGCGACGCTGGGTCTGTGCCGCAGGTGCGGGAGATCTGGGCCACTGTGGGCATCACGCTGGCCAAAGTCACGGCCTTTATCGTGCTGATGCTGGTGGTGGGGCGGCGGCTGCTGCCCAAGCTGCTGTGGTGGGTGGCGCGCACAGGCTCGCAGGAACTGTTCACGCTCGGGGTGGTGGCCATTGCCGTGGGCGTGGCCTTTGGATCGGCCCAATTGTTCGATGTGTCGTTTGCGCTCGGGGCGTTTTTTGCGGGCATGATGATGCGCGAGTCGGAGTTCAGCCACCGCGCGGCCGACGAATCGCTGCCCCTGCGCGATGCGTTTGCGGTGTTGTTCTTCGTGTCGGTGGGCATGCTGTTCGACCCGGCCGTGGTGTGGAATGAGCCGCTGAAGCTGCTGGCGGTAGTGGCCATCATTCTGGTGGGCAAGACGATGGCCGCGGTGGCGCTGGTGCTGGCCTTTCGCTATCCGCTCAATACGGCGCTCACGGTGGGTGCAAGCCTCGCACAGATCGGCGAGTTCTCGTTCATTCTGGCCGGTCTGGGTGTGGGGCTGGGCCTGCTGCCCAAAGAAGGCCAGAGCCTGGTGCTGGCCGGGGCGCTGATCTCGATTGCAGCCAACGCGGCCATGTTTTCCGCCATCGAGCCGCTGCGCCGCTGGGTGCTGACACGTTCGGCGCTGGCCCGCCGCCTGGAGATGCGCGACGACCCGCTGGCCGAACTGCCCATGAGCACCGACCACCGTCTGCTCAGCGGCCAGGTGGTGCTGGTGGGTTACGGCCGCGTGGGTCGCCGCATTGCGCGGGCGCTGGGCGAGCGAGGCATTGCGCTGGTGGTGGTGGAACAAAACCGCGAGCTGGTCAACGCGCTGCGCCAGGACGGGCTGGCCGCGGTCAGTGGCGATGCCGCCACGCCCGAGGTGCTGGTGCAGGGCCACATCGCCCGCGCCGCCATGCTGGTGGTGGCGATTCCCGACACGGTGGACGTTCGCCGCATGGTCGAGATTGCGCGCACGCTGAATCCGGGCATTGAAGTCGTGCTGCGCACCCAAAGCGCCGAAGAGGCCGAATGGCTGCGCCAAGAAGGCCTGGGCGAGGTGTTTGTGGGCGAGCACGAACTGGCCCGCGGCATGGCCGCATATGTGCTCCAGCGCGTGGCCCCACCCACGTCGGGCGGCTAGGAGCCTGTCGGACTTGGGGCGCCGAAAGCGAACATGCGGCCCCGGCGAGGACCGTTTTCGCCGTGTTTGCAGCCCCATAGCGGGTCTATGGGGCCCCAAGACGGTGGACAATGGGCCGCTGCGGCCCATGGGCCATTGGCATGCAGCCGACGATTCCCAGGTCCGACAGGCTCCTAGGGGCGGCAGCCCGCAAGGCCCATGGGCATGGGCGGGGCCTGATGCAGCGCGACGCATGCGCGAGGCGGGCATCCGTCACGTTGGCGACGCCCCTGCGGTACAGCCCCATTGCCTGCGCTGCGCGGCGCGCCTAGGCTTGCACTCCAAACTACAGGAGACCTGCCGCCCATGCGCCCGCACCACCGTTTCTGGCCCAGCCGCCTGCCGCATTCCATCACCGTGCCCGCCACCTCGCTGTGGGACAACCTGGCCATCAATGCACGCCGCTATCCGCACAAAACGGCCCTGCATTTCTTTGGCCAGGCGCTGAGCTACCAGGCGCTGGCCGACGGCGCTGAACGCATCGCCGCGTACCTTGCGTCGCTAGGGGTA
>JBKBUN010000143.1:0-7542 GCA_046289925.1 Burkholderiaceae bacterium | reverse complement strand
AGGTCAAGGCCTGGCTGGCCACCAAGCCGCGCTGGCACATGCACTTCATCCCGACCTACAGCTCGTGGCTCAACCAGGTCGAGCGATTCTTCGCGCTGATCACCGACAAGGCCATTCGCCGCGGATCCTTCACCAGCGTCAAGCAACTGGTGCAACGCATCGATCACTTCGTCGCCGCCTACAACGCCAACTGCCAGCCGTTCAAGTGGACGGCCACAGCCGATTCGATCCTCGAAAAACTGTATCGACTTTGTTCACGTATCAGCGGGACAGGACACTAGGAGCCTGTCGGACTTGGAAATCGTCGGCTGCAAATGGGCCGCAGCGGTCCATTTTTCACCGTCCTTGGGCCCCATAGTCCTGTGCGCAAGGAGGCACAACGCCGCATGGCGCGCCGATCACGGCACTGACGGGCGCATCCAACTACGGCTTCTAGGCTTAAAAATCAAGCACAAGCAGCTATTAAATTGATCCTAAATCCGGCAGTTGCCGTGCCGCGATGACCTGATTCGTGATCGCTGACGGGCACTTACGCGGTTTTGGCACACTCACCCGATGGGTGAAGCAAGACGCAAGGCGCTGGCGGCGCGCCGAGGGGCTGGCGATGAGGACCAGCAGCCGCAAGTGGTGGACACGCTGGGCGGGCGCATGCACGTGCGTTGGGACGAAGGTGCGGCAGCCACGCCGCACGGCCAGTTGGTGTTCTTTGCGGAGTTCCTGGCCGCCACCGGTGTGTTCGATCGCTGGGTGGCGGGCTGCCCGCTTGAGTACCGCAGCGGCAACGCCCCGGACAAGCGCGACGTGCTGGGCACGCTGATGCTGGGGCTGCTGGCCGGGCACCGGCGCTACGCGCACATCGCCGCGCTGCGTGGCGACGCGGTGGCCGCGCAGGCGCTGGGCATGAACAAGATCGTCAGCGAAGACGCGCTGCGCCGCGCGCTCGAGCGCATCGACGAAGCCGCCAGCGCAGCTTGGCTTCGCCCAAGCCTTGCTACTTCAGTGCGCGAGGCGCTGGACCGACCTTGGGTGCTGGATATCGACGCCAGCATCAAGCCGCTGTACGGGCGGCAAGAAGGCGCCGAGATCGGCTACAACCCAGCCAAGCCCAAGCGGCCCAGCCACGTGCTGCACACCTTCCTGGTGGCCAATCTGCGACTGGTGCTGGACGTGCAGGTGAGCTCGGGCAAGCAGCACAGCAGCGGGCACGCCAAGACGGCGCTGGGGCGGCTGCTGGACGAGCTCGGCGACAAGCGACCCGCGCTGGTGCGTGGCGACTCGGGCTACGGCAACGAGGGCATTCTGCTGACGCTGGAAGAGCGCGACCAACCCTACCTGCTGCGGCTGCGGCAGACCCAGAACGTGCAGCGCCTGGTGGCCTAGCAGTTCAGCCGCCAAGACTGGAGCCGGCCCGACAGCCAGGGCTGCCAGATGGTCGAGGCGAGCCTGCAACTGCACGGCTGGAGCAAGAAGCGCCGAGTTGGCATCGTGCGCCAGCGCATCCGCGGTGGCATTGCGCGAGAACGGCGCATGGACGGCAAGCAGCTGAGGCTGGACCTGGCAGGCCCGAGCGTGTACGGGCGACAAGCTCTGGGAGTACGCGGTGTTCGTCACCGACGTGAGCTACCCGCTGGAGGCCATCGGTCAGCTCTACCGTGACCGGGCCGATGCCGAGAACGCCTTCGACGAGCTGAAGAACCAGTGGGGGCTCGGGGGCTTCACGACACAGGATCTGAACCGCTGCCAGACGGTGGCCCGCAGCTGCGCGCTGGTCTACAACTGGTGGAGTTGGTACTGCCGGGCGGCCAAACCGGGCGGACGACTCGAAGCGATCACGAGCCGACCGCTGCTGCTGGCGGCGGTGGGCAAGGCAGCCAGCCATGCCAACCAGACCCTGCTGTACCTGACGCCGCTGCACGGCCGTGCAGACATCCTCAAACGGCTGATCGCCAACATCGGCGAGGCCTTGCAGCACGTCAAGGCTGCTGCGGAGCAGTTCAAGTACCTCGACCGCTGGGGCTGCCTGCTGCACTACATCAGCGACCGCATCGCGCCTGTCATCGGCCCGCCGAAGCCCCCGCCAGCGCTTGCGGCGACGGGGTAACTGCCGGATTTAGGTTGATAGCAATTGACCTGGGTTGGCTGTGCCGGCACGCCCCGCCAGCGGGGAGGTGTCTGGCCTGGGAGCTCGCAGCCGCGCGCTGGGTGCGTCAGGTGGCTGCCAGCCGCGGGCGGCGCTTGACGGTGACTTTCACCGGCGCTGGCATGGGAGGCCGGCCTGCAGGCGCATCGACCTGCGCAATGACGCCGCCGCCCAGGCACACGTCGCCGTCGTACAGCACGGCGCTCTGACCTGGCGTGACGGCCCATTGCGCGTCGGCAAACGTCAGGCCAAAGCCGGCTGCGTCCTGCGCGTCGGCGTTCAGGGTGCAGGCCGCGTCCTGTTGACGGTAGCGCGTCTTGGCGGTGTACGCGCCCGGGGCGGGCGGAGCACCGGCGATCCAGCTCGCATCCAGGGCCTGCAGGCGGTGCGACAGCAGCCAGGGGTGGTCGTGCCCCTGCACCACCTGCAGCACATTGCGCTGCAGGTCTTTGTGCGCCACGTACCAGGGCTGATGGTCGCCACCGCCACGCACCGGCTGGCCAGACGGCGCTTTCGATCCTGCGCCCGGGTCTTTCACGCCGCCGATACCCAGGCCCTGGCGCTGGCCTAGCGTGTAGAACGACAGGCCCACGTGCTGGCCCAGCGTGCGACCGCGCTCGTCTTCGATGCGGCCCGGCGCGTGTTGGATGTAGCGGTTCAGGAACTCGCGGAACGGCCGCTCGCCGATGAAGCAGATGCCGGTCGAGTCCTTCTTCTTGGCGTTGGGCAGGCCGATGTCGGCGGCGATGCGGCGCACCTCGGTTTTGTGCAACTCACCTACCGGAAACAGCGCGCGCGACAACTGTGCCTGTGTGAGCCGGTGCAGAAAATAGCTTTGGTCCTTGGACGGATCCACGCCCTTGAGCAGTTCGAACAAGCCGGTCGTGGCGTTCTGGCGCACCCGTGCGTAGTGCCCGGTGGCGATCTTCTCGGCCCCCAGGCGCATGGCGTGGTCCAGGAAGGCCTTGAACTTGATCTCGGCGTTGCACAGCACGTCGGGGTTGGGCGTGCGGCCCGCCTGGTATTCGCGCAGAAATTCGGCGAACACGCGATCGCGATAGTCGGCCGCGAAGTTCACATGTTCGATCTCAATGCCCAGCACATCGGCCACGCTGGCCGCGTCCAGAAAGTCCTGGCGGCTGGAGCAGAACTCGGAATCGTCGTCGTCTTCCCAGTTCTTCATGAAGATGCCCACGACCTCGTGGCCCTGCTGCTTGAGCAAGTAGGCCGTCACGGCCGAATCGACGCCGCCCGAAAGGCCGACGACCACGCGATGCAGGGTGCTGGAACTCATGGCCCGATTGTATTTTTGTGCGCGCATCGGCGCGGGCCCAGGCTGGTGTCAGCCCGCCGCTGCCAGCACCGACGGATCGGTGCGCACCAACTCCAGCGGAAAGCGCCGGCCCGCGAGGTAGTCGTCCAGGCAGCGCAGCAGCAGCGGGCTGCGGTGCCGGTCGGGGCAGGCGCGGATCTCGTCGGGCGTCATCCACACGGTGCGCACGATGCCTTCGTCCAGCGTGCGCCAGGCGTGGTGCGTGCCCAGTTGGCCAGTGAATGCAAAGCGCAGGTAGGTGATGTCGTCGCCTGTGCGGGTGCGCGTGAAGCGGTTCAGGTACACGCCCACCAGGGCCTGGGGCACGAAGTCGTGCGCGGTTTCTTCCAGCACCTCGCGCGCGCAGGCCTGCTCGGGCGATTCGCCCGGGTCGAGGTGGCCTGCCGGGTTGTTGAGCTTCAGGCCGTCGGCCGTGTCTTCTTCCACCAGCAGAAAGCGGCCTTCGTGCTCGATGAGCGCAGCCACGGTGACGTTGGGTTTCCAGCGGTTGGGCATGGCGGGCATTATCCGCAAGGCCCGCTTCTGCACCATGACGGACTGCGCAGACGGGCGCTGCCGTGGACTCAGCGCTACAGCGGGCGCTCCATGTACACGGCCTCGGGCCCGTAGCCGGCCAGGCGCTGCTGCTGCTGCACGTCGGTGAGCGCGACCACGGCGAAGCCCTGGCGGGCCCAGTAGGCTTCGGAGCCCTGCACCGACACCAGGCTGGAATGCGCCAGGCCTTCGTGCTGCGCCAGCTTCCACACGGGGGCGAGCAGCGCACGCGCAAGGCCACGACCTGCCCATTCGGGATGCACAGCCATGTCGTGCAGGTACAGCGTGTCGGGGTGGGTCGTGGCCTCGAAGTCTCCGTGCAGCGGCGTGACCTTGCCACGGCGCGAGCGGTAGGCGGCCAGATACGCCACCACCACGCCTTGCGCCACGGCCACCTGCGAGCATTGCACGGGGCAGGCGATGCGGCGCGCAAACACCTCGGCCGGCTCCAGGTAGCCCTCACCGTAGCAGGCATGTTGCACGGCCAGCAGGCCCGGCAGGTCGGTGGCCGTCAGGGGGCGGACGGTGAACCGTGTGTCCATAAAGCTCAGGGCTTGTTCACACGCTGTTTGCCAGTGCGAAGGCCTTGGCCGCGCGGCAGGCTGGGCAGCTGCACCAGGTCGTCGAGCGACAGGCCTTTTTCCTTCAGCAGCGCTTCGAGCACCGGCATGAGGCGACCCAGGCCGTCCTGCACGGCTTCGCGCACCGTGTCCACCACCACCTGTGTGCTGCGCTCGATCTCGATGTTCAGCCGGTCGCCCACCCGCTTGTGCTCAAACACCGTGGCGCGGCGCGTTTCGGGGATCAGCCAGACCTCGAACCAGCCTTCATGCCGGTTCACCTCGGCCACCGTGAGGCTCGCGCCGTGGACGGCGATGTAGCCCTTGGCGAACACATAGCGCCGAAACGGCTCGGGAACGGCCACGCGCCACACCAAGTTGTTGTCGAACTCGCGACGCTCGATGAGCGTGCCGGTGAAGTCCACATGGCCCGACAGCGGGTGGCCGCCGATCTCGGCTCCGTCCTTGGCTGCGCGTTCCACGTTCACACGGTCGCCCTGCACATAGCTGCCCAGCGTGGTGATGTTCAGGCTTTGCAGCATCACATCAAAGTTGGCCCGCGTGGGCGAGAGGATCTCGGTGACCGTGAGGCACACGCCGTCGGTGGCCACGCTCGCGCCAATGGCCAGGTCCTGGCAGAAGCCCTCTGGAAAATCAAGCGTGAAGGTGCGCAGACCCGCGCGGTCTTGGATGGCGGCAATGCCTGCCGTGGCTTGGACGATGCCGGTGAACATGGTGGCGTGCTGCGGAGAAGCCGCGTTGGAAAGGAGCCAGGAATTTTGCCACCCCCGGCTGCGGCAGGCCGTGGCCCAGATCCGAGTCCCTACGGCACAGCGGCCCTGCGGACGGTGCTTTTCCGAGGGCTGTGCGAGCCCTCGACAGGCGAGCGAAGCCCGCACAAAGTGGGGGAAGGCGGACAGCACCTCGGCAGCGCCATGCTCGACGCTGCAGGCGGCGTTGTACCTCCTTGCGCACAGGAGTGCGCCGCCTCGTCTGACCTTGGCCCCAGCGCCGCGACATCTGCGGTGTGTGGTGCTGCGAAGCGCTCAGGCCTCGGCCCGGCTGGCCCACGCGCCCGCGACATGGCCCCGCGTGAAAGCCTCTTCAAACACCGAGTAGCCTGACCAGTCGCTGTGCGCAAACGCGAGCCGCGCGGTGTGCGGTGTGGGCAGCCAGCGTGGGCGCTCGCCGCCCAGCCGCACACGGGCCCAGCCGGGGGGCGGTGCAGCCCCCAGGCCTTGTAGCTGGCCCAGCAGCCCCGGCACCGGCACGGCCATCGCATGGCCGTAGCGGCACACCAGTGCGCCGGTCAGGCGGCTGCGCAGGTCGGGGTGTGGCTCTGCCAGGGCCTGCACGGCCAAGTCTACCCAATGCTGCCAGGGCGCCTGGGCGATTTGCGCGCGCGCACCCGGCACATCGCCCAGCGCCATGTAGTAGCTCAGCACTGTGGGCGCGGGGCGCGGGTCCAGCCGCTGGTGGCCTGCGTCCACATAGCCCAGGCCGCCCGGCGTGGCGTCGGCGTACAGCACGTTGTCCCATGCGGGGGCTGCGCCCGGCCGGTCGGTCAGCGGCCCTGACAGTGCCAGGTTGACGACCACCCAGGCTGCGCTGTGCAGGCGTGCAGCGGCAGCGGCCACGAACGGCGGCGTACTGGCCAGCACGCGCTGCGCCACCGCCAGGGGCAGCGCGACCACGCAGCGTTCAGCCTCCCAGCGCTCGACCTGGCCGCTCGCGTGGTCCAGCGCATCCACCTGCACATGGTGCCGCCCCTCGGCAATGCGCAGTACGCTGCAGCCGCTGCGCACCTGACCCGCCGCAATGAGGGGGGCTGCCATGCGCGCACTGAGCCACCCATTGCCTTCGGGCCAGGTGAGCACGCCTTCGCGCTCGCCCGCTGCAGGGTCTGCCTCGCCCGGTGCATGGAAGCCGTGACGGCTTGCGAAGTAGTGCAGCCCAGCCCATGCCGATACGCGTGCGAGGCCCGCCCCGTAGTCGTCGCGGCAGCAATAGTCGAGGTACCAGCGCAGATGCGCATCGTGCAGCCCTTGGGCGTCCAGCCACTGGGCAAAGGTCTGGCCATCGAGCGTGCGCAGTGCCGCGGGCAGCGCACTGCCGCCGCCGGCCCGCGCAGGTGCGGCCGTCAGCATGGGCATGTGAAACGGTGCGGCCTGCGCCAGCGCTGCCACCTGCGCCGCAAAGTGGCGGTACTGCGCAAGCGTGGTCTCGCCCACGTCGGCCATGGGCAGCAAGCCTTCGTGCCAGAGGCCGTGCATGTGCAGGCGCTCCTGCGGGCTGTGGCACAGGTGGCGCTCGTCGTACTGCCAACGACCGGCCACGCGCTGGCGCAGGCCCAGGGATTCGAGCAGGTCCTGCACTTCGACGGCTGCATCTCCGGGCACCGGCAGGTAGTGCGCGCCCTGCGGGCAGGCCATGCCCTGCAACTGCGTGCCCCGGCTGTTGCCGCCCGGACTGTCCTCCAGTTCCAGCAGCATGGCATCGTCCACGCCGGCCAGGCGCAGCGCGCGCAATGCGGCCAGGCCGCCCACCCCGCCGCCTGCCACGAGCGCACGCACGCGGTGGGTGCGCGCCGGCGCTGGCAGCGCAGCAGCTGCCAGCCGGTCGCGCAGCGCGTGGCCGCGGGCCAGGTCGGCACCTGCAAAACCGCCCGACAGGGCCATGGGCACGGGCTCGCACCCGCCCAGCCACGGCGCCAGCGGCAGGGTCATGCCCGCGGTGAGCAGCGCACGGCGGCGCGGGTTGGTTGTCATATGCGCTCAGCCTAGGAGTCTGTCGGACTTGGGAATTGTCGGTTGCATGCCAATGGCCAATGGCCAATGGGCCGCAGCGGTCCATTGTTCACCGTCTTTGGGCCCCCCATAGCCCCGCTACCTCGCAATAGGGCTGCAAACACGGCGAAAACGGTCCTCGCTGGGGCTCATGTTCGCTTTCGACGTCCCAAGTCCGACAGGCTCCTG
>JBKBUN010000142.1:0-7735 GCA_046289925.1 Burkholderiaceae bacterium | reverse complement strand
GACGGCCACAGCCGATTCGATCCTCGAAAAACTGCATTGACTTTGCTCGCGTATCAGCGGGACAGGACACTAGAGGTTCTTCACACGGCCTTTGCCAGTGTGAAGAACCTCTACAGGCTCCGAACGAAGCGATCCTGATCCAGCCACCCAGGTGCAGGCTGGCACCCCATGCGGGCGGTCAGCGCGCGTCGCGCAGCAGGTTGGCCAGTTCCACGGCCGACTTCACCTGCATCTTGTCGAACACGCGGGCGCGGTGCACTTCCACTGTGCGCACGCTGATGTCCAGTTGGTCGGCGATCAGCTTGTTGGGCAGGCCTGCCACCACCAGATCCATCACGCCGCGTTCGCGCTCGGTCAGCTCCGCCAGGCGCTCCTGTACGCCGCTGCGTTGGGCCTGCGCGGCCAGGTGGGCGGCCGAGCGGGCCAGGGCCTGCTCGATGCGGTCCACCAGCGCGTTGTCGGAAAAGGGCTTTTCACAAAAGTCGAATGCGCCGCGCTTGACCGCATCCACCGCGGTGGGCACGTCGGCATGGCCGGTCAGAAAAATCACTGGCATCTGGGCAAGGCTGCCACGCGCGATCAGTTGGTCGAACAGGGCCAGGCCGCTCATGCCGGGCATGCGCACGTCCAGCAGCAGGCAGCAGGGCTGACGCTGCGGCGCGCGCGCGGCCATGGCCGCCTCGAAAGCTTCGGCGCTCTCGAACGATTCACTGGGCAGCCTGCGCGAGCGCAGCAGCCAGGCCAGGGCCTCGCGCACGCTGGCGTCATCGTCCACGATGAACACGGTGGCGTTGGGCAGTGGTTCCATCAGGCAGAAGGCGCTGGGGCAATGGGCAGGGTGAAGGTGAATACCGTACCACGGGGCTGCTGGGCCGCGAATCCGAGGTATCCACCATGCTGTTCGACCACGGTTCGGCACAGGCTCAGGCCCAGGCCCATGCCCTCGGAGCGCGTGGTGAAGAAGGGCGTGAACAAGCGCTCGGCCACCTCGGGCGGAATGCCGCCGCCGCAATCGGCCACGCTGAACTCCAGCCAGCCGCCCTGCGCTCCGGTGGCCGCGCGGCGCACGCGCAGTTGCAGTACGCGCTCGGTGATGGCCGGGTCGTCCATGGCCTGCATGGCATTGCGCGCGAGGTTGAGCAGCACCTGCTCAACCATGGTGCGGTCGCACCAGACCATGGGCAGGTCCGGTGCAAGCTCCGTCTGCACCTGCACGCGCAATTTGCGCGCCTGCAGGCTCACCAGCGGCAGGATGGCGTCGAGCAGCGCCTGCGCGCTCACAGCCTCCCGCGCTTGGTCACGGCGGCGCACAAAGTCGTGCACGCTCTTGATGACCTTGCCTGCCCGTTCAGCCTGCCGCGCGATCTGGCGCAAGGCCATGCAGACCTCCTGCAGGTCGGGCCCTAGCGCCGCAGGCACCTGGGCGCGGGCCTGCTCCAGCAAGTTGAGCGAGCCGGTCGCGTAGCTGGAGATGGCCGCCAACGGCTGGTTGAGTTCATGGCTGAGCAGCGAGGCCATTTCGCCCACCGTGGCCAGGCGGGCCGTGGCCTGCAAGCGCTCCTGCGAGGCGCGCGAGAGCTCCTCCACCCGGCGCTGCTCGCTGATGTCGAGGAACGCGCTCATCCAGCCTGTGTGCTGGCCCTGGGCATTGATCAGTGGCGCTTCGATGATGAGCACCGGAAAGCGCGTGCCGTCCTTGCGCATGAACTCCGACTCGAAGCCCTCGCGCGGCGGAATCTCGCCCGCAAAGCGCACCGCTTGGCGCCGGCGGTATTCCTCCACGCGCTCGGGTGGCCAGTAAGGTGCGGACTGGCTCAGGCCCAGCAGCTCCTGGGCGCTGAAGCCGACCATCTCGCAGAACGCCGGATTCACATAAGTGATGCGCCCTTCGAGGTCGCGCGCCCTCAGGCCAGTGACCAGCGAGTCCTCCATGGCCTTGCGAAACGCCAGCGCATCGGCCAGATCGCGCTCGGCACGCAGACGGCGGCGATTGTCGCGCACCAGCACCACCATCACGGTGACCAGCGCAATCGACATGGCCATCACCAGCGCGGTGAGCACGTTCGGAAACAGGCTCGGAGGGCTGCGCCAGCCATCGAGCCGCAGCACCAGCGTGTTGCCCGGCAGATCGAGCAGGTGCTGGGCGGTGAACATGCGCGAACCGCGCCGCGTGGCCCCCAGCACGGCCAGCCGCGTACCGTCGGGTTCGGTGAACGACGCGTCCTGGCCGCGCGTGAGGCTCTGTCCGACCAGGTTGGCCAGCATGTTTTGCAGGCTGTAGGTGGCCACCAGATACCCAAGCGACTTGCCCGATTGGCTCAATGGCAGGCACAGCTCCATCATTTCGGAGCCCAGCCCGTCGCCATGCGGCTGGAAGTAGCTGCCCGAGTACGCAGGCGTGCCCAGACGCCGCGCCGTGGCGCAGGCCACGGCCACCTCAGACTGATTGCTGTCCCGCAGCCGCTGATCCCAGGCCACAGGGCGATAGGGCGATTGCGCGTGGGTGCGCAGTTCCATCCGGTCGTCGCGCCATTCAATGCGTACCAGTTCGCGGTGCTGGCGCAACATCTCGCCGGCCTGAATCTCCCACGACAGCAGGCTGGGATCGCCGCTGTGCAGGGCCTGCAGGCTCTGCAGGTTGCGCGTGAGGGCGCTGCGCACATCCGACACGGCATCGGCCGCATCACGCTCCATGCGGCTTTGCATTTCGCTGGTTTCGTAGCGCTCGGCCAGCCACACTTGCGTGACCAGCATGGCCAGCACCAGCCCTGCCAACGCCAGCCACAGCGACCAGCGGCGCCACGCGCTGCGCCAGCGCTGCCAAGGGCTACTCTGCCGGGACAACGGGGGCGGGGGCAGGGCGGCAGCGCTCACAGTACGCGATGGTCCAAGGCTGGCAGTTGGCTACGTACCTCGCGCAGGCGCTGGGCATCGAGGGTGGCCTGCACCACGCCTTCGCCTTCCGGCTGGCAGCCGAGCACGCCGCCCCAGGGGTCGATGATCTGCGTGTGGCCCCAGGTGCGTCGGCCGTTGTCGTGCCGCCCGCCTTGCGCCGACGCGGCCACATAGGCGAGGTTTTCGATGGCGCGGGCGCGCAGCAGCACCTCCCAGTGCGCCTGGCCCGTGGTGTGGGTAAAGGCGCTTGGCACCAGCAGCAGATCGGCCCCGGCCTGCGCATGGGCGCGGTACAGCTCCGGAAACCGCAGGTCGTAGCAAACCGACAGCCCCACGCGCCACGGCCGCCCGTTCGCATCGGGCACATCAAACTGCACCGGCGTCTGGCCGGGCTCGATGGTGCGACCCTCGTCAAAGCGTTCGGCACCGCGCTCGAAGCGGAACAGGTGGATCTTGTCGTAGCGCGCCACACAGTGCCCGTCGGGCGCGAACACCAGGGTGCTGTTGCGGACATGCGTCGGGCTGTCGGCCACCAGCGGCAGCGTGCCGCCCACGATCCACAAGCCCAGGCGTTGGGCGGTGGAGGCCAGAAAGTCCTGCATCGGCCCGGCACCGAAACGCTCGCGCAGCGTCAGCTTGTCGGTGTCGCGGTGGCCCAGCACCGCAAAGTATTCGGGTAGCACGGCCAGCGTGGCCCCCTGGTCGGCGGCCTGCTGCAGCAGGCGGGCGGCGCTGGCCAGGTTGCGCGCAGGCTCTGGGGCAGACACCATCTGCAACGCGGCGACGGTCAGGCTCATGAGGGCTCTCCGGTGCGGGGCGCAGGCTCGGCGGCAGGAACCCGGCTCGCCGGTGGCGGCGCGGCCGCGGGGTTGGCGTCTGTGTCGCGCGCACGCCGCGGCACACGCACCACACGCGGATCGGTCCAGGTGCCATCAATACGGAATTCCTGCGTTGCGGCTTCAATCAGCGGGCCGCGCAGGAACACCTGCGCCAGAAAGCTGCCCAGGCCGATCACTGGGTTGATGGCCGTGGCCACCAGCGAGGCCGTCATCGCATTGATCTCGGGCACCACCACCACACGCAGGTCCTGCGTTTCGCGGTCGATGTCGACGCTGCCCTCCATCAGCACAGCGGCGTTCACGCCCTTCATCTGAAGGTTGTTGGTGGTCGCCAGCCCCCGCTCGATGCGCGTGTCGCCGCGCACAAAATCGAACGCAAAGCCTTCACTGAACACGTCGCGAAAGTCGAGCGTGAGGCGCCGCGGCAGCGATTGCAGGCTCAGCACACCCAGCAGCTTGGCCAGCCCCGGCTCGGCCTTGAGGAACTGCCCGGCCTCCAGGTCGAGGTGGATCTGCCCGCTCATGCTGCGGTAGTCCGGGCTCATGGGCGTGCCGATCCAGCCGACCTGTCCTTCCATGCGGCCCTTGCCACGCCGCATCACGCCGGGCATGCCAAAGCGCGTGAGCAGCTCGCCTGAGTCGCGAATATCGAGCTTGAAGCTCAGCGCGGTACGCTTTTCGGCGGTGCGCCCTTCGGCCCCCGCTTGCCCGAGCAAGGCCCAGTTGCCAGTGGCAGTGAGCGTGGCCTCAGGCGTGGCCATGTTGAACTTGGACAAGCGCCATTCGCGCGGGCCGGCATCGCCGCCGCGGTTCTGCGCCTCGATCTCCACACGGCCCAGGCGACGCCCGCGCAGCTCAAAGTCGTCCACCACCAGATCGAGCGCCGGCAAATCACCCTGGGGTTGCTCGAGCAAGCCTTCCACGTAGTGCGCATCGCTTTGCGGCAGGTTCACGCGCGACAAGCGCGCATATAGCCGCCCCGCCGCGCCAGGTCGCGGCGCGTCCTGATACTCGACATAGCCGCTGAACTCTTGGGCTGCCACGCTCGCGCGCCAGGCATCGGCTGTGCGCTGCGCGCCCGCGGCCACGTTGCGGAAGGTGCGCCCCTGCGCAGTGAGCGTGCGGGCGCGCAGCGCAAGCGTGGTGGGTCCATAGCCCGACGCCGCAGCCAGCATGGCAGCCTCAGGCCCGAACGCGCCCCCCGGCACCGCAGCAGCGCCCGGCGCTGCGCCCACGCGCGCCAGTACGGCCCGCCAAGCGTCCACATCCAGCGCGTTCCACTGCACGTTGGCCGCAACGCCTTCGACCGGTGCCGGCGGCGATTCGCCCGGTGCCAGCCCCAGGCCGATGGAGCCGCGCAAAACGCGCGCGGTGCCGCCGCTCCACTCCCGCAAGTACTGGGCAGAGCCCGCGCCGGCCCAATCGAGTTGCACAGTCTCGCGCAAGGGAGTTGCTGCGCCCCGGGGCGCAGCGGCAGCGGCGAGCAGACTCTCGCGCGTAAGCTGGGTTTCCAGCCGCACGGGAACGCTGGACTCCGCCGATTTACCCAGCGGTGCAGGCAAAGCCAGCGCCATGCCTTGCAGGCTGGTGCTGAGCGACAGCTCGGGATGCCCGCGGCGGAAGTTCAGTGCGAGCGTGTAGGGCGCGCTACCGCTGGCCAGCCGCGCGAACTGCGCCAGCGCACCCAACTGGCGCGTTTGCTGCAGACCTTCGGCCGTGGCCGTGCCCTGGACGCGGATCTGCACCGTGGGCTCGGTGGCGGGCGCGTTGGGCGCCTGCGGGCGCATGCCGCCGTCGATTCGCAGATCGCCACCCAGCGCACGACCCTGGACACCTGCGAGCGAAAATCCGGCCTCGGTGAACTGCACCGCTCCGCGCAGGCGGGTCAACGGGGGCGTCTCGGGTGTGATGCGCAATTCGTTGCCCGCCAACTGCACACTGCCCTGCACCCGGGATCGCGCCAGTTCACCGATGGGCAGCGACAAGCGCAGTTGCAGGTCTGCCGCACCGGAGCCTGCGGCCTGCGCCAGAGCGTTGCCCGTCATGCCCGCCAACGGCGACTGGTTGACCAGCGTGAGCACCTCGCTCAGCGGTCCCCGTGCCTCGGCGCTCACGCCCACCACTGTGTGGTTGAGATCGGGAATTCGCGCCTCGACCTTGGACAGCCGCAAACCGGGCGTGTTGGAAAACGCCCCGCTGGCACCGCGCACCTGCATGGACGAGCGCTCGAAGATCAGCTCACCCGCGAGCTGGGTGAGCGCGGGCCAGCGGGGGCTGCCCTCGGGCAGCAGGCGCGGCGGCACGTAGGCATAGGTCACGTCCTGCACCTTGGCCGCGATACGGAACTCGCCCTGGCGCGGGTCGTTGAAGGGCAGGTGGTGCAGATCGCCCCGCACCTTGAACTGCACCTGGCTTGCACGCCCGGCCTGCACGGCGTCGCGCACATAGTGGCGCGCGTCGGCCGGAATGGTCAGCGGCAGATAGCGGTGCACACGGGTTCCGTCGGCACGGCTCAGGGTGCCCGAAAGATCGAGCACGCCGGGGAAACGCGACTGACCAGACCCAGCGGGCACGTCAGCCGTGCGCCATGTGGCGCGCGCCTGACCTTCGACATCGGCGTTGGCAAACTCCACGTCGCTGGCCTGCACGCTGATGCGCGCACCGTCGAGCTGCCAGCGCACCTGGGCCGAAAGCCGATCGAGCGGAAGCACTGGGTCCTCGAACACACCGGGCAGCACCAGCGCGCCAGCGCGAATGCCCACGGTCGCCTTGCCGCCGGCCTGGTTCATGTCGATGTCCACCTGCGCCCCCCGCAAGCCGGGCACATCCGCTGCCCGACCGTCGGGTGGTGCGGCCAGGGCAAAGCCATGCATGCGCCCGCGCAGCTGGTACTGCTGCAACGCATCGAAGGGGCCGCGCCAAGAGGCCTGGATTTCGTCGATCAGGCCCTGGGGGGCGTAGGTGTCCAGTGCGCGATGCACCGTCGCCTCCAGTGGCAAGCGGGTCGCGATGCTGGCCAGTGCACCAATGTCCAGCCGGTCGGCCCGGATCTCACCCTGCGCAGGCTGGCGTCCGGTCGCCTCGGTGTACGTCAGGCGCAGATTGCCGCCAGGCCATACCAGGCCGTCGGCCGTGGTGAACTGCAGGCCCTGGGTGCTGAACTCGAATCCGCCGGCCAGGCGTCGGCCGCCCACGCGCCCTTGTACCACCGACAAGGCCAGCGGCTCCAACCCTGCGCCCAGCGTCGCGTTCACATCGGCCAGCGCCAAGTCTGCGGTACCGCCGACGATGACACCACGCTGCACATCGGCCCAGGCGCGCAACGCGCCGCGGCCGTCCGCCACCTCGACCCCCAAATCGGCGTGCTGGCGCAGCCGCGACACGTCCACCCGCGTGAAATCGGCGTAGAGCTGACCACTCCACTGCCGCCAGTCGCCGTCTCGTGCCCGCAGCAAAGGCGCACGGAAATGGCCGGTGAGCGAGAAACGATCCCCCCACTCGGCGGGCGGCGTTGCGTCCACCCGCATCTGGTGTCGCCAGTTGCCGTTGCGCAGCAGGAGTTGCACCTGGCTCAGCGCCAGTGGCGGCGCACCACGCAACTCGTCGGTCCAGCGCAGCGTTCCGTTGCGGATGATCACCTCGCCCTGGGAGAACAGCCAGTCGGCCAGCGCATTGCTGTCCCCGCCGCCCTGCGCCACCTCCAGTCCGGCCACCAGCAGGCGTCCCTGGGCAGTACGGCGGATGTCCAGCTCGGGCGATTCGATATACAGCTGGTCAAAGCCCCAGCGCATCAGCGAACGGGGCGACAGCGCCACCACCACGCGCGGCAGCAGCAGCGCCGGACGCCCTTGCGGGTCGAGCAGGGCCACGTCCAGCAGTTCAAACGAGGGGATCAGTCCCTCCGTGCGCGCACTCAAATGGCCCACGCGCACGGGCACCCCCAATGCGCGTGTGGCCTGGGCTTCCAGCTGCGGGCGAAACTCGCCGATACGCGGCACAAT
>JBKBUN010000141.1:0-7789 GCA_046289925.1 Burkholderiaceae bacterium | reverse complement strand
GGTCCATTTTTCACCGTCTTTGGGCCCCATAGCCCGGCTATGGGGCTGCAAACACGGCGAAAACGGTCCTCGCTGGGGCTCATTTTCGCTTTCGACGCCCCAGATCCGACAGGCTCCTAGAACACGACGGGTTGGAGGTTGCGGGCAGTATGCCAGCGCACCACACCGTCTTCCTCTGACAGCGGAATCTTCACCAACCCGCCGCGGCAGGGGCCGGCGCCGCACTGGCCGGTTTCAGGCAAATAGGCCGCGCCGTGGGTGGCGCACAGCAGCCACTGGCCAGAGTCGTCAAAAAAACGGTTGGGCTGGTAGTCCATCTCCATCGCCACGTGCGTGCAGCGGTTGAGGTAGGCATGGGGCTGGCCTTGGTAGCGTATGGCAAACGCCCGGCAGGTCTGGCCCGCATACACCACGTCGAAGGGCACGGCATCTGCGCGCTCGACCAGGTCGGTGCTCTGGCACAGCGGGATGGCGACGGAATCGGGTTCAGGGGTGGTCATGGTGGTTCTCCAGTCCACAAAGGGGGCGCGGCTCAGGCATGGGCGAGCAGCCACTGCTGCAGGTCCTTCACCGAGTGGGCGATGTGCAGCGGCCCCAGGGCATGAAAAGCGTCGGGCTCGTGCGCGCCATAGCTCACGCCCACACTGGCGCAGCCAGCGTTCACCGCCATCTGCAAGTCGTGCGTGGTGTCGCCGATCATCAGCACGCGCTCCGGGGGCACATCGAACTCGGCCATCAGTTCCTGCAGCATCAGCGGATGCGGCTTGCTCGCCGTTTCGTCGGCCGTGCGCGACGCATGGAACACGCCGCGCAGCGCCACCGAATGCAGAGCCTCGTCGAGCCCGCGGCGGCTTTTTCCGGTGGCCACGGCAAGCCAGTGGCCACGCTCACCCAGCGCCTCCAGCAGCGGCAGTACGCCATCGAACAGGCTCAAGTCGCCCTGGTGGCGCAGGTAGTGGTAGCGGTAGCGGTTGCCCAATTCGGGGTAGCGGTCGGTGGGCACATCAGGGGCTGCATGGGCCAGGGCCTGCATCAAGCCCATGCCGATCACGTACGAGGCGGCTTCGTCGCTGGGCACGGTGCCGCCCACGTCGCGCACCGCCTCCTGAATGCAGCGCACGATGATGGCGGTGGAATCGAACAGGGTGCCGTCCCAGTCGAAGGCGATCAGGTCGAAGCGGCGGGGGCGGAATTCGGTCATGGCCTGATTATCCTGGGCCACGATGACAGCCTGCCAGCCTGGGCCTTTCGGCAATGGGCGCTGTTCAGCCCCGCCCAACCCCCCGCCAGCGGCAGCGCCAGCAGCGGCGCGTTCCACGGCGTCCAGCGCGAGTTAGCCTAGAAACCGCAGTTGGATGCGCCCGCCAGTGCCGTGATCGGCGCGCCAGGCAACGCGAGACGACGCGGCGCACTCCTGTGCGCAAGGAGGCACAACGCCGCATGGCGCGCCGAGCATGGTGCTGGCGGGCGCATAGCGCTTTCACCCAGAAGGTGAGCGCGCCCACAAGGCGCAACTTCAACAGACATCAGAACTTTTCAGCATGAACAAGCGGTCAACTGCGGTTTCTAGGTTGAAACTGCCGCAGCGCAAGCTGCGCGCCAAGATCAGCACAACGGGCCAGCACCGCATCAGCAACGGCAGAAGCGCACTCAACGCTCGGCCTGCGCCCGCATCACCTCGGCCCTGAGCTGCGCCCGCATCGCCTTCGGGGCCGTATCGGCAATCCGCTGCTCCTTGTCCTTCTGCATTTCTCGCACACGGCGGTACCTCAGTCGCGCCCTGTCGGATTTCAATGGCAAGTTCGGTGGGCATCGCAAGGCCGATCATCGTTGGGTTAGTCTGGCGTGCCACAGTGTTGCGCCAAGCAGCCACCAAGTCCAACCCGAGCCGGGGGCCTTTGACAGAAGGCATTAGGATTGTGGGATTCGGAGGGCATATGAACCGCATCCAACTGCTTTTGGCCGTGGTCACCACCATCTTGAGCACTGCCGCAACCGCGCAGGTACACCGATGTCAAGACGCATCGGGCAAGATCAGCTACTCAGACGCGCCTTGCGCCCCCCACCAGCAAGGAACGCTCATCGAGCGCCAACGCACCCAAGCGGAAATCTACGAAGAACGCATGCGCGCGGCAGAAGCCAACGAGCGCAAATACCGCCAGCAACAAGCCGAAGCCATGCGCAGCAATGCCGCCATGCCACAACGCCAAAGCGCAGCCGCCAACACGGCAAGCAACGCAGCGCAAGACAAGGCCAACACGCCGGAATGCAAAGCCGCGAAGCGCGATCTGGAAATAGCCTCATCCTCGCGCACCGCCAAGGAATCGGAAAAGCGCCAGCGCATGAACGCCGCCATCGGCAAAGTCAACATCGACTGCGGCACCAACATGGCCATGATCGCAGAGCCCCACAAGGTCATCAACCAAGGGCCAGACCTTGTGCTCATGCCCAACGGCAGACAGTGCCAGCGCTTGGGAGGCGGCACCTACCAGTGCTATTGAACCCAGGAGCCTGTCGGACTTGGGAATCGTCGGCTGCAAATGGGCCTCAGCGGTCCATTTTTTACCGTCTTTTGGTCCCATAGCACCACTATGGGGCTGCCAACACGGCGAAAACTGTCCTCGCTGGTGCTCATTTTCGCTTTCGACGCCCCAAGTCCGACAGGTTCCTAGGGTCAAAGATCAGGACATCCCCGAGGCGCTGCCATTGCGCGTCCAACACATGCAGCGCACCGCCAGCCGTCACGGCCGGACGCTCGGTCTGCATGCCGCGCAGATAGCCAATGCGCACAGCGCCAGCCGCGCCAAGATGGGCAGCGCCAGCCGTCACTTCCTGCGGGTCATGCCGTTCTCTCCCTGCGGCCCGCAGGCTTGCGCCACGGGGCGTTTTACTCTGATGTGTTGGGGTGCTTGAGAGCCGCCGCACCACCTGCCGATGCAGTGGCAGGCATGAAGTCCGCGAGTTCAGGCGGCAGTTCAGCCCGCAATTCGAGCCGCTCGGCCGTTGCGGGGTGCGCAAACTGCAATCGCCATGCATGCAAAAACATGCGCCGCAAGCCTTGCTTTTGCAAGCGTTTGTTCCAGTCGAAGTCGCCGTACTTGTCGTCCCCGGCGATCGGATGGCCCTGCGACGCAAGGTGCACCCGGATCTGGTGGGTACGGCCGGTTTTGATCGTCACCTCCAACAGCGACATGGCCGGCAGGCCACGCTCAGGCTGCGCTGCCCAATGGCTGCGCACTCGCACCAAGGTGATGGAGCGCATGCCGTTTGGATCGTCTGGCGTGGTCACGCGCACGCGGCGCTCTCCATCGGGCAGCAGGTATTTGTGCAGCGGCTGGTCGATGACTTTCAGGCGTGCGGGCCAGGTGCCTTGTACCAGCGCCAGGTAGGTCTTGCCGGTTTCGCGTTCGCGGAACTGGTCCTGCAGGTGGTTGAGCGCCGAGCGCTTCTTGGCCACCAGCAAAATGCCCGAGGTTTCGCGATCCAGACGGTGCACCAGTTCCAAAAACTTCGCCTGCGGCCGGGCTTGGCGCAATTGCTCGATCACGCCAAAGCTCACACCACTGCCGCCGTGCACGGCAACGCCTGCGGGCTTGTCCAGGGCCATCAGATGCTCGTCTTCGAGCAGCACCGGAAACTCCCGCCCCGGCGCAGGTTGGGCCGCCCTCTCTTGCATGCGCTCGGAGACGCGCACCGGCGGCACACGCACCCAATCGCCTTCGGCCACACGCGAGTCGGCCTGCGCACGGCCCTTATTGATGCGAACCTCACCGCTGCGGATGATGCGATAGACGTGCGTTTTGGGAACCCCCTTGAGGTGGCGCAGCAAAAAGTTGTCGAGCCGCTGCCCGCTTGAATCGGCGTCCACCGCGATCTGGCGCACGGCCGGCACGGACTCGGCTGCGGGACGTGCTGCGGGCGGTTTGGCCCCTATAATGTGTTTCACCTGCGCGACGCTGTGTAAGTGGTTGATTTGTCTGGAGTTTAGTCCACACAACCCTGCATGCGGCGCAGGCCGGTCGATGCCAGCGCTGCGGTGCGGCTGCAGATCTCAGGCCAGAGCCTGGGGTGGCAGCGGTTCGCAGCGTCGTACTGACAGTCTGAAACCCCGAGACGGAATCTCCCATGCCTGCAGACCTGTTCCACCCGAGCGAGGCCTGCTGGCGGATCGAAGCGAGCATGTGGTTGTTGTTGGCTTTCCTGCTGAACCTGTGGTGGCGGCTCGTGCCCCCATCCGGCAGAGCAAGCGCGCCCGCAGCACCCCGTTGGCCTGAGCAACCCGCCGTCCCTTTGGCGACCCGCTTGCGCGCACCCCCACTCGCCCCCATCCACGCGCCCTGCCCACCCGGTCTGAGCTAGGGCTCAGCCGCCGGTGGGCGTTTTCGGCAATTCCTTTCGTTTCAGCCCGTCAGCGCCGGCATTCACGGCTCCTTGCGAGCCTGTTTATGGATAGCTGAACGCACTCCGAGATCTCCTGCGGGAGGCGCGGCTGTGCACATGAAACGAAAAGGAAACGCATCATGAAGCGGATGCTGATCAACGCCACGCAGGCAGAAGAACGCCGCCTGGCCATCGTCGACGGACAAAAGCTCCTCGACTACGAGATCGAGATCGAAGGGCGCGAACAGCGCAAGGGCAACATCTACAAGGCCGTGGTCACGCGCGTAGAGCCCAGCCTGGAAGCCTGCTTTGTTGACTACGGCGAAGATCGCCACGGCTTCCTGCCTTTCAAGGAGATCTCCCGCCAATACTTCGCAGAGGGCGTGTCGCCCAGCCAGGCCAAGATCCAGGACGTGATCCGCGAAGGCCAGGAGCTGCTGGTCCAGGTTGAAAAAGAGGAGCGCGGCAACAAGGGCGCAGCGCTGACCACCTTCATCAGCCTGGCCGGCCGCTACGTCGTGCTCATGCCCAACAACCCGCGCGGCGGCGGTGTCTCGCGCCGCATCGAAGGCGAAGATCGCGCCGAGCTGAAGGAGGCGTTGGACCAGCTCGAGTACCCCAAGGGCATGTCCATCATTGCGCGCACGGCCGGCATTGGCCGCACCGCGCCCGAACTGCAGTGGGACTTGAACTACCTGCTCAAGCTCTGGAACGCCATCGACGGCGCGGGCAAGGCTGGCAAGGGTGCGTTTCTGATCTACCAGGAGTCGAGCCTGGTGATCCGCGCTATCCGCGACTACTTCAACAGCGACATCGGTGACATCCTGATCGACACCGACGACATCTACGAGCAGGCGCAGCAGTTCATGCAGCACGTCATGCCCGAGCATGCCGGCAAGGTCAAGCGCTACCGCGACGACGCACCGCTGTTCTCGCGCTTTCAGATCGAGCACCAGATCGAGTCGGCCTACGCCCGCACCGTGCAACTGCCCAGCGGCGGCGCCATTGTGATCGACCACACCGAAGCCCTGGTGTCGGTGGACGTGAACTCGGCCCGCTCCATCAAGGGTGGCGACATCGAGGAAACCGCCACGCGCACCAACCTGGAAGCGGCCGACGAGGTCGCGCGCCAGATGCGCCTGCGCGACCTGGGCGGCCTGATCGTGATCGACTTCATCGACATGGAGGAGAGCAAGAACCGCCGCGAGGTCGAGAACCGCCTGCGCGACGCCCTGCGCCACGACCGTGCGCGCGTGCAGTTCGGCGCGATCAGCAAGTTCGGCCTCATGGAAATGAGCCGCCAGCGCCTCAAGCCTGCGCTGTCGGAAGGTGCGCACATCCGCTGCCCACGCTGCGACGGCACAGGCCACATCCGCGACACCGAAAGTTCGGCTTTGCAGATTCTGCGCATCATCCAAGAAGAATCCATGAAGGACAACACCGCCGCCGTGCACTGCCAGGTGCCGGTGGAAGTGGCCTCATTCCTGCTCAACGAAAAGCGCACCGAGATCGCCAAGATCGAACTGAAGCAGCGCGTCTCGGTGCTGATGGTGCCCAACAAGACACTGGAAACACCCAACTACAAGCTCGAACGCATCAAGCACGACGACCCGCGTCTGGACCATCTGGAAGCCAGCTACAAGCTGGCGGAAGAATTTGAAGACCCGGTGGCCGTGACACGCCGCTCGCAAGAGCCCACCAACAAGCAAACGCCCGTGATCAAGGGCGTGCTACCCGACGCACCCGCCCCGGTGGCCGAGCCGCGTCCAGAACCAGTGGCACGTACACCACGCCCGCCGCAAGGCCAGCGCACGCCGGCTGCGGCCGTGCACGCCCCCGCTGCGGCGGTGGCACCCGCCCCGGCCCCTGTGGCACCGCCTGAGCGCGGGTTCTTCGCATGGCTCAAGCGCCTGTTCGGCCTGGTCAGCACAGCGCCCGCGCCCGCGCCCGTGGCAGCGCCGACACCTGCGGCGCCAGCAGCGGCGAGCGATGAATCCGCCAGCAGCGGCCGCCGCGACGGCCGTGGCCGCCGTGGCGAAGGCCGCAATGGCGAGCGCCGCGACGGCGCTGCGAACGGTGAAGGCCGTGGCCGCCGTGGCGAGGGCCGCAACGGTGAAGGCCGTGGCAGCGAAGGTCGCCACCACGACGCCCGCAACGAAAGCCAGGGACGCAACGACGGCCGTACGGCCGAGGGCAACGCCGCACCCGCGAACGGCAACGGTCAGGGTCCACGCCGCGAGGGCGAAGGTCGCAGCAGCCGCGGTCGCCGCGATGCCGAGGCACGCCAGCCTGGCACCGACCCGGCGACAGCCACCCCCGGCACCGCTACGCCGGAGGGCACCGAAGCCGGTGCACCGCGTGGCGAGCGCGGCCCGCGCCGCGAGCGTGGCGAAGGCCGGCGTGAGCGCGGCGAACGCAGTCCGCGCAACGACAGCGCTGCGCTTGAGCCCGAGCTGCCGCCTGCCACCGGCTTTGCCGATACGGCGCCGTTGTCCCACCTGCCCGACCTCGATCTGACGGGCAACGAAGCCGCCCCGGCCGACGCTGCGCCCAACAGCGAGCGCCGTGAGCGCCGCTCACGTGACCGCTATGGCCGCGACCGCCGCGGCCGCGCTGGTCGCGACGGCGATGCACAAGGCACGTCGGCAGAGGCCAGCCAGGAGACGCCTGCCCCGGCTCCCGCAGCAGAGGACGATGCCGAAGGCACGCCGCAACGCCGCAGCTACTTCAGCAATACGGCGGCTGCGCCGCAGGCCGACAGCCCCGCACCGGCTCCGGCCGCCAGCGCTGCGTCCGAAGCCCCGGCACCTGAGGCCGCAGAGCCCAGCGCAGCCTCGGTGGCGCCCCCCGCACCGCAGGCCCCAGCAGCGCCCGCGCCCGCGCCCGCTCCTGCCGCTGCGACTGCTGCGGTGGTGACGGGCATGCCCAAGGTGCAGCCATACGAGTTGCCCGTCAGTGCCCTGCAGCGGCTGACCGAAGCCTCTGGCCTGCAGTGGGTGAACTCAGACCCCGACAAGGTGGCGGCGGCGCAAGCCGCGATTGCGGCCGAGCCCCAACCCGTGCACGTGCCGCGTGAACGCCCTCCGGTGGTGGTGATTGACGAAGGCCCGCTGGTGCTGGTCGAAACCCGCCGCGATCTGGCGAACTTCCGCCTGCCCTTCGAACAGGCCGGGCGCAGCGACTGACCCATCTCCCGGAGCGCGCCCACGCCCCGGCGGATTGCCCCGCAGCCCCTGCGGGTGCGCCGCGTTGCGGGCACCATTGAACCTAGGAGCCTGTCGGACTTGGGAATCGTCGGCTGCAAATGGGCCGCAGCAGTCCATTTTTCACCATCTTTTGGCCCCATAGCCCCGCTATGGGGCTGCAAACACGGCGAAAACGGTCCTCGCTGGGGCGCATTTTCGCTTTC
>JBKBUN010000140.1:0-8004 GCA_046289925.1 Burkholderiaceae bacterium | reverse complement strand
GTGCGCCGCGTCGTCTCGCCTTGCCTGGCGCGCCGATCACGGCACTGGCGGGCGCATCCCACTGCGGTTTCTAGGTTGAACCACGGCCAGTCTTCAAAACGCTACGGGGCGCTTGTGGCGCCCCGCAGACGGACCCTGAAAACGGCAGTGGACCGCTTGCTGCGCATCGAACGCCTCGGTGCATCTGCGCATCTGCACCTGGTGTACGTGGCGGCGCTCACCCCTTCGGAGCCCAGCGCTGCGGGCCCACTGGGCTGGCGTTTTGAGGCTGACAGATTCGCCGTGGTGCGGTGCAGGGCGATCAGGCCGTGGCAGGCTCGCTCGCCTCGGCCGCGTTGGCGGCGAACTCCGGCTGGCCGCGCAACCGCTCGTAGATCGGCGTGAAGTCGGCGGCTGTGAGGTCGAACAACTGCTCGAAGCTGTCGATCACGAAGTAAGTCTGCTGGTAGGTGTCGATCTTGTAGCGGGTGCGCATGGTGCGTTCGAGCTGCAGCGGCAAGCGCTGTGGCTCGGGGCTTTGCACCGAATAGGGCAACTCGCCGCTGGAGCTCAGAATGCCCGCGCCATAGGCCCGCAGGCCGCCGCGTTCGCGGATCAGGCCGAATTCGATCGTGTACCAGTACAGCCGGCTCAGCATCTCGCACGCCCCCAGCTTGTGTGCCTTCAGGCCCCCCTGTCCGTAGCGCTGCACGTAGTCGGCAAACACCGGATTGAAGAGCAGCGGCACATGGCCGAACAGGTCGTGGAAGATGTCGGGTTCGACGACATAGTCGAACTCCTCTGGCGTGCGGATCCAGTCGGTGACCGGGAACTTGCGGTTGGCCAGCAGCGTGAAGAACGGCACCTCGGGAATCAGCCCCGGCACGGCCACGATCTCCCAGCGCGTGGCCTTGTACAGGCGTTCGTTGACTTCCTCGAACCGCGGAATGCGATCTTTGACACCCAGTGCGGGCAGCGCCGCAATGAAGGCTTCGCTCGCCAGGCCAGGCAGCAGTGCGCTCTGGCGCTCGTAGAGGCGGCGGTAGGTGTCGTGGTCCTGCGCTGTGTAGGCGGCAAAGTCCTGTGTGCAGGTGTAGTCGGCGTTTGCGCGGCGGTAGTCGCCGCGCGGTGGGCGCTCGCTGGCGCCATAGACAACGGGTTCAGCAGCCATGGACGGTGCTCCAGCCAGTGACCCTGCGCTCAGGCTGCCGCTTTGGGCTTGGCGGCTTCGAGCACGCCGCGCTCGATCTGGTCACGCTCGAGCGACTCGAACAGTGCCTTGAAGTTGCCTTCGCCAAAGCCGTCGCGGTAGTCGCCCTTGCGCTGGATGAACTCGAAGAACACCGGGCCCAACATGGGGGTGGAGAAGATCTGCAGCAGCAGGCGTGGCGTGCCGTCGGCCGTGGTGCCATCGAGCAGGATCCCCCGCGACTGCAGCTCGGCCACCGGCTGGCCGTGGCCGGGCAGGCGGCCATCGAGCATCTGGTAGTAGACGTCGTTGGGGGCTGGTGCCATGGGCACGCCCGCCATTTGCAGCTTGTCCACGGTAGAGAGGATGTCGTCGCAGATCAGCGCGATGTGCTGGATGCCCTCGCCGTTGTACTGCATGAGGAATTCTTCGATCTGGCCGCCGCCTTGCTTGGATTCCTCGTTCAGCGGAATGCGGATCTTGCCATCGGGTGCGGCCATGGCCTTGGAGGTCAGGCCCGTGTACTCGCCCTGAATGTCGAAGTAGCGGATCTCGCGGAAGTTGAACAGCTTCTCGTAGAAGCTGGCCCAAAAGCCCATGCGGCCACGGTACACGTTGTGCGTGAGGTGGTCGATTTCGTTGAGTCCATGGCCCACCGGGCGGCGGTCCACGCCTTCGATGAATTCGAAGTCGATGTCATAGATGGACTTGCCATCTTCGAAGCGGTCGATCAGGTACAGCGGCGCGCCGCCGATGCCCTTGATGGCGGGCAGGCGCAGCTCCATCGGGCCGGTGGGAATGTCGATAGGCTGGGCGCCCAGCTCCAGCGCGCGCTTGTAGGCCTTGTGGGCGTCTTTTACCCGGAAGGCCATGCCGCAGGCCGACGGACCATGCTCGGCGCCAAAGTACGCCGCCAGGCTCTGGGGTTCGCGGTTGATGATGAAGTTGATGCCGTTCTGGCGGTACAGCACCACGTCCTTGGAGCGGTGTCGGGCCACCATGGTGAAGCCCAGCTTTTCAAAAACGGACTCCAATATGCCCGGGGTGGGCGAGGTGAATTCGACGAACTCGAATCCCATCAGGCCCATGGGGTTGTCCCAGGCTTCGATCTGGGCGGCGGTGGCTTGGGGCAGTGCAGCGTTCATGGTGTCTCCGGCCATGTCAGTGAGGATGTCCGCACTGTAGGAGCCGAAGGGGGCACGATTCGCGCGTTTGAAGGCGTGTTCGCATCCTAGTTTGCAGGAAAGTTGCGAATTTTGAATCGATCGCGCAGGCTTTGGGTGTGGTAGCGCTTGCGCCTGGGGTTTTCTGCAGATCGGCCCCCCCCACCACCACCGAGCGGCTGGCGGGCCGGTGGCTCACGGCCGGGCTGTGCCCGCTCCCTGCAGTGCGCGCATGCCAAGCGCGCCTTCCAGTCGGAGCTGCTCTTCGGCCGAGAACCACTGGTCGCGCAGCGCCTGGCTGTCGCCGGCTTGCTGGCGCGCCTGGGCGTACCGGTCCAGGCGGGCGTTCCAGTCGGCTTGTTCGCGGTCGAGCTGGGCCAGCGCCTGGGCGACGGCGGGGCCGTATTGAGCGCTGCGCTGGGCGTGGCGTGTGCGTTCGTCCACTCCTTGCGCGTCAAAGATTTGGGTCTGGGCCGCGATGTCCAGGTGGGCTATCGCTTCAGCGCGTGCGGCGCGCTCAGGCGCGGGCAGTTCGGCCTCCAGGCTTTGCAGTGCGGTGGCGCGTTCCTGTTCACTCAGCGTGGGGTTGCGCTGGATTTCCATGCGGGCTACGGCCAGGCGGTCCAGCGCTTCTTCGCGCTCGAACAGGGCCAGGTGCTCCTGGTCGTCAAAGAATCGGCGGCGCAGCGCATCGCGCTCGGACATGGCGGCGTGCAGCGCGCGCGGGTCGCTGTGGTCTGCGGGCGGGCGAAGCTCGCCCAGCGCCACCCGATAGTCGACATACCGGTAGGCGATCGTCAAGGCCCGTGGGACAAGCTCTGCCGGAAAAAAGCGGCCTGCAAGGCCGGCCAGACGGTCTTTCAGGGCCTGTGGTGACGTGGCTTCGCCCGCTGCCAGCAGCAGGGATTCGAGCCGGTTGCGCAAGTCCTGCGCAAGCAAAGGGTCGTCGGCGACGGCCTGGCGTGTGGCTGCGCGCGCGTCCTCCGACACCGCAGCCCCGGTATGCGTGTGCGCCGTCGGGTCAGAACGTGCCCCAGTAGCCACTGCCGGGGCCACCGTACTGGGGCCTGGTACGGGCAGCGGTGGCGGCCCGCCCAGGCTGACGAGCGCGCCCATCAGCACCGCCACAGCCAGTGCCGCGACACCGGCCGCGACGGTGCGGCCACGGCCAGACTTCGGACTGGCCGTGGAGGCGGCGGGCGTGCTTCGGTCCATCACAGGCCCAGGCCCTTGAGGCGGTTGGCGTGGTCGCGGTACAGCGTGACTGGGTCGGGCGAGAACCAGTCGCGCAGGCCCAGCAGTTGGTTCACTTCGTCCAGGTGGTTCTGGCGGTAGTCGCCCAGGTGGCGGCCCAGGCGCGAGGAGCAGGCCGAGACCAGGCCGTCGTTGGCTTCACCGAATACCAAGCCCAGTGTGCCCAGGGGAGCATCGCTCAGGTCGAGTACGTTGGTGAGCGTCTTGGTGCCCGTCCACGAGAAATAGCGCACGCCGTTGACAAGCTCGGGGCCGCTGCCGCAGCCGCTGGGCAGGCCTTGCGGGAAGCGTTGGTTGAAGCGCGCGCTGCCCGCGGTCGTGAGCGAGTCGAGCGCTGCCGTGGGCATTTGGGGCAGGCCGGAGCCACCCGAGAACACATTGATCAGCCCGACCAGAGCCGATGCGGCCGCATTGGCCACGGCTTCTGATACGGAACCGGCCGGGGCCACACCGCGCACGATGTCGGCCACGCGCGAGCCGCGGTTCACGCCACCGATGGACGTGACCGATGCCACCAGTTGCGGCGCTACGCCGGCCACGTAGCGGATGGTGGGGCCGCCGTGCGAATGGCCGATCAGGTTGACCTTCTGGGCGCCTGTCATCGCCAGAATGGTGCGTACCTGGGCCAGAAGCTGCTCGCCGCGCACCTCGGTGCTGTTGGCGGCCGACACCTGCGCCACGTACACCCGGGCACCGCCCGAACGCAGTGCGGATGGAATGCCGTAGAAGTAATCGACGCCCAGCGCCGAGTCGAACCCAAACAGGCCGTGCACCAGCACGATGGGGTAACGGGTCTGTGTGTAGCCCGCTTGCGCATGGGCGGTCGAGGCGGTCCAGAAGGTCAGGCTTGCGGCCAGCAGGGCCAGGGCCCGCCCGAGGCGGCTCCAGAGCGATGGCATGGAATATGTCTCCGGTTGTAATAATGGGTTGGGGTGCACAAAAAAAGAACGAGCGTTCGTTTTAGTGGGGCTTATTTTTCCGGTGAAATCCCCTCTCTCCATCGGGACATACCCGTCTGCGGACATACCCTCAGCTGCAGTGCAGCAACAGGCGTGCGTTTCTAAAATCCTGCGCCATGAGCACCTCTTACGCACTGGACAAGCTGGATCGGGCCATTCTGCGCCGATTGCAAGACAACGGGCGCGAGACCTACGATGTCATTGGCGAAGAGGTCGGTTTGTCGCCCAGTGCCGTGCTGCGCCGCGTCAAGCGGCTGGAGGATGCGGGGGTGATCCACCGCTACGTGGCGCTGGTGCGTCCCGAGGCTGTGGGCCTGGGCCTGACGGCCTACCTGAACGTACGCCTTGAAAAGCACACCGAAACCCACAAGCGCAACCCTATGGACCTGTTTCGCGCCAGCGTGCAGACCTGGCCTGAGGTGGTGGAGTGCGCGGCGCTCACGGGCGAGATGGACTACCTGCTGCGCGTGGTGGTGGCCGACATGGCCCACTACAGCCGCTTCATCATGGACACACTGCTCAAGCACCCCAGCGTGGAAGACTGCAAAACCAGCTTTGTGCTGGACCGTGTCAAGGCCACAACGGCCATGCCGGTGTAGGGGTTTTGGGCGCGTCGCGCAGGCGTCTGGCGCAGGCTTGTAGAGGGCGGCAGGGCTCCCTACAGTTGAAGGTGTTGGTCTAAATTGCTGCGGCGCAGCAAATCGAGCGGACAAAACCTAGGGAAAACCCTAGAATCTCGCCCATGATTGCGACGACTAAAGATTGGCTCAAGGCATCATGGGACGCCAGCAAGTACATGCTGCGCCCGACGAACGGGCGTGCCCCGTCAGGAGGTCCTTCCGTGTCTACCCCTGTCATCGTTCCCATCCGCTCGCTGGGTCCTTCGTACCGCGAGCGCATCGCGGCCCATTTGCTGCAGCTGGAGCCTGCCGACCGCTATCTGCGCTTCGGCTATGCCGCCAACGACGAGCAGATCCGGCGCTATGTCGACCAGCTGGACTTTGAGCGCGACGAGATCTTCGGCATCTACAACCGCCGGCTCGAACTCATCGCCATGGCCCATCTGGCGTTCTCGGAGCATCCTGAGCATAAGCACTGCGCGGAATTTGGCGTGTCGGTGCTCAAGCAGGCCCGCGGGCGTGGTTTCGGGGCGCGCCTGTTCGAGCGTGCCGTGATGCACGCGCGCAACGAAGGGGTGAACATGCTGTTTATCCATGCGCTGAGCGAGAACACCGCGATGCTCAAGATCGCCCGCAATGCCGGGGCCACGGTGCGGCGTGACGGTTCCGAGTCCGAGGCCTACTTGCAACTGCCTCCGGCCAGTCTGGACACACGCGTGGCCGAACTGGTCGAGCAGCAGTTCGCAGAGGTGGACTATCAGCTGAAAAAGCAGGCCAAGCAGTTCTGGAGCTTTCTGGCCGGTGTGCAGGAAGTGCGCAGCGGCGTGCGCAACGCGCGCCACCAAAGCGCCGAGTGACTGCGCTGCGGGGCCGTGGGCAGCCCCGCGCGGCGTTCGGATGGAGGGTTCGCCCGAGACCGCCGACATCTCAATCCGCTATCCTAGGGGCCTGATCCACTACCGCATGTCCTGCACACGCTTCTGTGTCTGACCCGCACCCTGCGCGCTTGCCCGAACGGGAAGACAAGCGCACATTCCTGCAGAAAGTCGCTGAATTCATCCACCCCGGCCCCGACTCGGCCGAGGAACTGATCGCCACCCTGGCCGAAGCCGAGGACAACAATGTCATCGGTGCCGAAACCCGCGTGATGCTCGAGCGGGTGATCCGCCTGTCCGACCGCACCGCCGGCGATGTGATGGTGGCAGCGCCCCGCATGGATCTCCTCAACATCGACGCGCCGTTCGATGAGTTGCTCAACCTGGTGATTGGCACTGCGCACTCGCGCTTTCCGGTGTACCAGGGCGAGCGCGAGAACATCATCGGCATCCTCATGGCCAAAGACCTGCTCAAGCTTCAGCGCGCGCCAGAGCTCAACATCCGCGCACTGCTGCGGCCTGCGGTGTACGTGCCCGAGAGCAAAGGTCTGAACGATCTGCTGCGCGAGTTCCGCGGCAACCGCAACCACCTGGCCATCGTGATCGATGAGTTCGGGCGGGTGGCAGGGCTTGTGACCATCGAAGACGTGCTCGAAGAAATCGTGGGCGAGATCGAGGACGAGTTCGACATTGCCGAAGACGAGGGGGACATCTTCGGCCTGGCCGACCATACGTACCGCGTGAGCGGCGACACGCCCTTGGAGCGTGTGCGTGAAGCCTTCAACGTGGACCTGCATGGCAGCGATCCGGCGGCGAGCTTCGACACCATTGGGGGGCTGATCGCGCACGAGATGGGGCACGTGCCCCGCCGTGGCGAAAGCCATACCCTGGAAGGGCTGCAGTTCGTCGTGCTGCACACCAAGGGTGGGGCCGTGCGCTGGTTCAAGGTGTCGCGCGCCGAAGCCAGCGAAGACGCGTGATGCGTGGGTTCGAACACGCCGGACGCCGCTCGGGCGTGTGGTGGGCGCTGCAGGCACTGCTGGTTCTGTTGGCCGGAGCATTGCAGGCTGGCGCACTGGCTTGGCCGTGGGCCCATCCGCTGACGACGCCCGATGGCACGGCTGCAGGTGTGCCGCCGCTGTGGTGGTTGCAAGTGCTGTCGCTGGCCGTTCTGTGTGCGGTGCTGCTGCGCACCGCGAGGCCCGCGCATGCCGCATGGTACGGCGGCCTGTTTGCCACGGCCTGGCTGTCCGGCACGTTCTGGTGGCTGTTCATCTCCATGCATGTCTATGGCGGGCTGGCCGCACCCCTGGCCGCCGCCGCCGTGCTGGCGCTGGCGGCCTTCCTGGCCAGCTACTACGCCATCGCTGCAGGGCTTTTTTGCCGGTTCAGGTCCCAAAGACAAGCACGAGCAGCTCTCTTTTTTGTAGCGCTCTGGACACTCGCCGAAATGGCCCGCGGCACGCTGTGGACGGGGTTTCCCTGGGGGGCGGGCGGCTATGCGCATGTCGAGGGCCCCTTGGTGCCGCTGGCGCGCTGGGTGGGTGTGTATGGCGTGGGTGCGGTGGCCGCGGCAGTGGCCATGCTGCTCGCGCAAGGCCCGCACGTGCTGCGCATGCACCCGCGCCAGCGCCTCGCGTGGCTGGCGGCCTGGGCCCTGGTGCTGCTGGTATGCGCGGCGGCCACGGTGGCGCGCACCCGGGCGCTGGACGACTCCCGGGCCGATGGCGGCGTGGCCGCGGCGGCCGCGCGTGTGCACACGCTGGCTCTGCTGCAAGGCAACATTCCACAGGACGAGAAATTCCAGCCCGGCAGCGGCGTGCCGCTCGCGCTGGCCTGGTATGCCGAAGCGCTGCGCAGCACGCCAGCCCGTATGGTGGTGGCGCCCGAGACGGCGGTGCCGTTGCTGCCCCAGCAGCTCATGCCCGGCTACATGGACGGGCTGCGGGAGCACTTTGCCCGTAG
>JBKBUN010000139.1:0-8118 GCA_046289925.1 Burkholderiaceae bacterium | reverse complement strand
CGGGGCTATGGGGCCAAAAGACGGTGAAAAATGGGCCGCTGAGGCCCATTTGCAGCCGACGACTCCCAAGTCCGACAGGCTCCTAGGCTAAAAGACGGTGAACAATGGACCGCTGAGGCCCATTGGCAGCCGACGATTCCCAAGTCCGACAGGCTCCTGGGTCCTGCGGTGTTCAGCATCGGGCCCTTCGACCGGGAGTGCTGCATGCGGGTTGATGCTGGCTGGCCTGCGCTTGTGACCTGGACACGGCAAGCGCGACAAGCTCTCGGTCGCGAGGCGGCGGCTAGCAGTGCCCGTCCAGCAGTGCCGGATGCTGCAGCGCGGTAAGCTCGGGCTTCTATGCTCCAGCTCAGCTTTCCCCCACCGTACACGGCACCCGCCCATGTGGCGTCCCAATTGACCAGCCGCGGTTTTGCGGTGCTCTCGCCCGCCGATGTCGCCGCCTGGGCGGGCTGCGATTTGGCTGCGCTGTTGGACCGCCAGGCCGACTGGCAGGACCTGCCCCCCGACGACTATCTGCGCGACGGTGGCCGCTATCGCCGCCGCCGCCACAGTTGTTTTGTAGTGGAGCAGGGCCAGGTGACGCAGGTGCCGCACCGCGCACACTGGCAGCCTGTGGAATACAACGCGTTGCACGGCGGCATGCAGCGCATGTTTGCCCCTATGGAGCCGCGCACCCTGCAGTCGCCGGTCTGGCCCGCATTGCTGCAGGCCCTGGCAGCCACCTGCGACGCCGTTTTTGCACCCCAGGGCCCGGCCGAGCGCTGGTATGTCGAGGCGCACCAGTTCCGCATCGACACCACCGATGGCATCGGCCGGCCCACGCCCGAGGGCGCGCACCGAGACGGCGTTGACCTGGTGGCCGTGTTTTTGGTGGCGCGTCATGCGATCAAGGGCGGCGAGACGCGCATCTTCGAGGCTGCGGGCCCTGCGGGGCAGCGCTTCACGCTCACTGAGCCCTGGTCGCTGCTGATGCTCGACGATGCGCGCATGATCCACGAGACCACCCCCATCCAGCCCACTGCGGCCGGCGGATACCGCGACACCCTGGTGGTCACACTGCGGCGCAAGGGCTTTCAGGGAGCCGACACGGCGGCGTGAACACGAGTTGTTACAAAGCCTTGCATTTCTTTCGGGAGGGGCACCCGTGGTGACATTTGATGCGAATCAAGATGTCGGCCGGGGCATGCGCACACACTCGCAACTGAGCGGGCACAACCCGCTGCCCCATCAACCAAGGAGAGAAGCACCATGTTCAAACACATTCTGGTTCCCGTGGACGGATCGCCCACTTCGAAGCTTGCAGTCTCCAAGGCTGCGGAACTGGCCAAGGCCTTCGGCAGTGCCGTCACGGCTGTGTATGTGATCGACCCGTACCCGTTTACGGGCGTTGGTGCCGACTTTGCGTATGGGCAGGCGCAGTACATCAGCGCCGCGACTGCCGAGGCCAATGTGGCGCTCGACGCGACAAAGCAGGCCATGGCTGAACAAGGTGTGGCCGTGACCACCGTGATTGGCGAAGGCCATGCGGTGCACGAAGGCATCGTGCGGGCGCTGGAAAGCTCGGGCGCAGACCTGATCGTGATGGGTTCGCACGGCCGCCGGGGCCTAGAGCGCCTGGTGCTGGGCAGCGTAACGCAGCGCGTGCTGAGCGTGGTGCACGTGCCGGTGCTGGTGGTGCGCGACTGAGCCCACCACAGGCTCCATGCAAAACGGCTCCCGCGGGAGCCGTTTTTCTTGCGTTTGGAACAGCGTGGCTCCTAGGTTCAGAAGGGCGTCATTCGATCTTGGCGCCAGAGGCCTCGACGATGCCCTTCCACTTGGCGTGGTCGGTCTTGAGCAGAGCGGCAAACTGTGCGGCGGTCATGGCCTCAGGTTCGGCGCCTTGTGCCTGGATGGCGGCGCGCACATCGGCCATGGCCAGCAGCTTGTTGACTTCGGCATTCACCGCGTTCACGACGGCCGCGGGCGTACCAGCCGGGGCGAACACGCCGTACCAGGTGCTCACGTCAAAGTCCTTGAAACCCGATTCGGCCACGGTGGGGACATCGGGCAGCGAGGAACTGCGCTTGGCCGAGGTCACGGCCAGCGGGCGTAGCTTGCCGGCCTTGATCTGGGCCATGGCTGAGGGCACGGACGACACCAGCAGGTCTACGTTGCCCGCCAGCGCGTCCATCAAGGCAGGGTTGGAGCCCTTGTAGGGCACGTGGCTGAGCTTGATGCCCGCGGCCTTTTCAAACAGGTCGCCCGCCAGGTGGATCGACGTGCCATTGCCCGGCGATCCGTAGGTGACGGTGCCCGGCGCGGCCTTGGCCGCGGCCACCACGTCGGCCAGGGTTTTGAACTTGGAGTTGGCGCTGGTGGCAATGATGACCGGCGTGTAGGCCACGTGGGCGATGGCGGTCAGGTCCCGGGTCGGGTCCCAGGGCAGGTTTTTGTAGAGCCAGGGGCCGATGACCAGGTTGTCCTTCTGGCCCATCACCAGGTCGTAGCCTGTGGGCGCGGCCTTCACGGCTTCGGTGATGCCGATGGTACCACCCGCGCCAGCCTTGTTGTCGGCCACCACGGTCCACTTGGCATGCTCGGTGAGCTTGGTGGCCACCAGGCGCGAGAGGATGTCGGTGCCGCCGCCGGGCGGGAAGGGCACGATCAGGCGCACAGGTTTGTTGGGGTAGGCACCCGCGGCCGTGGCAGCAGGGGCTGTCTGTGCGAAAGCGGTGCTGCCCAGCGCAAACGACAGCACGGACAAAGAGAGCAGTTGGCGAATCATGAGGTGTTGTCTCCGATAGGGTGGTGCGGTGCCTGCGGATGCCGCGCAGTGCGCAAGCCACGATGATGACGCGGGTCAGCGGCTGTCTGCCCTGCTGTTGTGCGGCGCTGCCATCGCAGGTGGCGATGGCAGTGCGCGGCGTCGGCGTCAGATGCGTTCGAAGATCGCGGCAATACCTTGACCACCACCGATGCACATGGTGACCAGCGCATAGCGGCCATTGATGCGCTGCAACTCGTGCAGGGCCTTGACCGTGATGAGGGCACCCGTCGCTCCGATGGGGTGCCCCAGCGAAATGCCCGAGCCGTTGGGGTTGACCTTGGCCGGGTCCAATCCCAGCTCTTTGGTGACGGCGCATGCCTGGGCGGCAAAGGCTTCGTTGGCCTCGATCACATCGAGATCGGCCACCGTAAGGCCCGCCTTCTTGAGCGCCAGTCGCGTGGCGGGCACGGGGCCGATGCCCATGTACTTCGGGTCCACCCCCGCGTGGGCGTAGGCCACCAGCCGTGCCATGGGCTTGGCACCACGCGCCTGGGCGGTCTTGGCGTCCATCAGCACCACGGCGGCGGCGGCGTCGTTGATGCCCGAGGCATTGCCGGCTGTCACAGTGCCGTTTTCTTTCACGAACACGGGCTTGAGCTTGGCCATGTCTTCCAGCGTAGCGCCCGAGCGGAAATGCTCGTCGGTGGCGTAGTGGATCTCGCCCTTCTTGCCTTTGAGCGTGACAGGCACGATCTGGCTGTTGAAGTAGCCGGCCGCGGTGGCGCGTTCGGCACGGCAGTGGCTTTCGAGCGCCAGCTTGTCCTGTTCTTCGCGCGTGATGCCCCACTTGGCCGCAATGTTCTCGGCCGTCACGCCCATGTGGATGGTGTGGAAGGGGTCGTGCAGCGCGCCAATCATCATGTCCACCATCTTGGTGTCGCCCATGCGCGCGCCCCAACGCATGTTCAGGTTGGCAAAGGGCGCGCGGCTCATGTTCTCGGCCCCGGCGCCGATGGCGATGTCGGCATCGCCCAGCAAGATGGTCTGCGCGGCGCTTACGATGGCCTGCAGGCCCGAGCCGCACAGCCGGTTGACGTTGAAGGCGGGCGTGCCCTCGCCGCAGCCGCCGTTGATGGCCGCCACGCGCGAGAGGTACATGTCCTTGGGTTCGGTGTTCACCACATGGCCGAAGACCACATGGCCCACGTCCTTGCCTTCGACCTGGGCGCGTGCGAGCGATTCGCGCACGACCAGCGCGCCCAGTTCGGTGGGGGGCACATCCTTGAGGCTGCCGCCAAAGGTGCCAATGGCGGTGCGCACTGCGCTGACGACGACGACTTCACGGCTCATGGAGATTTCCTTTCAGGCATCAAATTGGCTGATTGTGCTTGTTTGATAAGCACGAGCAGCTATGAAAAAAATAGCAAACAAGGGATCAGGCTTCCCGCACGTCGGCCACGGGTGCGCAGCCGAAGTCGGGGCGATCAAGCCAGGCCAGCACGCGGGCAGCGGCGTCGGCAGGGGAGGTGAGCTGGCCCGCCGTTTTGAGGTGGGCAAAGTTCGCCAAGTCGGGGAAGGCGGCCGGGTCGGCGCTGCGCAACTGTACCTGCATGTCGGTGTCGATCACGCCCGGGGCCAGCGAGCACACCCGGGCACCGTGAGGCTTGCGGGCCTCGTCCAGCGCGAGGCAGCGGGTGAAGTGGTCCATGCCCGCCTTGGCGGCGCAGTAGGCCGATTGCGAGGCCATGGCCCGGCGGCCCAGGCCTGACGAAATGTTGAGCACCTTGCGCGGCACGGTCCAGGCGTCGGTGGCGGCCAGAAAGGCGGCGGTGAGCTGCATCGGGGCTTCCAGCCCTACGCGCAGCGCGTGCGCCAGCTCGGCCGGGTCACTGTCCGACAGCGGGGCGATGCGCGGGATCACGCCCGCATTGTTGATGAGCGTGGCGCTGGCAAAGGCCTGCGGGTTGTGTGCCGCCAGCCAATTGCGCAACTGCTGCGCGGCCCGTTCGCCCTGGGCCAGGTCGTGCTGCCATTGCAGCAGCGTGGCACCGGCCGTCTGGGCGGCCTGGGCCAATGCGGCATTGGCGCTGCGCGCGATGCAGACCAGGGTATGCCCGCGCTGCAGCAACTGCTGCGCCATGGCCAGGCCCATGCCGCGCGAGGCACCCGTGAGGATGGTGAGGTGAGGGGGCTGAGATCTCATCCGGTCATCGTAGCGCGCCAGGGCAGGTTGTTCGCGCAGTCAGGTCAAGCGATGGACGCGTCGGTGACGGCTTCGAGCGACACTGAGGGGCGGACATCGGGCGCAAAGGCGGGCGGCTGCACGATGTGCAAAGCCTGCCCCGTGACCGGATGCACAAAATGCAGCGCCGTGGCATGCAGCAGCAGCCGGGGCGCGGCCGACTGGCTGGCTGGGTCTGCGTACAGTGCGTCGCCCAGGATGGGGTGGCCGATGCTGGCCAGGTGTAGGCGCAGTTGGTGCGAGCGCCCGGTCAGCGGCTGCAGTTCCAGCAGCGTGCCGCCGGTGGCAGCGTCGGGCCGCAGCACGCGCCAGCGCGTCTGGCTGGGCTTGCCGTGGGTCCAGCACACCTTCTGCAGCGGCCGGCGCGGCCAGTCGGCAATCAGAGGCAGATCGATCAGGCCCCAGCCGCCGTCGCCTTCGGGGGCGACCGGTTGGCCGCGCACCACCGCGTGGTAACGCTTGTCGATCTGCCGGCTGGCAAAGGCGTCGCCCAGCATGCGCTGCACGGTCAGGCTGCGGGCCATGAGCACCAGGCCCGAGGTGCCCTGGTCCAGCCGGTGCACCACCAGCGCGTCGGGCCAGCGCTGCTGGGCGCGCGCGCTCAGGCAGTCCTGCTTGTCGGGCCCGCGGCCAGGCACGCACAGCAGACCCGCAGGCTTGTGCAGCACCAGCAGGTGCGCATCAGCGTGCAGGTATTCCAGGTCTGACATTGGCAGCAGTTCAGCCCCGAGCGACCTGCAGCAGCGCCGCCACCGTGGCGCATAGCTCATCGACGTCGTTGGGCTTGTGGATCAGCGCGTGCGCACCGGCTGCCAGCGCGGCCTGCTCGATGTCGGGCGTGACGTAGCCCGATGCCAGCGCCACCGGCAGGTCTGCACGCAGTGCGACAACATCGCGCAGCAACTCGACGCCCGAGTAACCGGGCATGTTGTAGTCGGTTACAAGCAGGTCGGCGCGCTGCGGGTTTTGCCGCAGCGCAGCCACGGCCGCGTGCGGATCGTTGAAGACCGTGACCTCGTAGCCACGGCGGTGCAGTACACGCTGCACGAGGAAGGTCAGCGCCTCGTCGTCGTCCACGTAGACCACGCGCGGCCGTTGTGCAGGGGCGACTGCATCGGGCGCGGGCGGTGCGACTGGCGGCTGTGCGGTGGCCGATGCCTCATCCGCCGCGGAGGGCGCCTCAGCAGCGAGCGGAAAGTACAGCGTGAAGCGGCTGCCCGCGCCGGGGGTGCTTTGCACGTCCACGGCCCCGCCATGCGTGCGCATCACGCCGTGTACCACCGCAAGGCCCAGGCCAGTGCCCTGGCCCACGGGCTTGGTGGTGAAAAAGGGCTCGAAGATGCGCTGTAGCGTGGCCGCGTCCATGCCCGGACCGTCGTCCTGCACGCTGATGGCCACATAGTCGCCTACAGCCAGGCCCAAGCGGTCGCACACCAGCCTATCAGGCCGCAGGGGCTGGGCGTGCACACGCACCGTGCCCTTGCGCGCGCCAATGGCGTGGATGGCGTTGGTGCACAAGTTCACAAGGGCCTGCTCTACCTGGGTGGCATCGGCCCGCACCGTAGGCAGGTGGGGCGCGATGTGGATTTGCAGGGCCACGGTGGGCGGCAGCGTCACGCGCAGCAGCCGTTCAGTGTCCTGCAGGACCTCGACCAAATCCACGGCGCCCAGGCGGGGGGGCTCGTTGCGGCTGAAGGTGAGGATCTGGCGCACCAGGTCGCGTGCTCTGCGTCCGGCTTTCTGAATTTCGCGCAGGCTGACCATGGCGCTGGATTCGGGCGCGCAATCGGCCATGGCCAGCTCCACGTTGCCCAAAATGGCACTCAGGATATTGTTGAAGTCGTGTGCAATACCCCCGGCCATGGTGCCCACGGCTTGCATTTTGTGCGACTCGCGCAGTTGCGCCTCCAGTTCGTTGCGCTGGGCCTCGGCGCGCTTGCGGCTGGTCAGGTCACGGGCAAACACGGTGGTGGTCAGGCCATCGGCATGGTGCTCGAAAGACACGCTCACCTCGACCGCCAATTCCTTGCCTGTGGCCGTGCGCGCCGTCATCTCCCCCAGCACTGCCTGGGTGGTCATCTGACCAAAGCCCAGCGCCCGGGCTGCGTCGGGCAGAAATCGGTCGAGAGTGCTGCCCAGCGCATCGCTGGCGCTGCATTGGAACAACACCGCCGCCGTGGGGTTGAACACGGTGATGCGCTGGTGCTGATCCACGCACACAATGGCGTCCAGCGCCGAATTGATGACCGCTTCCAGGCGCTTTTCGCTGGCGCGCAGTTGCTCGTTGCGTTCCTGCAGTGCGCTGCGCTCGGCCAGCAGCGGGCCCTGGTCGATGACGGCGCACAGGTACTGGTGCTGCGGGGTTTCGCCCTCGTGCCCCAGCGTGATGAAAGCAATGTGCAGGTCGCCCGTGATGCGCACCTGATCGCCCTGTGCAAATACCACCTCAGTAGCCACAGCCTGGCCCCTCTCGCGCGCCTGCGCAAAAGCCAAGCGCACGCGCTCGACATCGTTGGGGGAGACAAAAGGCGTCAATGCGGTCAGGGGTCGGTCGCGCTCCGTGGGCTGGAAAGAGCGGTGCGCCATGGCGTTGGCTTGCACCACCATGTCGTATTCGTCCAGCACCATCAGCGACAAGGGCACGCTGGCAAACAGCGCCTCAAAGCGTTCCGAAGCGCGCTCGGCCGACAACTGGCTGTATTGCAAGACCTTGTTCTGTGCCTCCAACTCCATCTGGTAGGCACGCAGTTCTGCAATCAAGGCGGGCAGGGGCACTTCGTCTGGCGCTGGCGCGCTGGCCTGGGCCTGCAGGGGCAGGTACTGGCCCTCCGGTATGGAGTCGGGAGGCTGGGCCTGCAGCAGAAAAGACAAATCGGGAAGGGCCATAGGCTGCATGCAAGTGTACGCCCGCCATGACTTGCAACCCACCAGCCGTACCACGGTAGACGAGCGAAGTCCGTCAACCCAGGAGAATGACGGACATGAAGAAGAGCAGGTTCAGTGACGAACAAATCATTGGTTTCTTGCGACAGGTCGAATCCACCATGGGGCTCCATGTCGTTTCGTGTGGAAAGCAACACTGTCACTGGGGCATCGCCGGCGCGAACGGACTGGCCGGCAGGTG
>JBKBUN010000138.1:0-8231 GCA_046289925.1 Burkholderiaceae bacterium | reverse complement strand
GCGCCGCGTCGTCTCGCCTTGCCTGGCGCGCCGATCACGGCACTGGCGGGCGCATCCAACTGCGGTTTCTAGGATGAAGCCCAGTTTTTCGGGTTGCCAATGGCGGTGGTGCCGATTCCTGAACGCTGCGACCAGCGGCCAGAAACCGCTGTCCGCCGAATCGGCCCTGTAGGCGGCTTCAGGTGCTTCAGGTGCTTCAGGTGGCGATACGGGGCCTGGTGGCCCACGACAGCAGCAACGTGAACGCCAGCGCTGGCAGCGCCGAACCAGCCCCAGGCAGAAGCTTGGGGGACAGGTGGTACACGCCCACGCCAGACAGCCAGATCAGCACTGGCACCAGGTTCACGCGCGGTGCCCAGCGCAGCAGGGCCTGAGCGTCCGTGCCGCCCGCGAGGCGACCGATGATCACCCCGAACATCGGCACGAACACCGAGCTCAGCAGCAGCAGGAAGGGCTCAATGCTGTGCATGGGCAGCACCATGGCCAGTACGGTGCTGACCGCCGCCAGCACCAGGCCCCAGTGGCGGATGCTCCAGGACGGCGCAAGGCTGTGTACCGAGACGGCGCCCGAATAGGTGTCGCCGTAGGCGTTGTCCACCTCGTCGATCAGGATCAGCGACAGCGCGATCAGCCCACCTTGCGCAAGCAGCAGGGCTTGCACCAGGTCTTGGCTGGGCAAGGTCAGCGCCACCAGCACCCCCAGGCTGTAGCACCACATGTTAGCCAATGCGTAGCCCAGCCAGGTGCCGCGCAGTGCAGAGCCGCCATGGCGGCCATGTCGCGCATAGTCGGCCACCAGCGGCAGCCACGAGATCGGCATGGCAATCACCAGATCCAGGGCGGGTAGCACGCCCATGCCCCCGGTGCCTGCACGGTTCCACAGGGCCTGCAGGCCCTGGGCCTGGGCCATGCCCAGAAACTGCCAGCTCAGCCACAGCAGCGACAGCACCACCAGCGGCAGTGCCACACGGGCGATCACCCTGCGCACCAGCCGCACCATCGAGCCGCTGATGAGCAGCATCACCACCGCGCCCCAGATGAGGGTTGCAAGGTAGGGCCAGTGCGCACCTTGCAAGGCACCTGCCTGCTGGCCGATGGCCACGGTGGCGTCGCGCATCACCACCAGCTCAAACGTGCCCCAACCGATCAACTGGACGATGTTCAGGGCAATCGGCAGCCCCGCAAAGGTACGCCCATACACCGCATGCATGAGTCCGGAACTGGCCAGTCCGCTGTCACAGCCGATCTTGGCCACCCAGCCCAGCAGGCCCGCCCCGAGGATTGAGCCCGCCACGATGGCTCCCACGGCCTCGCGTGTGCCGAGCGCTGGCATGAGAAAAGAGCCGACCTGCATCACCAGCAGGCCCACGCCCAGGCTGAACCAGAGCGAGGCATGGTCGTGCCAGCCAAACACGCGCTGCTCGGGCGTGACGGGAACAAGCGCCTCGTTGGCGGGCGCAGGGGTCGAAGAAGTCATGGTTGGATGCTCCGTGGTTGAGCAGAGCGGGGTCTGTCGGCCACGGGTTTGCGCAAAGGCGGCCCAGGCATCGGCAAACCGGCTTTCCTGCGCGAGGATGATCTCGGGCCTACTACCCATACGGTGCAGGCGCTCAGGTTCAAAGGGTGTGTTCTCAGCCCTTTGCTGTTGCCAGCGCAGGACACCCCTAGCGGTTGCACCCGGTGTGGGGTGCGAGCGCGATTTTAGCCGCTTCGGCGGCTGCAGCCTTGCGCGCTCAGTCGGCCGCGGCCGACGGGGCCACGCCCAGGCGCTGGTGCAGGCGCGGGCTGGTGGTGGTGTACTGCAGTGCTACGGGTGCGCCCGACAAGCGTTCGGCCACGGCGAAGGCGGCCAGGGTCGCTTCGTGAAAACCGCACAGGATCAGCTTGCGTTTGCCCGGATAGGTGTTGATGTCGCCCACCGCGTACACACCCGGGGCGCTGGTCGCAAAACGGGCGGTGTCCACCACGAGTTGCTTGCGCTCCAGGGCGATGCCCCAGTCGGCAATCGGGCCCAGGCGCGGTGACAGGCCCAGGCGCACCTCAAGCCGACCGAGCGGCAGCGTCTGCTCCTGACCTTCGGTATCAAGCACCGTGAGCACCGCAGCATCGCCTTGAGCGGCGATGCGCAAGGGCTGACCCACCTGCACCCGGATGCGACCGGCAGCGCGCGCAGCCGACAGCGCTGCCAGCGCCTCGGACGGTGCCTGGAACATGTCTCGGCGGTGCAGCAACACCACGGGTGGGTGGCCCGGGTCGGCCGCCAGGGTCAGCGCTCGCAGCACGGCAGGGTCGTCTCCGCCATGCACCACCACGGCCGTGCCGGGCGGCACCGGTGCGTCGTGGTAGTGCAGCAGGCCCGGCGGCAGGGTGTCGATGCCCTCGATCTTGAGGGTGCGGGGCACGAAAGCGCCCACGCCTGCTGCGATGACCACGGCGCGCGCGACAAGCGCCGTGCCATCGTCGAGTCGAGCCTGCCATGCACGGCCTTCGGTTTCGCAGGGGCTCAAGGCCTCCACGCGACGGCCCAGGTGGCGCACAGGGGCCATGGGGGCGATCTGGCGCTCCAGCAGCGCGACCAGTTCGCGCCCCGTGCACACGGGCACGCCAGGAACGTCGTAGATGGGCTTGTCGCCGTACAGTTCGGCGCACTGCCCGCCGGTGTGGGGAAGTGCGTCCACCAGGTGGGCGCGCAGGCCTTGCAGGCCCAACTGAAACACCGTGAACAGTCCCACTGGCCCTGCGCCGATCACCAGCACCTCGGGCTGCGCCGCAAGGGCCGAGGGCGGCAGTGCAGCGGGGGCTTCAGTGTGCATGCGGGTGGGGCAGGGCGCGAGGGCTCAGCGCACCAACTCGTTGATCTTGCCCGGCTTGCCGTTCCATTCGTCGGCGTCGGGCAACGCGGCCTTGCGCTTGGTGATGCTCTTCCAGCCGTTGGCGCGCGCCAATTCGGCGTTGAGCTTGATGAATACCAGTTGATCGGCTGGCAGATCTTCTTCGGCAAAGATGGCGTTGGCTGGACATTCTGGGATGCAGACGGCGCAGTCGATGCATTCGTCCGGATCGATCACCAGCATGTTCGGACCTTCGCGGAAGCAGTCCACGGGGCAGACGTCCACACAATCGGTGTACTTGCACTTGATGCAGTTTTCGGAGACGACGTGGGTCATGGGGCGGTGGGGTGGTCGGTGAAAACCCTAGATTTTAGGAGCTTTCACCCTGGGGTTACGTGGCCACCAGAGTGGTGGGGGATTGGCCGGCCAGGGGATTGCGGGCCGGTGGCCCTGCAAGACCGATGGCCGTGCAGGGCGCGCAGGCGGTGTCAGCGCAGCAGCACGGCACCCGCGGTTTTGTGCGTGGCAGTGTCTACCAGGATCATGGAGCCCAGCACGCGGGCGACTTCAAATGCCGCTCCGGGCACGGGCTCTTGCAGCAGCAGGTCGACGTGGCCGATGGCGTTGGGTTCGAGCTGCGTGGCGTCTTCCTCGGCCAGCGTATGGATGTTCAGGCGGTGCACGACCTGGCGCACCTTGGCCTTGACCCAGCGGTGCCCGTGCAGCGCCCAGTACACGCGGCCTGCCACCAGCGGCTCGTCGTCCATCCAGGCCACGGTGGCGCGCAGTTCGTGCTGGCCGGGCCAGACAGGCTGGGGCGCGGGCGTTTCGAAGTCGTCGGCGGCTACGGCAGTCGCAACCGGCGCGGCCAAGATCCAGTCGCCGCGCGACACGTCCACCTCGCGGTCGAGCACGATGCCTGCGCTCAGGCCCGCGGCCACGCTGTGCGGGCGGCGCACATGGTCCAGCACCTGGGCCACGCGGGCGCGCTGGCCGCTGGGGAATACTTGCACTTCCGCGCCCACTGCGGCCGTGCCCGTGGCCACGCGGCCCCAGAACACGCGGCGGCCCTGCGAGGTGTCGGACGAGGACGAGAACTTCTCGACCCACTGCACCGGAAACGCCAGAGGCAGCTGCGTGTCGGCCGGGGTGTTGGGCAGCAGCTCCAGGATTTGCAGCAGGCTCGGGCCTTGGTAGCCGCACCAGCCGGGCTGTGCGTCCACCACGTTCCAGCCTTTGAGGGCCGAGACCGGCACGGTGGCACGTACCGTAATGCCTGCGGCCTGGGCAAACGCCGCCAGCGCGGCCTGGATGTGCTGCCAGGCCAGCGCCGGGTCTTCCACGGCGTCGAGCTTGTTCACGGCGAACACCAGCGAGTGCACGCGCAGCAGGTGCACGAGCAGGCTGTGGCGGCGCGTTTGCGGCAGCAGCGTGAGCTGGGGGTTGCGCCAGTCGAGCTTGGTGGCATCGACCAGCACCACAGCGGCATCGGCGCTGCTGGCGGCCGTGACCATGTTGCGTGTGTACTGCTCGTGGCCCGGTGCGTCGCCGATGATGAACTTGCGCGTTTCGGTGGCGAAGTAGCGGTAGGCCACGTCGATGGTGATGCCCTGTTCGCGCTCGGCCGAGAGACCGTCGGTCAGCAGGGCCAGGTCCACCTCGCCGCCGCGCTGCACGCCGGCCAGGTGGTCTTGCAGCACCGCGCGGCTGTCCACCAGCAGGCGGCCGATCAGCGTGCTCTTGCCGTCGTCCACGCTGCCGCAGGTGATGAAGCGCAGCGCAGATGCGTGGTCGTTATTGGGGTCATTTTGGCCGATTGTGCTTGTTTCATAAGCACGAGCAGCTATCAAATCAGTAGCGTTCGTCATCAGAAGTACCCGTCCTTCTTGCGCTTTTCCATCGAGGCGTCGGAGGTCTTGTCGTCCATGCGCGTGGCACCGCGCTCGCTCACCTCGGCGGCCAGCGTTTCGATGACGATCTCGGCCGGGGTGGCTGCGGTGCTCTCCACCGGGGCGGTGCAGGTGATGTCGCCTACGGTGCGAAAGCGCACGTCGCGCGTCTGCACCACTTCGCCTTCGCGCGGCGGGGTCAGTTCGGTCACGGGTATCAGCAGGCCCTTGCGCTGCACCACCTGGCGCTTGTGCGAGTAGTAGATGCTCGGCAGGCCAATCTGCTCGCGGTCGATGTACTGCCACACGTCCAACTCGGTCCAGTTGCTGATGGGGAACACGCGAAAGTGCTCGCCCGGGGCCAGGCGGGTGTTGAACAGCGTCCACAGCTCGGGCCGCTGCGCCTTGGGCTGCCATTGGCCGAAGCTGTCGCGGTGACTGAAGATGCGCTCCTTGGCGCGGGCCTTTTCTTCGTCGCGGCGTGCGCCGCCGATCAGCGCGTCGAAGCGGAATTCTTCAATGGCCTCGAGCAGCGTGACCGACTGGTGCACGTTGCGGCTTTCGCCCGGATGGGCCAGGCGTACCGTGCCACGGGCTATCGAGTCTTCGACGCTGCGCACGATCAGCTCGGCCCCGAGTTCCTTGGCGCGAAAGTCGCGGAAGTCGGTCACCTCGGGGAAGTTGTGGCCCGTGTCGATCATCAGCAGCGGGTACGGAATACGACCGACGCCAAAGGCCTTTTCGGCGCACTTGAGCATGACCAGCGAATCTTTGCCGCCCGAAAACAGCAGCGCCGGACGCTCGAAGGCGGCGGCCACTTCGCGCAGGATGAAGATGGTTTCTTCTTCCAGGGCGTCGAGGTGCGAATTGTTCAGATGGTGTGCTGGTTGGCCCAGCGGGGGTTCGTGCGTGCGGGCGTTCATGCCGGCAGTCCTTTCTCGGCGGTGTGCGAGGCGTCGGTGGTGGGGGCGGGGGCCTTGACGTGCAGGCCGCACTCTTTGGCGGCCTCGTCCTCCCACCACCAGCGCCCGGCGCGGAATTCCTCGCCCAGGCTGATGGCGCGCGTGCAGGGCGCGCAGCCGATGCTGGGGAAAAACTGGTCGTGCAGCGGGTTGTAGTCCACACCTTCAGTGGCAATGCAGTGCCAGACGTCGCCCCAGGTCCAATCGGCCAGTGGGTTGAACTTGGTCAGGCCCTTGGTGGCGACTTCCGAGGTGTCGATGGCGGGCACGTCGGCACGGGCGCTCGACTGTTCGCGGCGCAGGCCCGTGATCCAGCCGCTCTTGCCGGCCAGCGCACGGGCCAGGGGCTCCATCTTGCGCACCTGGCAGCAGGCTTTGCGCAGTTCGATGCTGCGGTACATCGCGTCCTGCCCGTGGCTGCGGATGAAGTGCACCACGGCGTGGGTGTCGGGGCGGTACACCACCACGGGTGCCTGCGAATAGGCCTGCGTGCGTTCCAGCAGCGCCAGCGTTTCGGTGTGCAGCGCACCGGTTTCCAGCACAAACACCGGAATGTGCAGGCCCAGCGTATTGATGAGGTGGGTGATGACCACGTCTTCGGCACCCAGGCTGGAGGCCTGCGTCACGCTGCCCGGCGCGCCGTGGGCGGCAGCCTGGCGCAGCAGGGCGAGCGTGCGCTCGCGCTTGGCCGCATAGTCGGCGCTGGGTTTGGCGTACAGGGCGGTGGCCTTGGGTGGCGCAGAGCGCGTGGCGTGTAGGGGGCTGGCGGTTCTCATGCGGCGCGGCGGATGAACAGCGGTTGGGGCGTAACGGCGTCGCCCTGGTAGAAGTCTGCAAAGCGGTCGAACTGGCGCTGCGCATCGGCGGCGTCCACGCCCGCGCGCAGCACGGCCACGTCAAAGCCGGTGCGGGCCATCTGCACGAGCTGGTCGATCAGCACGTCGCCCGTGGCGCGCAGTTCGCCCGCAAAACCGCGGCGGCGGCGCAGCAGGTAGGCTTGGCTGTAGGCGCGGCCATCGGTGAACTTCGGAAAGTGCAGGTCGATGCGCTGAACACCGGTAAGGTCGAGTGCCAGCGGGTCGGCGTCGTTGGGCAGCGCCACGGCACTGGCATCGCCTTCTGTGATGGGCTGGTGGTCCTGGGCGGTAAGGATCTTCATGGGGCGGTCTCAGGCGGTGGCGGTTTCGACTTCGGTGGCAGCCACGGGCAGGCGGGCGGCATTGGCCGCGGCCTTGAAGGGCTCGGCCCCGACGCGGCGCAGCGTTTCGAGGAAGGATTCGGCGCGCACGCCCTGCGGCTGGCGCAGCGTGCGGTAGGTGTCGAGCAAGGCCTCGATCACGCCCGGCACTTCGGCCGCCGAGAACGAGGGGCCTACCACCTTGCCGGCCACGGCCGGGCCGCTGCGGTCCGAGCCGTCGGCCCCGCCCAGCGTGACCTGGTACCACTCCTTGCCGTCCTTGTCGACGCCGAGAATGCCGATGTGCCCGCTGTGGTGGTGGCCGCAGGAGTTGATGCAGCCGCTGATGTGCAGGTCAATCTCGCCCAGGTCGTGTAGCTCGTCGAGGTCCTGGTAGCGCTCCAGGATGGCCTGCGCAATCGGCAGCGAGCGGGCATTGGCCAGTGCGCAGAAGTCGCCACCGGGGCAGGCGATCATGTCGGTGAGCAGGTGTGCCGTGGGCTGCGCCAGGCCCAGGCGGCGGGCTTGCTGCCATACCTCGTACAGGTCGTTCACGTGCACCCAGGGCAGCAGCAGGTTTTGCGTATGGGTCACGCGGGCCTCGCCGGCGCTGAAGCGCTCGGCCAGGTCTGCTGCGGCTTCCAACACGTCGGCCGAGGCGTCGCCGGGCGATGCGCCCGGGCGCTTGAACGACAGCGTCACGGCGCGTAGCGCGGGGTTCTTGTGCGGGGCCACGTTGCGCTCGAGCCAGCGCACAAAGGCCGGATCGGTGGGCAAGGGGGCCAGCGGCGCGCCCACGTGGCGCGTGAGCGGCGGATCCACAAAGCAGGCGGCCACGCGGTCGAATTCGGCCTGCGTGATGGTGTGCATCGCGCCATCGTGCTCGACGATCTGGCGGTATTCGGCCTCCACGTCGTCGAAGTAGCGCTGGCCCTCGGCCTTGACCAGGATCTTGATGCGGGCCTTGTAAAGGTTGTCGCGGCGGCCGTAGCGGTTGTACACGCGCACGATGGCCTCCAGGTAATTCATGATCTGGTTCCAGGGCAGGAACTCGCGGATCACGCTGCCAATCACCGGCGTGCGGCCCATGCCGCCGCCCACCAGCACCTTGAAGCCCAGTTCGCCTGCCGCGTTGCGCACCAGTTGCAGACCCACGTCGTGCCAGCCGATGGCCGCACGGTCTTCGGCAGCGCCACTGATCGCGATCTTGAACTTGCGCGGCAGGAAGGCGAATTCGGGGTGCAGCGTGCTCCACTGGCGCATGATTTCGCCAAAAGGCCGCGGGTCGGCGATTTCGTCCACCGCAATGCCGGCGCGCTCGTCGCTGGTGATGTTGCGGATGCAGTTGCCGCTGGTCTGAATGCCGTGCATG
>JBKBUN010000013.1:0-33615 GCA_046289925.1 Burkholderiaceae bacterium | reverse complement strand
CCCCGCCCCGTTCAGCCCCTGGCGCCTGTCTGTTGCGCCCATGATGGACTGGACCGACCGCCACTGCCGCTATCTGCACCGGCTGTTGTCGCGCCACACCTTGCTCTACACCGAGATGGTGAACGCGGGCGGCATTCTTTATGGTGGCACTGAGCGCCACCTGCGCTACAACGACGAAGAGCATCCGGTGGCCTTGCAACTGGGCGGCAACGAGCCCGACAAGCTCGCCGAAGCCGCGCGCCTGGGCGTGCAATGGGGCTACGACGAGGTCAACCTCAACTGCGGCTGCCCCAGCGACCGTGTGCAGCGCGGCGCGTTTGGCGCAAGCCTGATGAAAGCCCCCGCGCAGGTGGCCGATTGCGTCAAGGCCATGCGCGATGCGGTAGGCGACGCTGTGCCTGTGACGGTCAAACACCGCATCGGCATCGACCAGGTCGAGGAGTACGCGTTTGTGCGCGACTTCGTCGGCACCGTGGCCGAGGCGGGTTGCCATGTGTTCATCGTGCATGCGCGCAACGCCTGGCTGCAAGGCCTCTCGCCCAAGGAAAACCGCGAAATCCCGCCCTTGCGCTACGAGATCGTGCACCGACTCAAGGCCGATTTTCCGCAGCTCACCATCGCGATCAACGGCGGCATTCGCACCGACGCGGTGGTGCACGAGCAACTCTCGCTGCTCGACGGCGTGATGATTGGCCGCGAGGCTTATCACAACCCTTGGTGGCTGGTGGGCTGGGATGCGGCCTTCTTTGGCGACACCCGTAGGCCGGCCCTCACGCGCGAATCGGTAGAAGAAGCCATGGTGGCCTACATGGAGCGCGAGGCCGCCACCCACGGCACCGGCTGGTACGCAATTGCGCGCCACATGCTGGGGCTGCGCAACGGCCTGCCGGGCGCGCGCCGCTGGCGCCAGGTGTGGAGCGACCACCGCCTCAAAGACACGCCGCCGCGCGAAGTGATGGCACTGGCCCGGGCGCACGCCCCCATGGCCGATGCCGGGACCGATACCGACTCCGACCTCAGCCCCGCAGCCCCCCCGTCCATCGCCGCCACAGCGGCCTGAAAACCGCCAACCCGCCGACCCATCCGACGTAGGATACGCGCATATGCCTTCCCTGGACTTTGACACTGAAGCGCAGCGCTTTCGCAGCCTCTACACCCAGCAGCAGGCCGCCTGGCAGGCCGTGTGCAACGAACTCGTGCGCACCGTGCAGGACTGCGTGGCCCAGGTGCCGGGCCTGGAGATCGCCAAGGTGGAGGGCCGCGTCAAAGACGGCGAAGAAAGCGTGCGCAAATTCGTGCGCAAATACCGCGCGGCGCTGGAAGAAGCCCAGACCCCGTACGAGATTGCCGACCACATCACCGACCTGATTGGTGTGCGCGTGGTCTGCCTGTACGAAGACGAGCTGGAAAAAGTGGCCGAGTCCCTGCGACCGCAGTTTGCGCTGGTGGACGTGACCGACAAAGTCGCCGCCATCGAGAGCACCGAAGGATCGTTCGGCTACAAAGGCCTGCATCTGGACCTGCGACTGCCCGCGGTGCCGCAGGCGTCAACGGTCTGGGCGGCCTGGGGTACGCGGCCGTTCGAACTGCAGGTGCGCACCATCACCCAGGACGCATGGAGCGTGCTGGACCACCGCATCAAGTACAAAAAGTCGATTCCCGGGCCGCTCAAGCGCCGCATCAATGTGCTGGCAGCGCTGTTCGAACTGGCCGACCGCGAGTTCCGCCAGATCCGCGATGCCACCATGGCCGAACTGCTGCAAGCGCCCGACGAAACCGCCGAGCCGCAGCCCGACCCCGCGGCCCCCGACGCACCAGCCACCGCCGCCCCGTCCAGTGGCCCAGCGCTCAACGCGTTCACCTTCCTCAAGATCGCGCAGCACTTCTTCCGGGAGTTCGACTTCGAGCCCCGCAAGGTGGACCTGTTTGTGGACGAAATCCAGCAGTGGTCCCCGGGGCTTACGCGCGCGCGCTTCAACGGCCTGCTGCGCAACACGCTGGGCACCATCAAACGCTACCGCCAGCACTACGAAGACGCGCACCCGGGCAGCAGCTTCAACCCGTTTACGGTGATTCGCCACTGCCTGTATCTGAGTGACCGGCAGACCTTCCGGCCCGCTTTGCGCAATGCCGCGCGCGAAGCGTTCGAAGCCTGGCTGGCCAGCGAGGCCGCTGCTGCCGCTGCTGCCAACCCGGGGGCAACGCCCGATCGCTGACCCGCCGCCCGCCGACGACCACAGCCCGAGTGACTGACCGCAGGGGCTCGGGTGCTAACAATCAGATTCAAATTGGCCATTCGTGCTTATAAACCAAGCACGAGCAGCTATCGAATCAATAGCAGATAAGCGCAGATGCCGCTGGCTGCGCAAACAGCACCGCTGTCGCAGACGCGACTGGCGATTGGTGGAATTCCTCCATGCGTCTGCGGGCATCTGCTGCTATATTGCACTGCAACAAAAAGCGGAGTCTTGCCCCATGCTGTACCAGATCTACGAAACGCAGCGCTCTTTGATGGAGCCCTTTGCCGACTTTGCCCTGGCAGCGGCCAAGCTCTACAGCAACCCACTGTCGCCGTTCAGCCAGTTCCCGATGGCCCAGCGCATGGCCGCCGGCTACGACCTGCTCTACCGCCTCGGCAAAGACTACGAAAAGCCCGCCTTTGGCATCAGCAGCGTGCCGGTGGATGGCGTACCCGTAGCCGTCCATGAGCGCGTCGAAATCGACAAGCCGTTTTGTGAGCTGCGCCGCTTCAAGCGCTTCTCGGACGACCCAGCCACGCTGACCAAGCTCAAAGCCCAGCCAGTGGTGCTGATTGTGGCCCCGCTGTCTGGCCACTACGCCACGCTGCTGCGCGACACCGTGCGCACCATGCTGCAAGACCACAAGGTCTACATCACCGACTGGAAGAACGCTCGCCTGGTGCCGCTGTCCGAAGGGGAATTTCACCTCGACGACTACGTGAACTACGTGCAGGAGTTCATTCGCCACCTGCAGGGCATTTACGGCAACTGCCACGTGGTCAGTGTGTGCCAGCCCACGGTGCCGGTGCTAGCGGCCGTCTCGCTCATGGCCAGCCGCGGTGAGACAACGCCCCTGAGCATGACCATGATGGGGGGCCCGATCGACGCGCGCAAATCGCCTACGGCGGTGAACAACTTGGCCATGAACCGCAGCTTCGAGTGGTTCGAGAACAACGTGATCTACCGCGTGCCCGAAAACTTCCCGGGCGCTGGCCGCCGGGTGTACCCGGGCTTTCTGCAGTACACCGGCTTTGTGGCCATGAACCCCGACCGCCACGCCAGCAGCCACTATGACTACTTCAAGAACCTGATCAAGGGCGACGACGCCAGCGCCGAGGCGCACCGCAAGTTCTACGACGAGTACAACGCCGTGCTCGACATGGACGCCGACTACTACCTGGAGACCATCCGGACAGTGTTCCAGGACTTCAAGCTGGTCAACGGCACCTGGGACGTGCGCTCGCCCGAGGGCACGCTGGAGCGCGTGCGCCCGCAGGACATCAAGACCACAGCGCTGTTCACCGTCGAAGGGGAGCTGGACGACATTTCCGGCTCGGGTCAGACCAAGGCCGCCCACGACCTGTGCAGCGGCATCGTGCGCAAGGAACAGCGCCACCTGGAGGCCAAGGGTGCCGGCCACTACGGCATCTTCAGCGGTCGCCGCTGGCGCGAAGTGGTGTACCCGCAGGTGCGCGCCTTCATTCTGGAGCACGAGAAGCCGCACCGCGCTGGCTCGGAGCTGGGCGACGTCACACCCGACGACGATCTGCGGGCCGCGCCAGCCGCCACACCCCGCAACAAGCCTGCGGCTCGGCGCTCGGCTGCATCCAAGCCCGCCCCCGAAGCCACCGCACCTGCCGTGGCCACCCGTTGGGTCACGGTAACGCCCGAGGCTGCACCCGATGCACCGGCAGCAGCGCCAGCCCCGGCCAAGAGCGCTGCGCGCAGCCGCCGCCCCGCATGACCGGCCCCGCCACGCCAGGGGCCCACGGCCCTGCAGCCGTGGCGCCGCCTGCCTCCTCACCCTCGACCGAACCCGCGCACCAGGCTCTGGTCGCCCGCATCGACGCGGCCCTTCCGCAGACGCAGTGCCAGCGATGCGGCTACCCTGACTGCTTGCGCTACGCCGAAGCCATTGCCGCAGGAGAGGCTGCCATCAACCAGTGCCCGCCGGGCGGGGCAGAAGGGATCGAGCGGCTTGCACAGATCACAGGGCATGCTGTGCGCCCGCTGTCGGCCGCGCATGGCATCGAAGGCCCGCTGACCGTGGCGGTCATCGACGAGCAGTGGTGCATTGGCTGCACCAAATGCCTGGAGGTGTGTCCGACCGACGCCATCGTGGGCACGCACAAGCAGATGCACACCGTGATCGAGCCCCACTGCACTGGTTGCGAGTTGTGCATTCCTGTGTGCCCGGTCGACTGCATCGGCCTGGAGCCAGTGAGCGGCAGTGCCACCGGATGGGCGGCCTGGTCACCCGCGCAAGCCGAATCGGCCCGCAGACGCTACCAACAACGGCGCGTAAGACTCGGCCAAGACCAGCAGCTGCGCGACGCCGCATCTGGCCTGCCTGCGGCCACTGCCGCTGCCCAAGACGCGGCAGCGGCGCGACAGGCGGTGATTGCCGCAGCGCTGCAGCGCGCACGCGAGCGCCAAGCCCGCGCACGGCCAGCACAAGGCCCCGCGACAGGCTCCGCATGAGAACGAACGCTCAGCGCGCTGCGAGCGATTTGTAGACGCCGCAGCCGACGTACAAGTCTTCGCCCACACGCTGCACAAATGACATCTTGCTCTGCACCGCCAGGGTGGCCGGGTTGGTGATGGCGTATTCCACCCAGCCGGGGCCTCGGTCTGCCTGGGCCACGATGTCGCGCACCAGCCGATCGCCATCAATGCCGGGAATGTCTTGCACCCGCGTGCCTACTTTGGCAGCGTTGCCGCCAAAAGCCAGGTAGGTGCCAGCGCGGTCAAGGACGAACACGTACATGTCACGGTCGTGGAAGGGCTGGCTTTTGTCGGTGATGCTGCGCAGGAACTGCTCGCGCCCGGTGGTTCGCGCCATTTGAACCGCCCGATCCACCAGCGCAATGGCCTCGTCGGCCGTGCCCTGGTGCAGGCGGAATGCGGCCACTGCACGCGACAGGCTGGCAGCCCGGCGCTCCAGCGCTACAGCCTGCTCCACCGCCTCGCCCGCCATCTGGGCGTTCTGCTGCGTGATCTGATCGAGCTGCTGTACGGCTGTGGTGATCTCCCGCAGCCCGGAACTCTGCTCGCTGCTGGAACGCGAGATCTCGGACATGCTGGCCGCCATACAGCGAATGCCGTGCGCCATCGTGGCAATGCCGTCACCCGCCGAGCGGATCTGGCCTGCGCTGCTCTCCACCTGCCCCACGGTCGCCTGGATCAACTGGCGAATCTCCCGGGCGGCATCGCCAGAGCGCCGGGCCAGCGTACGCACCTCGGAAGCCACCACGGCAAACCCGCGTCCCTGCTCACCGGCGCGCGCGGCTTCCACGGCCGCATTCAGCGCCAGGATGTTGGTCTGGAACGCAATCGAATCGATCACGCCGATGATCTCGGTCATACGGCGTGCATCCTGCTGAATGCCCTGAACCGAATCGACCGCGCGGGCCATGGCCTGAGCGCCTGCATCGGCCGCTGAACGCACCTGCGAGGCTTGCTGGTCTGCCTCGGCGGCCGTATGCGCCGCGTTCTGCACGGCGGAGGACAGCTCTTGCACACTGGCGGCAGTCTGCTCCAAGTTGGCAGCCTGTTGTTCGGTGCGATCTGAAAGCGAACGGCTGCCTGCGGCAAGCACACCGCCCGCATACGCGACCAGGGACGCATTGCTGCGGATGTCGTCCACCAGGGACGACAGGGTCAGTGTCATACCGTCAAGCAATGTCCCGAGCTGCCCGATCTCATCCTGCGCCTGCAGTTGTGCGCGCACGCTCAGGTCGCCCTGCGTGGCCCGCTGCATGGCCTGGGCGACCGTGCGCAGATCGGCGGAAACCGTGGCCTGCACCGACCACAGCAGATACAGCGTGAGCACCACCAGCACCAGCACCCATGGCCACGCCAGCGACCACCAGGCGGCCCCGATGGCAAGCAGGCCCGCTCCGGCGCACACCCACAGCTTGTAGGGCAGCGCAAGCCGCCGCATGAGCATGGGGCCAGGATTCCAGGGAGTGGTCGGGTTCATGCTGTCTCCTTTTGTGGTGGTGGCGTGCGGTCCTGGCGCCGTCCCGCAGCGCTGCGCGCGCTCTTGCACAGCCGCAGCCATGCTAGGAAGCTGCTCTTACGCGCAATTGACAAAAAGCCTGTCCTGGCCTGTCTGAGGGATCGCCCTCAGCCGCTGGCCGGGGTGCGCGGCGGCACGGACCTCCGCACAGCGCTCCCCCATAATGCTGCCCCATGAATCCGCTGTTGTCGCGTCTCCAACCGTACCCATTTGAACGACTCAAGCAACTGTTCGCCGGCGTCACCCCGGCCGCGAACTACAGCCCAATCAGCCTGGGCATGGGAGAGCCCCGCCACCCCACGCCAGCCTTCATTCAGGACGCGCTGCGCCAAAACCTGGGGGGCCTTGCCAGTTACCCCGCCACCGCCGGTGAACCGAGGCTTCGCGAGGCTTTTGCCGGCTGGCTCGCCCGCCGCTATGGCGTGGTGGTCGATGCCGCTTCGCAAGTGCTTCCGGTCAACGGCTCGCGCGAGGCTCTGTTTGCGTTTGCACAAGCCGTGCTCGATCCCACCCGCACCGAACCCACGGTGGTCTGCCCCAACCCGTTCTATCAAATCTACGAAGGCGCGGCCCTCCTGGCCGGTGGCCAGCCTTACTACGCGCCCAGCGATCCGGCCCGCAACTTCGCCGTGAACTGGGAGCGGGTGCCCGAAGCAGTCTGGGCGCGCACGCAACTGCTGTTCGTGTGTTCGCCTGGCAACCCGACCGGGGCCGTCATGCCGCTTGCCGAATGGCGCAAGCTGTTTGAACTCAGCGACCGCTTTGGCTTTGCGATTGCATCGGATGAGTGCTACAGCGAAATCTACTTCCGCGATGAAGCCCCGCTTGGCAGTCTGCAAGCAGCCGCGGCACTTGGTCGCACAGACTTCAAAGGTCTGGTGGCATTCACCAGCCTGTCCAAACGCTCCAACGTTCCCGGGCTGCGCAGCGGCTTCGTCGCCGGAGACGCGACGCTGCTCAAGGCGTTTTTGCTCTACCGCACCTACCACGGAAGCGCCATGGGCCCCGTGGTGCAGGCGGCCAGCATCGCGGCCTGGGGCGATGAATCCCATGTCGAGGAAAACCGCCGCCTCTACCGTGAGAAGTTCGCCATCGTCACCCCCCTCGTTGCGAGTGTGATGCGCGTGGCACTGCCCGACGCTGGTTTCTACCTGTGGGCTGAGGTGCCCCCAAGCATGGGCCTGGACGACGCGGCCTTCGCGCGCGCCCTCTATGCTCAATACAATGTGACCGTGCTTCCTGGCAGCTACCTCGCACGAGAAGCCGACGGACACAACCCGGGTGCAGGTCGCGTGCGCATGGCGCTTGTGGCCGATACAGCCGAGTGCGAAGAGGCCGCCCGCCGCATCCAGCAGTTTGTGCGCCACTACCGCGCCTGATGCCCCCCAGCCCCCCTGCCGCTTCCCGTTTTTCTTGACTTTTTCTACGTTCAGCCATGACCCAACCACTGCAGACCCTCATCGACAACGCCTGGGAGAACCGCGCCAGCTTTTCGCCTTCGTCGGCCCCCAAGGAAGTGATTGAGGCCGTAGACCATGTGATCGCCGAGCTGAACACGGGCCGCCTGCGTGTGGCCACGCGCGAGGGCGTCGGCCAGTGGACGGTGCACCAGTGGATCAAGAAGGCAGTGCTGCTGTCCTTCCGCCTCAAGGACAACGAGATCATGAAAGCCGGTGACCTCGGCTTTTTCGACAAAGTGCCGACCAAGTTCGCCCACCTCTCGCCCGAGGAGATGAAGGCCACCGGCGTGCGCGTGGTGCCCCCCGCGGTGGCGCGCCGCGGCAGCTATATTGCCAAGGGTGCCATCCTGATGCCCAGCTATGTGAACATCGGCGCCTATGTGGACGAAGGCACGATGGTAGACACATGGGCCACCGTGGGCAGTTGTGCCCAGGTAGGCAAGAACGTTCATCTCTCGGGCGGCGTGGGCCTGGGCGGGGTGCTGGAGCCTCTGCAGGCCAACCCGACCATCATCGAAGACAACTGCTTTATCGGCGCACGCTCTGAAATTGTCGAGGGCGTGATCGTCGAGGAAAACTCCGTGATCTCGATGGGTGTGTACATCGGCCAGAGCACCCCCATTTATGACCGTACCACGGGCGAAGTCAGTTACGGCCGCGTACCAGCCGGCTCGGTGGTGATCAGCGGCAGCCTGCCCAAGGATGGCGGCAAGTACAGCCTGTATGCCGCCATCATTGTCAAGCGTGTCGATGCGCAGACGCGTGCCAAGACCAGCCTGAACGATCTGCTGCGCGACTGAGCCTGTCTCTGACACACCCCGCCACTGCCACGAGGGAGAGCCCATGAGCACGATGGAACGCATCCTGCGCCTGATGGCCGAAAAAAAGGCTTCGGACGTCTATCTGTCGGCCAACGCGCCGGCCCTCATCAAGATCAACGGCGAGTGCATCCCCATCAACAGCCAGATTCTCCCGCCCGAGGCTCCTCGCAATCTGCTGGCAGAGATCGTGCCACCAGACCGGATGGAAGAACTGGAGGAGACGGGGGAGCTGAACATGGGCGTGCCTCTTGCGGGCGTGGGGCGGTTCCGCGTGAGCGGTATGCGCCAGCGCGGCAGCTACGCCGTGGTGGTGCGCTACATCTCGCACCAGGTGCCCGAGTTCAGTTCCCTGGGTCTCCCGCCAGTGCTGGCCGAACTCATCATGGAAAAGCGCGGTTTGATTTTGGTCGTGGGTGCGACGGGCTCGGGCAAGAGCACCACCCTGGCGTCCATGATCGACAGCCGCAATGAAACACTGACCGGGCACATCCTCACGATTGAAGATCCCATTGAGTATCAGTTTCGCAACAAGAAGTCGATCATCAACCAGCGGGAGATTGGTTCTGATACGCAATCCTTGCAAACGGCGCTGAAGAACGCACTGCGTCAGGCTCCTGACGTGATCCTGATCGGCGAAATCCGCGACCGGGAAACCATGTCGGCCGCGATTGCCTACGCCCAATCGGGCCATCTGTGCCTGGCCACCTTGCACGGCAACAACAGCTACCATGCACTCAACCGCATTTTGAGTTTTTACCCCGTCGAGGTGCGCCCCGCCATGTTGGGCGATCTGGCGTCGGCGCTCAAGGCCGTGGTTTCGCAGCGCCTGGTGCGCGCCACCACCGGGGGGCGTGTGCCCGCGGTGGAGATCATGCTCAACACCAAGCTGGTCGCGGACCTGATCGAGAAGGGCGACTTCTCGGGAGTGCGTGACGCCATGGAAAAGTCCATGGCCGAAGGCTCTCAGACGTTTGAAGAGGCGCTGGCCAAGCTCATTGTGGACGGCAAGATCGACCGAAAGGAAGGCCTGGCATTCGCCGATTCGCCCACCAACCTCATGTGGCGGCTGCAAAACGACTTCTCGCTGGCGGCCAACGCGGCCCGAGCGCAGAAAGAAGCCGCCGAGACACCGGACGACCAACCCTCTTTCACCGAGATCGTGCTAGACGTCAAACCTGCGGGCTGACCTTGGCACACCCGGTCCACCCTGTTTTCTAGATGTCCCCCACCCTGCTTCTGGCCGAACAACTGATCGGCCTGCCCTCGGTCACGCCGGACGATGCCGGCTGCCTTGATCTGCTCACAACCCGCCTCACGACCCTGGGCTTTACCTGCGAGCGCCTTGACAGTGGCCCGGAGAATTTCCGCGTCAGCAACCTGTGGGCCACACGCTTGCCATCGCCGCAGGCGCCAGTGCTCGTATTTGCAGGCCACACCGATGTCGTGCCCACGGGCCCACGCGAGCGCTGGACCAGCGACCCCTTCGTGCCCACGCACCGCGACGGAAAGCTTTATGGCCGCGGCGCGAGCGACATGAAGGTCTCGATTGCGGCATTCGTGGTCGCATTGGAGCAGTTTCTTGCTAAGCGTCCTGACCCGGCGCTGGGTCTGGCCCTGCTTCTCACCAGCGATGAGGAGGGCCCATCGGTGGACGGTACGCGTGTGGTCGTCGAGCATCTTCGTGCGCGCGGCCAACGGCTGGACTATTGCATCGTAGGCGAGCCGACGTCGGTGCAGCGCACGGGCGACATGATCAAGAATGGTCGACGCGGCACACTCAGCGGTCGCCTGACGGTGCAGGGCATTCAGGGCCACATCGCCTACCCGCAATTGGCGCGCAACCCCATCCACCAGGCCCTTCCGGCGCTGGCCGAGTTGGCCGCTACCACCTGGGATGCGGGCAATCCATTCTTCCCGCCCACCAGTTGGCAGATCAGCAACATTCACGCAGGCACCGGGGCCACCAATGTGATCCCTGGAGAGATGGTGGTGGACTTCAACTTCCGCTTCAGTACCGAATCCACCGCCGATGGATTGCAGGCGCGTGTGCATGAGATCCTGGACCGCCATGGACTGCAATACACCCTGCAGTGGACGCTGGGCGGCCTGCCGTTCCTGACACGCCCGGGCACTCTGGTGGATGCTGTGACACAGGCCATCCGCGACGAGACGGGCCTTCAAACAGAACTCTCGACCACGGGCGGCACCAGCGATGGCCGGTTCATTGCCCAGGTGTGCCCGCAGGTAGTGGAACTCGGACCTCCCAATGCCAGCATCCACAAGGTAGACGAACACATTGCCCTGGCGGACATTGAGCCCCTGACCGCCATCTACCGGCGTGTTGTGGATCGACTCGACGCTCTGGCCAGAGACAAACAGCCCCGGGTGGATGCATGAGTCCGTCACACACACAGGATGCGGCACTGAGCCTTGCCGCACTGGTGGAGATGGCCGCGAAGCGACTGGAGGCGGCCGGTGTGTCGTTCGGCCATGGCACGACCAATGCTCGCGACGAGGCTGCCTGGCTCGTGCTCTGGCGGCTGGGACTGCCATTGGATACCGATCTCGGAACCGACGGCGAGGGCCTGCGTGCCGTAACGCCCGAGCAGCGCCTGGCGGTGGACGCGCTGCTGGACGAGCGCATCAGCACGCGCAAGCCAGCAGCCTACCTCACCCGAGAGGCTTGGCTTCAAGGCGTACCGTTTTATGTGGATGAGCGTGTCATCGTGCCCCGCAGCCTGATCGCAGAGCTGCTGGTGGACGGAAGCATCGACGAGTGGCTCGACCCTGCCACCACGGCAGTGCTGGACCTGTGCACAGGCAATGGCAGTCTCGCTGTGCTGGCTGCGATGGTATGGCCTGATGTGCAAGTGACAGGTGCCGACATCTCACCCGACGCACTGGCCGTAGCCCAGATCAACGTCGAGCGACACGGTTTGCACCACCGTATTGCCTTGGTGCAGTCGGATGGCATGGCTGCCGTTGCAGGGCCCTGGGATCTGATCCTGTGCAACCCGCCGTATGTCAACAGCGCCAGCATGGCGGCACTGCCGGCTGAATACAAAGCCGAACCATCGATAGCCCTGGCAGGAGGTACCGATGGCATGGACTTTGTGCGCCCTCTGCTGCGCGATGCAGCCCGGGCCTTGACGCCCTCGGGCGTATTGCTGCTGGAGATCGGCCACGAGCGCGAACATTTCGAAGCTGCCTTCGCTGGATTGCCGGTGTTCTGGATGGACACCAGCGCAGGCAGCGATCAGGTCGTACTGATCACGTCGCTGGCTCTGACCCGTTTCTTCGCTACGGCATGATTCTTCTCAAGAACGTGACCTTGCGACGCCACAGCAAGGTTCTGCTCAACGGCGTCAGTGCCGTCATCAACCCGGGCGAGCATGTCGGTCTGGTAGGCCGCAATGGCGCGGGCAAGTCTTCGCTGTTTGCGTTGCTCAATGGCAACCTGCACGAAGACAGCGGCGAGTTCAGCCTTCCGCCGCACTGGCGGATGGCCCAGGTGTCGCAGCACATGCCGCAAACCGAGCAATCGGCTACCGTGTTCGTTCTGGAGGGCGACACTCGGCTGGGTGAAGCGCAGACTCGGCTCGCGGAGGCTGAGGCTGCCGGCGATGGTCTGCAAATCGCCCAGGCACACGCCGATCTGGCCGATGCCGGAGCCCACGATGCGGTCCCGCGTGCCCAGGCCCTGCTGCTGGGCCTGGGCTTCAAGCCGCAGGAACTGGAGCGCCCTGTCAACAGTTTCTCCGGTGGTTGGCGCATGCGACTTCAGCTTGCGCGAGCGCTGATGTGCCCAAGCGATCTGCTGCTGCTGGACGAGCCGACCAATCACCTGGACCTTGACGCGCTCGTGTGGCTCGAATCATGGCTCAAGCGCTACGAAGGCACCTTGCTGGTAATCAGCCACGACCGCGAGTTCCTGGACAGCGTCACACAGGTCACCCTGCTGATCGAAAATGCACAGCTCACACGTTACGGTGGCAACTACAGCCGGTTCGAGGAGCTGCGTGCGCAACAACTCGAACTTCAGCAAGCCAGCTACGAGCGACAGCAGGACAAGATCGCCCACCTGCAGAAATTCATCGACCGCTTCAAGGCCAAAGCCACCAAAGCACGCCAGGCGCAAAGCCGCGTCAAAGCACTGGAACGCATGGAGCGCATCGCGCCGGTGCTGGCGGCAGCCGAGTTCACGTTCGAGTTCCGTGAGCCGTTGAACCTGCCCAATCCGATGCTCACGATCACGGACGCCACCTTAGGCTACCGCGACTCCGATGGCCAGCCGCTTCCCATCCTTCACGGCGTCAGCCGCTCCGTGCTGGCAGGGCAACGCATCGGCATCCTGGGCGCTAACGGACAGGGCAAATCCACGCTCGTCAAAACCATCGCGGGAACGCTTTCGGCGCTCTCGGGTACGGTGACCGAAGGCAAGGGGTTGTCGATCGGATACTTCGCACAACAGGAACTCGATGTGCTCCGCCCGGACGACTCGCCACTGGGCCACATGATCCGACTGGCCAAAGAAACCAATGCAGGTCATGCGATGCCCACGCGCGAGCAGGATCTGCGCAACTTCCTCGGAACGTTTCAGTTCACTGGCGATATGGTGCAGCAGGCGGTTGGCACCATGAGCGGCGGCGAGAAAGCCCGCCTCGTGCTGGCCATGATCGTCTGGCAACGCCCCAATCTGTTGTTGCTGGACGAGCCCACGAACCACTTGGACCTCAGCACCCGCGAGGCACTTGCCGTCGCCCTCAATGAGTTCGAGGGCACGGTGCTGCTGGTAAGCCACGATCGCGCGTTGTTGCGCTCGGTTTGCGATGAATTTTGGCTGGTCGGTCGGGGAGTGGTCGGACCGTTCGACGGCGATCTGGACGAATACCAAAGCTACCTCTTGGAAGAAGCCCGGCGGACGCGCGAGAACGCCCGCTCGGTCTCTACTTCCCCCGCTCCAGACGAGGTCGCCCCTGAAATGCCGCCGACCCGTGATCCTCGCGAGCAAAGGCGCGTCGACGCCGCGGCCCGCCAGGAGCTGGCACAGCGGCAGCGCCCACTCAAAAAGGAACTCGCGCAGGTGGAAGAGCGACTGTCGGCCCTCTCTTGCGAGCGAACGGGCTTGGAAAACCGCTTGATGGAAAGACTAGCTCCGGCCGATATTGCAGATGTCGGCCGGCGTCTCAAGGCTCTGACGGACGAGGTGCAACAGTTGGAAGAGCGCTGGCTCGAACTATCTGAGCAGTTGCAGTCGCTTTGATCCGTGTTGGAACCGCTGACATCCCAGATTCCAAACCGCTCAAAAAATTTTGGTGCATGCTTGTCAACGCGGCCCCAGGCTGGTGCGTTGGGTTCTTATCTGAGGAGCAAATCCATGAACACCACCCCCATCCTGTCGCTTTGGCCTGAAGACGAACGTGACCGCAAGCGCGCCCCGACTCGCTGCTGATCCCGGCGCCCGGGCTGCATAGCCCGTTCTTCTGCCCTCTCTGCTCTGACGTCTGCGCCTGCGGTGCACATCCCATCAAAAAACCCCGCCTTGGCGGGGTTCTTTGATGGGCACCCAGGCATCAACCCATGTGCAGGCCCCCGTTGACCGAGAAATCTGCGCCGGTGGAATAGCCGCTTTCATCCGAGGCCAACCACGCGATGATCGACGCAATCTCGCTCGGCTCGCCGAGGCGCTTGACGGGTACCGTGGCCACGATTTTCTCCAACACGTCCGGGCGAATCGCACGCACCATATCGGTGCCGATATAACCCGGACTCACCGTATTCACCGTCACGCCCTTGCTGGCCAACTCCTGGGCCAACGCCATCGTGAAACCGTGCATACCGGCCTTGGCTGCCGAGTAATTGGTCTGCCCCGCCTGGCCTTTTTCGCCGTTCACGCTGGAGATGTTGATGATCCGGCCCCAGCCCTTTTCGACCATGTCGCCCACCACCTGTTTGGTGACGTTGAACATGCTGTTGAGATTGGTTTCAATGACCGCATCCCAGTCTTCGCGGGTCATCTTGATGAACATACGGTCACGGGTGATACCGGCGTTGTTGACCAGCACATCGATGCTGCCGTGCTCCGCCTTGGCCTTGCTGAAGGCTTCAACAGTGGAGTCCCAATCGCCCACGTTGCCCACCGACGCATAGAAGGTAAATCCCAGGGCCTTCTGTTCAGCCAGCCACTTGGCATGGTCACGAGTCGGGCCACAGCCGGCAATCACCTTGAATCCCTCCCGGTGCAGACGCTGGCAAATGGCAGTGCCAATACCGCCCATACCCCCAGTCACATACGCTACTTTTTGGCTCATCTCATTTCTCCTTGTTGGTGGAACTGCCAAGATCCACTCTACCCAAGAAATGTGCCAGTTTCGTGGAGGAAAACACTGACAGCGCCTATTGGGGCGCTTCCCACAAGGGAATGGCCTATCAGCCTCACGATGCCGATCGGGAGTGCATGGTGGCCAAGGAGAGCGATTCCCAAGCCGGACAGGCGAAAAGGCAGCCTTGCTGCAGGTCGAGGCCCAACGGACTCAAGTAGGTAGCTCGGTTCCGCTTGGGTTTCCACGCCCTCTGCCACCAGGTCGATGTTCAAGCGCTGGCATACGAGCGCGATGCCGGCCACGATGGCCTTCCGGATAGGGGCTTTGTGCACGTTGCAGATGAGTTCCATGCCAATGTTGAGCAAGTGCGGCTGGAACTGTGTCGGCATGCTCAGCCAACACCGAAGTCGTCGATGGCCGCCATCAGTCCTTGCCGATGCTACTTGTCAACAGATAGACCGCAGGTACGCGCCATTGGTCGGTTGTGCGCCTTCCGTCATTTCGAACATGATCCAGTGGTGCGAAAACTCAAAGCTGTGCGCAGCCTGCATGGTGGCCTGTATGCAGGTTCAGCCCGGTTCCACGCACCATGGCCTTGCAGGCAAACGGCCGATCCTGGCGCAAATCCATGATGGGCCGAAACGCCATCGAGAGTTCGAACAACAGCAGCCGTTGCCCAGCCCTGGTAGCCCAGTGAGACAAACTGACAGCGATCAAGCCCAACTGCGTAGGCTATCTGCGCGCCCATAAGTGTTTCGGACACACGGCTGTTCCTGCGCGCATGGCGAACCACTGCGTTCCAATGGCGTGGCGGATCAGCGCTCCACCGCAAGTGAAACCCCCATGCCGCCTCCGATGCACAGCGCCGCAAGTCCCTTGTGCGCATTGCGGCGCTGCATTTCGTGCAGCAGGGTGACCAGCACGCGACAGCCCGACGCCCCGATCGGGTGGCCGAGGGCGATAGCCCCACCGTTGACGTTGACCTTGGTCGGGTCGATGCCCAATTCCTGGTTCACGGCACAGGCTTGGGCAGCAAAGGCCTCGTTCAGCTCGAACAGGTCCACATCTGCGGCGTTCCAGCCAGCGCGCTGCAACGCCTTGCGAGACGCCGACACCGGGCCCATGCCCATGATGGCGGGGTCAAGGCCACTCGTTGCAAAAGCTGCGATGCGTGCGAGCGGCTGAAGGCCCAGCGCCGCCGCCCGCTTGGCTGACATGACCACCACTGCGGCGGCACCATCGTTGATGCCCGATGCATTGCCAGCGGTGACCGAACCGGCCTTGTCGAACGCCGGCCGCAGGCCTGCTAAGGCTTCGGCATTGGTCTTGCGGTTCAGGTATTCGTCGGCGTTGAAGAGGATGGGGTCGCCCTTCTTCTGCGGCAGGCTCACGCCCACGATCTCGTCAGCAAAACGACCGGCATCCTGCGCAGCAGCGGCCTTTTGCTGGCTGGCCAGTGCCAGCGCGTCCTGCATCTCGCGGGTAATGCCGTACTGCTTCGCCACGTTTTCGGCGGTGATCCCCATGTGGTATTGGTGATAGACGTCCCAGAGGCCATCCACAATCATCGAGTCCACCATCTTCCAGTCGCCCATGCGCTGGCCCTCGCGCGAACCATTGAGCACGTGGGGGGCCAGGCTCATGTTCTCTTGCCCACCCGCCACCACGATGTCGCTGTCTCCAGTGGCCACGGCTTGGGCGGCCAGCATCACGGCCTTCAGGCCCGAGCCGCACACGGCGTTGATGGTCAGCGCGGGGGTTTCTTTGGCAACGCCCGCCTTCATCATGGCCTGGCGTGCCGGATTCTGGCCACAGCCGGCCGCCAGCACCTGGCCCATGATGACCTCGCCGACCTGGTCGGCCTGAACGCCCGCACGCGCGATGGCCTCACGGATCACGATGCTGCCCAACTCGGTGGCCGGGGTCTTGGCGAGCGAGCCACCGAACTTGCCAATGGCAGTGCGGACAGCGGAAACGATGACGATGTCTTCCATGGAATCTTCCTTCACACAACAAAAGGGCCCGTCACGACCTAAGGGTCGGCACGAAGCCCGGAACGAACGGGATCAGGGATGCGGGCCTACGACATTTCAGCAGAGGTCGGCCCATCGGCATCAGGCCTTTTGCTTGACGTAGCGCCCAGGAGCCGGCTCGATGGCCTTGAAGCGCGGAGCCTTGCCGTAGGCCTTGGGAGCAGACACCTGCCGGCCTGCATGCGACCGCAGCCACGCGGCCCAATCAGGCCACCAACTGCCAGCGTGCTCGGTGGCACCGGCCAGCCAGTCATCGATGGTCGCAGGCAGTTTGCCATCGCTACGGAGCCAGTGGCTGCGCTTTTTCTTCTCGGGGGGGTTGATCACACCGGCAATATGGCCAGACGCTCCCATCACAAAGCGCTTGGGGCCACCCAGCACCTGCGTGCTGGCGTACGCCGCTGTGATGGGTACGATGTGGTCTTCGCGAGAGCCATAGACGTACGCCGGCAGTGTGAGCTTGCGCAGATCCAGCTTTTCCCCGCACACGGTCACGCCACCGGGCTGCACCAGGCGATTTTCAAGATAGAAATTGCGCAGGTACCACGCATAGAACGGGCCTGGCAGGTTGGTGCTGTCGCTGTTCCAGTACAGCAGGTCAAACGGCGGCGGCGTTTCGCCCTTGAGGTAATTCCCCACGACGTAGTTCCAGACCAGGTCATTGGGCCGCAGAAAGCTGAACGTGGAGGCCAGATCCTGCCCGCGCATGAGACCGCCCTGCCCCATCTGCATCTCGCGAAAGCGCACGAAGGACTCGTCGATGAAGACATCGAGCACGCCGGTGTCGCTAAAGTCCATGAGCGTGGTCAGGAAGGTCGCGCTGGCCGCTGGCGACTCGCCCCGCGCAGCATGCACGGCCAGGGCGTTGCTCAGCAGCGTGCCACCCACACAGAAGCCCAGGGTGTTGATCTGCTCGGCCCCCGAGATCTTCTGCACCACAGCCATGGCTTGCATCACGCCGTCCTGGACATAGTCGTCCCAGGTCTTGTGCGACAGCGACTCGTCTGGGTTGCGCCAGCTCATCACAAAGGTGCGATGGCCCTGGCGGACGGCATAGCGGATCAGCGAGTTGTCGGGTTGGAGGTCGAGGATGTAGAACTTGTTGATGCACGGCGGCACCAGCAGGAACGGCCGCTCGTACACCTTCGCCGTGAGCGGCTTGTATTCGAGCAACTGGAACAGCTCGTTCTCGAATACCACCGCCCCTTCGGTGGTGGCCACGTTGCGGCCGACCTCGAACAGGCTCTCGTCGGTCATCGACACATGACCTTGCCGCATGTCGTGCAGCAGGTTGTGGATTCCCTTGGCGATGCTCTCGCCCTGCGTTTCCAAGGCTTTCTTCTGGGCGTCTGCGTTGAAAGCCAAGAAGTTGCTGGGCGCCATGGCGGACACCCATTGCTCCACTGCGAAGCGGATCCGGGCCCGGGTTTTCTCGTCCGCTTGCACCGCGTCGGCCAGCGCCATCATCGTGCGCGCATTGAGCAGATAGGCCGCTGCGGAAAACGCGGCCACCGGGTTCGAAGCCCAGGCTTCGCCACTGAAGCGGCGATCGTCGATCTTGATCTGGCCCTGCAGCCCTTGGATCCAGAGCGCAGCAGCGTCCTGCAGGTATTGGGTTTGAATGCTCTGCAGTTTCTCGGGTGCGAACTGTATGGCACCTGGGGCACCGGCAGTCTCCATCTGCTGGAAGGACTGCAATGCCTTGGTCCAGCCTTGGCTGAACATTTGCTGGAACTGCTGGGCGCCTTGGGCCCACGGTGCTTCAGGATTCATGCTGCTTCCTCGGTGATACACAGGTCATCGCACAGGGCTTGGTCGCATTGTTGCCCACGCGCCGTGCAGTGGCAACCATGGCCGCGGTGCGCCGACAACGCAGAGCACCGACAATCGCGCGCATGTACCTCGTCGTCATCGCGTGGCTGTATGTGGTGCTCATGATGGCGGTGGCCGAAGCCACCAACAGCAATGGGACCCTGCTCGGCGCCATCATCACGTTGTGGTGGTCCGGAGGGCTGCCCTGGGGGTTCGTGGTATATCCCCGGGGCCCCCCGCCGCGCACGCGCGCGCTGCGCGCCCGCGAGGCTGCCGAGCAGGCGATCTACGATGCGGAGCAGGCTGCGCTACGCAGTGCAGCGGCCGCGTCAACCGTGCCAGATGCAGGCAGCGAAGCGCCCGCTGCCGCCGAGTCGGCCGGTGTCGCGTCGGTGCGAAAAGAACCGTAGCGGATTGCCCACCGTGCACCAGTTGGCACTGCTGTCGTTGCCATACACGGCCACCACGCCCAGGCGAGCCAGCCGCCGCCGCGCCAGCCCTGCCAGATCGGCCCAGTACTTGCCCGGCAAGACGCCGGCGGCAAAGCAGTCGGCGCTGGCCGGGTCGTGACGGCAGAAGGCATCGGCCACGTCAGCGCCCACCTCGAAGGCGGTGGGGCCGATGCAGGGCCCGAGCCAGGCCAGGGTCTCGGGCGCAACGGCCTGCAGCGGCTGCTGCAGGGTCTGGGCCAATGCGCGCAAGGCCGATTCCAGCACTCCGAAGCCCCCCTGCCCGGCCAGCCCTCGCCAACCCGCATGCACCGCAGCCACGGCCTGGCCGCTGCGATGGGTCAACAGCACGGGCAGGCAGTCGGCCACTAGCACGGTGCAGACCGCGCCAGGCACCGCGGTACAGAACGCGTCGGCCTCTTGCACCGCCGCTGGATCGGACTGGGCAGTGAGCACCAGTGTGCTGGTGCCGTGCACCTGGCTGTGGATGAACAGACGCGCGCCGGGCGTCACGGAGGCCAGATGAGATTGCAACTGTGCGCGATTGCGCAGCACGGCGTCGGCTGCGTCGCCCACATGGGAGCCGAGATTGAGCGTGTCGTAAGGTGCGCTGCTGAAGCCGCCCTGGCGCGTGGTGCACAGCGCGTGCACGCCCGCTGGCGCCGGCCAGTCGGGCACGATCCAGCCGTTCGGGGCGGTGGCGCTCACGCGCCGGAATCCGGGCAGGCCGATGGCTGGGCAGCCTGGAAGGCGGGGTGTGCCATCGCCTGGTCAAACGCCGCCTGGACGCGGGCGAGGCCTTCCAGCGGCACAGCAAAGCGCTGCGCGTTGAAGATCTGCGGCACCAGGCAGCAGTCGGCCAGCGTTGGCGTGTCGCCCCAGCAGTAAACCGACACCGGCAACCCCTGCGCGGCCCGTGCCTGTTCGTTCAGTGCCAGCTGGCGCTCAAAGGCTTCCAGGCCCTGGCGCACCCAGTGGCGATACCACGCGGTCTTGGCGTCTTCGCTCGCGCCCAGTTCGCGCACCAGGTACTTGAGCACGCGCAGATTGTTCAGCGGATGGATCTCGCAGGCCACCATCTGCGCCAGCGCCCGCACCCGGGCGCGGGCCAGCGGGTCGGCCGGCAGCAATGAGGGGGTGGGGTGCGTTTCTTCCAGATACTCGATGATGGCCAGCGACTGCGTGAGCACATCGCCCGCGTCGGTCACCAGCGCAGGCACCAGGGCGTCGCCGATGCGGCTGGCAAAAGCCGGGGCCTGGTGTTCGCCTTTGACCAGATGCACGGGCACGTAGTCGTACGGCAGACCCTTGAGTTGCAGCGCAATGCGCACGCGAAACGAAGCGGAAGAGCGGAAATAGTTGTGCAGTTGCATGGCGGATGGGCCCTTGGGCCGCTATGGTGATCGGTTCGCAGGCCCGGGGCCGGGCCGCAGCCGGGGGTGAGCCCTCAGGGTGCCGGAGGGTTGTGGGTGTAGACCATCTTGGCCAGCAGCGCCTTGAGTTGCTCGCCTTCTTCGTGCGACAAGGGGGCCATCAGCCGCTCTTGCACCCGCTGGGCGGCATCGCGCATCTGTAGGGCCGCCTTTTCCCCTTCAGGGGTGATCCACAGCAGCTTACGGCGGCGGTCGCGGGTGTCGGACTCGCGCCGTACCCAGCCGCGGGCCTCGAGCCGGCCAATCACCGAGCCAGACGTGGCCGCATCAAACGCCACGCGAGAGGCCACCGTGACCTGGTCTTCACCCGGACGGTCCAGCAATTCGTGGAGGATGGCAAACTGCACCGGCGTTACGTCGAAACCGGCGGTTTCTTCCATGAAAAACGCCACGCCAATCTGATGCGCCCGGCGCACCAGGTGCCCGGGGGCCTTGTGGAAGTCGAAGCTCTGTCCCATGGGCGCGAGTGTAGCGGCAGCGACCCTGCTGTCTGCCGGTCTGCAGCGGCCGTGGCACACTGCCTGCCACGGCCTCTGGCACCGCCGGAGGACTGCGCCTTGTTGCCAATCTGCGGAGAGACCTGCATGTCTTTTATCTTCCCTCCTGCCCCCGTGGTCGCCGTGCCTGTGCTGGGGCGCGCCGAGCGCTTTCCCGTTCACCGCATTTACTGCGTGGGCCGCAACTACGCTGAACACGCCAAGGAAATGGGCTTCACCGGCCGCGAGCCGCCGTTCTTCTTCATGAAGCCTGCCGACGCCGTGGTGGTGGCCGAGCCCGGACGTGCCACGCCCCTGCCTTACCCCAGCCTCACGGCCAATCTGCACCATGAGATCGAGCTGGTGGTGGCCATCGGCAAGGGGGGGCGGGACATCCCGGCTGCACGTGCGCACGAGCACATCTTCGGCTACGCCGTGGGCCTGGACATGACACGTCGCGACCTGCAAAACGACATGAAGAAGCTGGGCCGCCCGTGGTGCATCGGCAAAGGCTTTGACCACAGCGCGCCGATGGGCCCCATCACGCCGGTGGCCGAAGCCGGTGCCGTAGAAAAGGCCGCGATCTGGCTGCAGGTGAACGGCACCGACCGCCAGCGCAGCACCGTGGACCAACTGATCTGGAGCATCGCCGAGACCATCGAGCACCTGTCGGCCGCCTGGCAGTTGCAGCCCGGCGATCTGATTTACACCGGCACGCCCGAAGGCGTGGGTGCGGTGGCGCGCTCCGATGTGCTGGAGGGCGGGATTGACGGCCTGGGCACGATCCGACTTGAAGTGGTCTGAGCCCCTGAGGCCCTCTGGCGAATTCCGTCTGCTATCATTATGATAGCTGCTTGTGCTTGATTAATAAGCACGATCGGCCGATTTGACCTGAACACACATGAGCTTTCGCAGCCCGATCAAACACTGCCGCGCCTGCGGCACCGCCGTGGTGTACCGCCTGCCCGACGACGGCGACACCAAGCAGCGCGCAGTCTGCCCGAGCTGCCATACGGTGCATTACGAGAACCCGCTGAACGTAGTGGGCACCGTGCCCGCCCTTCCCGACGGCCGCGTCCTGCTGTGCAAGCGCAACATCGAACCGCGCTGGGGCAAGTGGACGCTGCCGGCCGGCTTCATGGAGCTGGACGAGACCACAGCCCAGGGTGCAGCGCGCGAAACCGATGAGGAAGCCGGTGCGCAGATCGAGATCGGCCCGCTGTTTTCGCTGCTGAACGTGCGCCGCGTCGGCCAGGTGCACTTGTTCTACCGCGCCACGCTGTTGTCCGAGCAGTTCAAGCCGGGCTTTGAGACATTGGAAGCGCGGCTGTTTGCCGAACACGAAGTGCCGTGGGACGAACTGGCGTTCCGCACCGTCAAGGAAACGCTGGAGTGCTACTTTGCCGACCGCCGCAAGGGCTCGTTCAGCCTGCACTGCATCGACATCGAATAAGCCGGGCCGCGGCCTCGCGCAGCCAGGGCGCGCACCGCGCCGCGGCATTCAGCCCGCGTCAGGTGCCTGCCCAGCCAGCAAGGCACGCAGGCCGTCTTCATCGAGCACCGGCACGCCCAGTTCCCGGGCCTTGGCCAGCTTGCTGCCCGCTTCTTCGCCCGCCACCACGTAGTGGGTCTTTTTGCTCACCGACCCGGCTACCTTGGCCCCAGCGGCTTCGAGCAGTTCGCGCGCCGCGTCGCGGCTGAGTGTGGGCAGCGTGCCTGTGAGCACCACCGTCTTGCCCGCCAGTACCTGGGGCGCGCGTTCGGCCACCGGGCCTTCGGGCCAGTGCACGCCGCAGGCGCGCAGTTGCTCTACCACCTCGCGGTTGTGGGGCTGGTCGAAGAAGGTGCGGATGCTCTGCGCCACCACCGGCCCCACGTCGGGCACGCTCAGCAGTGCGTCAAGCGGCGCGTCCATGATGGCGTCGAGCGTGCCAAAGTGGCGCGCCAGGTCTTTGGCCGTGGCCTCGCCCACATGGCGAATGCCCAGTGCAAACAAAAACCGCGGCAGCGTGGTCTGCCGGGACTTGTCGAGCGCCGCCAGCAGGTTCCGCGCCGACTTTTCGGCCATGCGCTCCAGCGCGATCAGCGAGCTCAGGCCCAGCCGGTACAGATCGGGCAAGGTGCGGATCACCTGGCCGTCCACAAGTTGCTCGACCAGCTTGTCGCCCAGGCCTTCGATGTCCATTGCACGGCGCGAGGCAAAGTGCAGCACCGCAGCCTTGCGTTGGGCCGCGCAGAACAGGCCACCGGTGCAGCGGTGGTTGGCCTCGCCCTTCTCGCGCACCACCGCGCTGCCGCACACCGGGCACTGGCGTGGCATGCGGAAGTTGGGCACGTACGCCGTGCGAGCGCCCGGCATCACGCCGACCACTTCCGGAATCACGTCGCCCGCACGGCGCACGATCACCGTGTCGCCCACGCGCACGCCCTTGTGGCGAATCTCGAACAGGTTGTGCAGCGTGGCGTTGGTGACCGTCACCCCGCCCACGAACACCGGCGCGAGCCGCGCCACGGGCGTAAGCTTGCCGGTGCGGCCCACCTGCACGTCGATGCCGACGATGCGCGTGGCCATCTCCTGCGCCGGGTACTTGTGGGCCACGGCCCAGCGCGGCTCGCGGGCCTTGAAGCCCAGGTCGCGCTGCAGGTCCAGCCGGTTGACCTTGTAGACCACGCCGTCGATGTCGAACGGCAACTGGTCGCGCACCGCACCGATCTCGCGATGAAAGGCGACCAGCGCCTGCGCGCCCTCGGCCAGACGCAGCTGCTGCGCTACCGGAAAGCCCCAGGCTTTGAGCGCCATCAGCCATTCGTAATGTGTGGCCAAGGCCGGGCCACCCTCGGCCGCCGGTGTCACAGCCCCCAGGCCGTAGGCAAAAAAACTCAGCGGCCGACGCGCCGCAATGCTCGAATCGAGCTGCCGCACCGCACCGGCAGCGGCATTGCGCGGGTTCACGAAGGTCTTGTCGCCATGTGCGCGCTGGCGTTCGTTCAGCGCCTCGAAGTCGTCGCGGCGCATGTAGACCTCGCCGCGCACCTCCAGCAGCGGCGGCGCGGGCTGGCTTGCCTCGGCCGTCAGCACCAGCGGAATCTGCCGAATGGTGCGAATGTTGTGCGTGACGTCCTCGCCCACCTCACCGTCGCCACGCGTGGCGGCCTGCACCAAGCGACCGTGCTCGTAGCGCAGGCTCATGGCCAGGCCGTCGAACTTCAGCTCGGCCACGTATTCGACCGGCGGGTCTGTATCGGTCAGGCCCAGCTCGCGCCGCACGCGCTGGTCAAAGGCAATGGCGCCGCTGGCCTCGGTGTCGGTTTCGGTGTGGATGCTGAGCATGGGCACCGCATGGCGCACCGGGGCCAGCCCTTCCAGCACGGCGCCGATCACCCGCTGCGTGGGCGAATCGGGGGTGATCAGCTCCGGGTGTGCAGACTCGAGTGCTTGCAGGGTGCGGTAGACGCGGTCGTACTCGGCATCCGGCACGGTCGGCGCGTCGAGCACGTAGTACTGGTGGGCCCAGCGATGGAGCTGCTCGCGCAGCGCGCGTGCGGCATCGGCCGGGCTTTCGGGCTGCGGCGTTGTATCGGCGCCGCCGAACAGGTCGGGCGTGTGCGGTGAGTTCACACCAAGCCCTTCAGCTGAACAGACGCCGCGCCAGCACCGAGCCGGCCGACAGTTCACGGCCGTCCAACTGGTCGTACAGCAGTTCCAGGTCGGCTGCAATCGGGTCCATGGCCATGGCGGGCAAGGGCGCGCCGTTTTGGTCGCAGAGTACGCCGTCCATCGCGGCGCACAGGGCGGCCGCCACCTCGCGCAGGCGCGCAAAGGGCTGCTCTTGGCGGTGCACCTGGGGCACGTCCAGGCTCAGGGCCAGCTCGCGGATGGCCGATTGTTCGGGGTCGTCCGACAACGCGGCCTGGGTGTCGTACGACAGCGTGAGCACCGGTGGCAAGCCCTGGCCCGACGCGGGCAAGACGAGCCGGCCCGGAATGGAGCCAGGTATGAAACCACAGCGTGCTGCTTGCTGATGCACGTAGCCGGGGCTCCAGGCCGCCTGCCGGGCGCGCAGCATGAAGGCGAGCTGTGCGTCGTGGTCCACCGCGAACTGGTCGAGCTCACGGGCCCGGGCCACTTCCTGCAGCATGTCCGGAAAATCGGCCGCCGCGCCGATGGCATCGGCAAAGGCCTGCGTCTTCATCACAAATTCAGAGAACTCGATCTCGTTGAGCGCGCCGAGGCGGTTGGCCAGTTGCACGCCTGCCTGGAAGGCGGTGTAGCGCTGGCCAGGCTGCGGCGGCTCCCACTGGCGCGTGGATTCGTTGAAGCCTTCGACCGCGTAGGGCTTGCTGCCCGCTCGGCGCGTGGGCGGCAGCGCGGCCAGGGCCGCGTCGCCTGAGACCACGCCGTCCACCTGCAGACTGGCCAGTGCGTCAAGCAGGGCATCCAGCGGATAGCGTCGCTCGGCCACGGGGGGCACGGGCAGCTCCAGCGCATCGCGCAGGTCCACGGCATGGGGCGCACCAGGCTCCACTGGGGCCGCGGCTGGCATGGCGTTGAGCGGAGTGCCAGGCAGCGGCACGTCGATGCTGCCCACCAGGGCCGGTTCGGTGCGCAGCATGGGCTCCGTGGTGCGCGCGGGCTCCACCGGGCTGGGTTTGCGCGGTGCGTTGCGGCGCGAGGTCCAGGTGTTGTAGGCCACGATCAGGGCCAGCACGAGGCCACCGATGATCGCCAGGCTCAGTTGCAGATTGCTCATGGTGGGGGTAAGGGGTCAGCTGTCGGCCATGCTCAGGGCCGACTCCATGTCAACGGCCACGATGCGCGAGACGCCCTGCTCCTGCATGGTCACCCCAATCAGCTGCTCGGCCATCTCCATGGCGATCTTGTTGTGGCTGATGAACAGGAACTGGGTGCTGCGGCTCATGGCGGCCACGAGTTTGGCATAGCGCTCGGTGTTGGCATCGTCCAGCGGAGCATCGACCTCGTCGAGCAGACAGAACGGTGCGGGGTTGAGCTGGAAGATCGCAAACACCAGCGCAATCGCGGTGAGCGCCTTCTCGCCGCCCGAGAGCAGGTGGATGGTCTGGTTTTTCTTGCCCGGGGGCTGGGCCATCACTTGCACGCCGGCGTCCAGAATCTCGTCGCCCGTCATGATGAGCCGGGCCTGGCCGCCGCCAAACAGCTCGGGGAACATCCGGCCAAAATGCCCATTGACGGTTTCAAACGTGCCCGACAGCAGCGTGCGCGTTTCGTTGTCGATCTTGCGGATCGCGTCTTCCAGCGTGTGTATGGCCTCGGTCAGGTCGGCCATCTGCGAGTCCAGGAACACCTTGCGCTCGCGCGCCGCGGCCAGTTCGTCAAGCGCGGCCAGGTTGACCGCGCCCAGGGCTGCAATCTCGCGCTGCAGGCGGTCGATTTCGCCCTGCAGGCCGCTCAAGCGCACCGCATCGTCTTGCACACTGCGGGACAGGGCTTCGAGGTCGGCCTGGGCGTCGGTCAGCAAAGCGGTGTATTGCTCCACGCCCAGGCGCGCGGCCTGTTCCTTGAGCTGCAGTTCGGTGATGCGCTGGCGCAGCGGGTCCAGCGCCCGCTCGGTCTGCATGCGGCGCTCGTCGCTTGCACGCAGGCGGGCCGTCAGGTCGTCGTATTCGCTGCGCTGCGCGGCCAGGGCCTGCTCGCGCTCGGCCTTGCGCTCTAGCGCCTGCTGCAGGCCGCCCTGGGCGGCGGCGTCCGACAGGCGGGCCAGTTCGTCGCGGGCGCGCTGCTCTTCGTCGGCGAGTGCGCGGGCCTGCTGGGTGGCGGTGTCGATGGTGCGCGACAGCTCGGCGCGGCGCGCGTCCAGGCTGCGCTGTGAGAACAAGGCCTCCTGGGCTTGGCGTTCGAGCACGCGATGCTGCTCGCGACTGGCGTTCAGGCGGCGCTCGGCCTCGATCACGCGGTCGCCCAGTTGCGCCTCGCGCTCCTGGCTGTCGGCCAGTTGCATGTCCAGTTCTTCGAAGCGCGCCTCGGCCGTCACGCGGCGCTCTTGCAGGTCGGCCAGCAGGGCTTCGACCTCGGCAATGTCAGCGCCGATCTGCTCGCTGCGCGCGCGGGTCTGCTCGGCCAGCTGCGCCAGACGCAGGGTTTCGACCTGCAGTTCGTGGCGACGGCTCTGGGCCTCGGCGGCCTCGCGGCGGGCTGCTACCAACCGCTGAGATGCTTCGGCATACGCGCCTTCGGCTCGCGCCAGCGCGGTGCGCGCCTCTTCGCTGATCAGGGTCTGCGCACGCAAGTCTTTTTCGAGGTGCTCGATCTCCTGCGCGCGCGCCAGCAGGCCCGACTGCTCGGAATCCTGCGCATAAAAACTCACGCTGTGCGCTGTGACGCAATGGCCCGAGGGGATGTAGATCGCCTCACCCGGCTGCAACTGGCCGCGGCGGTTCAAGGCTTCATCTAGGGTGGCGGCGGTGTAGCAGCCGGCCAGCCAATCCACCAGTACGCCCTTGAGGCCTGCGTCGTGCACGCGCAAAAGCTCGGACAGGCGGGGCAGTGCCGCCGCGCCCTCCACCACCGGGGCCACGGGCGGGCTGTAGAACGCCAGGCGCGCCGGGGGCGCGTCACCACCGCCTGCGCCCAGAAAACCGCGCACCATATCGAGCCTGCCGACTTCCAGGCCCCCCAGGCGTTCGCGCAGCGCTGCTTCCAGGGCGTTTTCCCAGCCAGGTTCGATCTGCAGGCGGCTCCACAGGCCCTGCAGGCCATCGAGTCCGTGCTTGGCCAGCCAGGGGCGCAGCTTGCCGTCGGTCTTGACCTTCTCTTGCAGCGCCTTGAGCGCTTCGAGCCGTGCCGACAGATCGGCCTGGCGCGCGGCCTCGGCGTTGACGGCCTGCTGGCGCGAGCGGCGGTCTTCGTCGAGCTGCGGCACGGCATCCTGCAATTCGGCCAGGCGCGCTTCGCAGGCCTCTTGGGCCTGCTCGGCGGCTTCGAGCTGTTGGCGCAGGTTGGCCAAGCGAGCCTCGTCGGGCGCAGCCAGCGCGTTGCGATCGGCGCGCAGGCGCTCGTAGCGCAGCTCGTGCTGGCGACTTTGTTCGTTCAGGCTGCGCTGCTCGGCCGCCAGCACCTGGATCTGCTGCTGCACCTGTACGACCGCGGCGCGCTGTTCGTTGGCCCGCGCCTGGGCGCTGCGCAGCGCGTCTTCCAGGTCGGGCAGCAGCAGGGCCTGTTCTTCCAGCTGCGCAGCCAGCAATTCGGCGCGCTCGGCGGCGTCTTCACCGGCTCCGGCCAGGTTCTCCAGCTCGATTTCGGCCTCTTCCTTGCGCACTGTCCATTCAGCGATCTGCTGGGCCAGGGTCTGCAGGCGCTGCTCTACGCGCTGGCGGCCTTCGACCACGTAGCGGATTTCGGCTTCGAGACGGCCGACTTCGGCGGTGGCCTCGTACAGACGCCCCTGGGCCTGGTTGACCAGGTCGCCCGCGCTGTAGTGCGCCTGGCGGATCTTTTCAAGGTCGGCCTCCACATGGCGCAAGTCGGCCATGCGGGCTTCGAGTTCGTTCACGGCCTGCAGTCCGGCCTCGCGCACCTTGGCCTGCTCGGCCTCCGCTTCGGCACGCTTGAGGAACCACTGCTGGTGCTGGCGCAGCGTGGCCTGGGCCTGCAGCGCGTTGTACTTTTGCGCGATCTCGGCCTGCTTTTCCAGCTTGTCGAGGTTGGCGTTGAGTTCGCGCAGGATGTCTTCCACCCGCGTGAGGTTTTCGCGCGTGTCGTGCAGGCGGTTTTCGGTCTCGCGGCGGCGCTCTTTGTATTTGGAGACGCCTGCGGCTTCTTCCAGGAACAGACGCAGTTCTTCCGGCCGCGACTCGATGATGCGGCTGATGGTGCCCTGCCCGATGATGGCGTAGGCGCGCGGCCCCAGGCCCGTGCCCAGAAACACGTCCTGCACGTCGCGGCGGCGCACGGGCTGGTTGTTGATGAAGTAGCTGCTGTTGCCGTCGCGCGTGAGCACGCGCTTGACGGCAATCTCGGTGAACTGGTTCCACTGCCCACCGGCGCGGTGATCGGCGTTGTCAAAGACCAGCTCCACACTTGCGCGGCTGGCCGGCTTGCGGCTGGTGGTGCCGTTGAAGATCACGTCTTGCATGGACTCGCCGCGCAGTTCGCTGGCCTTGCTCTCGCCCAGCACCCAGCGCACGGCGTCCATGATGTTGGACTTTCCGCAACCATTGGGCCCCACCACCCCTACAAGCTGCCCGGGCAGCATGAAGTTGGTGGGCTCGGCAAACGACTTGAAGCCGGAGAGCTTGATCGAGGAAAGGCGCACGGGTTGGATTGCGAGGGAGCAGGACAGCGGCCCGGAGGCGGCCACGGAGCCGCGCCAGACCGGCGGCAAACAGGGCGGGATGATACCTCGGTGCCATGCCACACCTGGCCACGGCAACGCTGGGGCTGCGACGGCCATGGGCGGCCGCGCGCCCCAGACAGCTGCTGGACGGCCTATACGGGCCTGCAGACCCACAGAAACACTGATCAAATCGGCTTCTCGTGCTTATAAATCAAGCACAAGCAGCTATCAAATCAGGAGCAATCCATGCACACCCCTGCACGGGTTGCGGTGCCAGGCGCCGTCGGGCTGTACAGCGCCGCGATCAGACCACCGCTGTGTCGGCCGCACGCGAGCGCACCAGCGCCTCAAAGGCCGCCACCGGCACCGGCGGGCTGAGCAAATAGCCCTGCCAGGCGTGGCAATGGTGGCGGGCCAGAAAATCGCGCTGGGCCTCGGTCTCTACGCCCTCGGCGATGACGCGCAGGCCCAGGCTGCTGGCCAAGGCCACGATGGTGCGCGCGATGGCGGCGTCGTTCGGGTCGGTGAGCACGTCGCGCACAAAGCTCTGGTCGATCTTGAGCTGGTCGAGCGGCAGGCGCTTGAGGTAGCTCAGGCTCGAGTAGCCGATGCCGAAGTCGTCTAACGAGAAGCCCACGCCGTAGCCCTTGAGCTGCACCATCTTGGCAATCGTGCCCTCCACGTCTTCGAGCAGCAGGCTTTCAGTCATTTCGAGCTTGAGCCGACGGCCGTCGGCACCGGCACCGGCAATGGCCGCAAGCACCTGGGCAACAAAGCCTTCCTGCCGAAACTGCCGTGCGCTGACGTTGACCGACACACTCAGGCGTCCCAGTTGCGGGTCTTGCGACCAGCGCGCCAGTTGCTCACAGGCCGCCTTGAGCACCCATTCGCCCAGCGGCAAGATGAGCCCGGTCTCCTCTGCCAGCGGGATGAAATGCCCGGGCGAAATGAAACCGTCACGGGGGTGGCGCCAGCGCAGCAGCGCCTCGGCGCCGATGATGCGCCCACCCTCCATCTGGGGCTGGTAGTAAAGCTCAAACTGGTTCTGCGCGAGGCCGGCGCGCATGTCGAGCTCCATGGCGGCCCGCGCCGAGACCGAGGCCTGCATCTGCGGATCGTAGAAGCGCAGGGTGTCGCGGCCTGCGGCCTTGGCCTGGTACATGGCCAGATCGGCACGCTTGAGCAACTCGTCCGGTGTCTCGAGCATGCCGCTGAAGATGGTGATGCCCAGGCTCAGCGAGCTGTGGTGCACCTCCTGCTCCAGGCGGTACGGCTCGCGCAGTGAGGCCAAAATGCGTTGGGCCAGTTCCTCGGCCCGCGTTGCGGCGTCTTCGGGCGAATCGCCCAGGTCTTCGAGCACCACCACAAACTCGTCGCCGCCGAGGCGGGCCACTGTGTCGTCCTCATGTACGCAGGCGCGCAGTCGGTGCGCCACCTGCAGCAGCAGTTGGTCGCCGCGGTCGTGGCCCTGGGTTTCGTTCAGCGTCTTGAAATTGTCCAGATCCAGCAGCAGCAGGGCCCCACTGCGATGGTGGCGTGCGCTGGCCGCCAGTGCCTGGTGCACGCGGTCCATGAGCAGGCGGCGGTTGGGCAGCCGCGTCAGCGGGTCGTAAAACGCGAGGTAGCGAATCTCCTCCTCGGCAGCCTTGCGCTGGCTCAGGTCGAAAAAGGTGATCAGCAGTTCCTGGCCAGACAGCACGCCCGCGATCTCCAGAGTGCGGGTTTTGCCGTCGCGGCAGGTGACCAGGTACTCGCCAGCCTCGATGCGGCCATCGGCCTTGTTCGCTTTGTCGAGATAGCCCGTCCAGACGGTTCTTGCGCGCGCACGGTAGTCGGGATCGGGATAGGCTCGCACCCACCACTCGTCCAGCGTGTGCACATCGGCTTCGGTGTACCCGCAGATCTGCACGAAGCGATCGTTGCGGAAACTGATGCGGCCATCGGCCTGTACCAGGCACATGCCCACTGGCAGCCGCTGCAAAATGCCGCGCAGCCGCTGCTCGCTGTTGCGTAAAGTGTCTTCCAGCGCTTTGCGCTGCGTGATGTCTTGCACCACGGCCAAGTGGTAGTCGGGCTCGGGGTTGGCGCTCCACATGGGCGACAAGGTCAGGTCTACCCAGACAGGATGGCCACTCTTGTGCACGTAACAGCGCTCGGTGCGGTACTCCTGCAACTCGCCCGCGTGCAGCCGGCGTACCTGGGCCTGCTCGTTGGCCTGCAGCGGAAGCGGCAGCAGTTGCGAGGGCTCCAACGCCAGCATTTCGGAGGGCGAGTACCCCAGGATGTCGCAGAACTTCTGGTTCACGCGCACCAAGCGCCCACTGGAGGTGTGCACCTGGGCCACCCCCACTGCTGCCTGATGGAACAGGGCACGAAAACGCTCCTCACTGTCACGGCGCGCCTCGTCCGAGACCTCTGCCCGCGCCAGGGCCACCGTGCCGCGGCGAGTGAGCAGCATGGCCAGCACTGACAGCAGGGCCGTGACCACCATACCGGCCAGCCCTGCAAGCCACGGCAGGCGCTGCTCCGACTGCAACACAAAGCTGCGTGCCGGCAGAAAGCGCAACTGCCACCGGCGGTCGTGCACGGGCAGTTCGCGCACATACGCCTGGGCATCGGGCAGGGGCACACCGCTCAGCTCCAGCAGAGGGCGTGGCGTGTTGTCGTCCGCGTTGCGCAAGGAACCCACGTCCACCATGGAGACCGCGATACCCTCCAGGTAACCCTGCGCACGCAGCGCTCCCACCAGGTCGTACACCCGGATGGTGGACGCCACAGCCCCGAGGAAGCGGGGCGACAACGGGTCGTGTATGCGGTCGAACACCGGCACCCGAAGCACAATGGCCGCCCGTTGGGATTCCTCCTGGAGCAGATCGAACGGGCCGGAGGCCACCACCAGGCCAGTCTCGCGGCTGTAGCGCATGGCATCCAGATCGGTCGGCTGAGCGCTGATGTCCCAACCGAGCATGCTTTCATTGCCTTCCATGGGCCACAGGTACTCGGTCACGAAGTACTCGTGGCGGTCGCCCTCAGGCTTGATTGCGAAGCCCGGGTAGCCCTCGGGGTGCAGCGAGGTATCGGCACGGACGCGGGCCTCATAGGCGGCGCGCTGCTCACCCGGCACATGGCGGATGAACGACAGGTTGCGCACACCCGGGTAGCGCTGTTTGATGTCGAGCTCGCGGGCCACGCGGTCAAAGTCGGCGCGTCCCAGGTCTGGGTTGGCGGTGAACAGGCTGCGCAGGCCCTGCACCACTTCGGTGTTGGCTGCAATCCTTTGGCCCATGGCGTCGGCAAACAACATCGCGGCCTGCTCGAAACGGGCGCGGTCGACCATGGCCACGGCATGGCTCTGCTGGCGCATCAGCCACACACTCAAAACGACCCCGAGCACAGCCACACCGAGCCCCACCACGAAGGGGCGCGGACGACTGAGCGCATGCGGGACAACCATGAGAGAAAAAATCGGGCGGTGCCCACGAGCGCCCCTACGGCGCCCGGGTCAGGCAAAGTGCCACAACCCCAGACGTGTCGAGGATAGCGGGATTCGGGCCTGCCTTCGCCCCGGTACAAGCCCTTGATGCGCCAATCCGACAGTCACGATTCGGTCAAACGTTCGCGGGCGGGTCCGCATGGGCATGCCGCCTGCCACACACGGGCGACACCGAAGCAGGCACAATGCCCGAACCGCCTGCGCCCGCCCAACCACGCCATGCCCGCCAACGTTCTTGCAACGCTGAACCTTGTGGATCTGCTACTGGATGCCGTGTGCGTGGTCGATGCGCAGGGGCGCTACCTGTTTGTCAGCCCGGCCTACGAGCGCATCTTTGGCTACGCAGCCGAGGACGTAGTGGGCAGGCCGATGATCGAGCTGGTACACCCGGCCGACCGTGAGCGCACTTTGGAGGCAGCCCGCGACATCATGAGCGGGCGAGACCAGTTCCATTTTGAAAATCGCTACGTCCGCAAGGACGGCCGGATTGCCCACATCCGCTGGACGGCACGATGGCTCTCCGGGCCCGGCGTGCGCGTGGCCGTGGCCCACGACATCAGCCAGCGCAAACGCCAGGAAGCGGTGCAGGCCGTTCTGCATGCCATTTCAGAGGCGGCGCACACCGCCCCGGGGCTGCATGCGCTGTGTGTGCAAATCTGCGAGCTGATCGGCCGACTGATTCCGTCCGAAGGCTGCACCATCGCGCTGTACGACGCCAGCGCGCAGACGCTGAGCTTTCCGA
>JBKBUN010000137.1:0-8514 GCA_046289925.1 Burkholderiaceae bacterium | reverse complement strand
ATGGGGCCCAAAGACGGTGAAAAATAGACCGCTGCGGCTCATTTGCAGCCGACGATTCCCAAGTCCGACAGGCTCCTAGCAGCCCTACACACGCACGAGGAGACTTGCATGCAAACCCTGCTTCCCCCCGGCTGGCCCCGACCGCGCGGCTATGCCAACGGCGTGACCGCTCGCGGCCGCATGGTGTTTGTGGCAGGCATGATCGGCTGGGACGCGCAGGGCATATTCCATACCGACGACCTGGCCGGCCAGGTGCGCCAGGCGCTGCAAAACATTGTGGAGGTGCTGCGCGAAGGCGGAGCCCGCCCCGAGCACATCGTGCGCATGACCTGGTACGTGACCGACAAGCGCGAATATGTGGCCGCGTACCCTGAGATTGGCCGCCATTTCCGCGAACTGATCGGCAGCTTCAACGCGGCCATGACGGCAGTGGAAGTCTCGGCCCTGGTGGAAGACCGGGCCAAGGTAGAGATCGAAGTGACTGCAGTGGTGCCGGACTGAGCAGGCCGGCCCTGCCGTCTGCGGGGCATGCGCCCCCCAGCGTTCAGCGCCCCTTGTGGAACATCTGCAGGATGCTGGAGAAATCCAACCCGCCATGTCCGGCCAGGCTGTGCGCGGCATACAGGTTACGCGCCAGCCCGCCCAGCGGCGTGGCGGCCTTGACGGCGGCGGCGCTTTCCTGCGCCAGGCCCAGGTCCTTGAGCATCAGGTCGGTGCCAAAGCCGCCCGCGTAGCCCTTGCTGGCCGGGGCGGTTTCCATCACACCAGGGAAGGGGTTGTACTTCTCCAGCGCCCAGTTGCCGCCCGAACTGCGGCGCATGATCTCGCTGAGCACCTTGGGGTCGAGCCCGTTGGCCACGCCCAGGGCAATGGCTTCGCTGGTGCCCGCCATCAGGATGCCCAGCAGCATGTTGTTGCAGATCTTGGCCGTCTGCCCCGCGCCCACGCTGCCGGCGTGGAAGATGTTGGCCCCCATCTTTTCGAGCACTGGGCGCGCGCGCTCCAGCACGGCAGCGTCGCCGCCCACCATGAAGGTCAGCGTGCCGGCAATCGCGCCGCCCGTGCCGCCCGAAACGGGGGCGTCGATGAAGTCAATCTGCTGGGCCTTGGCGGCCTCTGCCACCTTGCGCGCGCTGGCGGCGGCAATCGTCGAGCAGTCGATCACCAGCGTACCGGCGGGCAGGCAGGCCAGCAAGCCCTTGGCCTGGCCCGTGCCCAGGAACAGCGCCTCCACATGCTGGCTGGCGGGCAGCATGCTGATGACCACTTCGGCCCCTTGCACCGTGGCATTGGCGTCGCCACCAATACGCACACCGCTCGCGGCCACCTTGTCGCACGCTGCCTTCGACAGGTCAAAGGCCAGCACCTCGTGGCCCGCCTTGTGCAGGTTCAGGGCCATAGGGCCGCCCATGTTGCCCAGGCCGATGAATGCGATTTTCATGAGGGTTCTCCTTGCGGTCGTTGTCGAGTGAAAAAGAAAAAGGTCCCGTGGAAAAGGATCTGGTGGTTTGCTATCAAAAGATGAGCTCTTTGTGCTTGATTTTGCTAGTTATCGGGCCGATTTGGCCTTGAAACCGGTCGGGTGGCCGTCAGCCATCGTGCTCAAAGAGGCTGGGCCGTGTGGCACCCGTGTGCGCCGCGGGCGCGGCCGCGGGCTTGCGCCGTGGCGAGGCCTTGGCCCGAGGGTTGTAGGCCAGTGCCTCGTCCAGCCACCAGCGCCATTGCGCTGCGCTGGCATAGCCGTTGGGCTCCACCCAAAAGTAGCCCTGCATGCCACCGCTGGGGGACAGCTCGCGGGTGTTTTGCATCTCCTGGAACTCGCGGTGCCGCTCGGGCGGCAGGCGCAGCAGCAGTTCGTTGTGCTTGACACCCACGCACAGCTTGCCGTCCACAAAAAAGGCCCAGCAGCCGAACAGCGGGCGCTCATCCACGTCGCTGCGGTGTGCCAGCGCGGCGCGCACGGCCTGGATCAGCTGCTGCGTTTCGTCGGACAAGGGGCGTGAGGGCATCGGTACGGAATGGGCCGCTTGTGCTTCAGTGATCAGCGCAAGCTGCTGTCAATGCCATAGCGCTTGCGTTGGTCATCTGGTGGCCTGTGGTGGCGGACTCAGCGGATCGCCTCGGGCGCATCGCTGTCGAGCATGCGGCGCGCAATGATCACGCGCATGATCTCGTTCGTGCCTTCCAGGATCTGGTGCACGCGCGCGTCGCGCAGCAAGCGCTCTAGCGGGTATTCGCGGATGTAGCCGTAGCCACCATGCAACTGCAGCGCCTCGTTCACCACGTGGAAGCCCACATCGGTCGCAAAGCGCTTGGCCATGGCGCAGTAGGTGGTGGCGTCGCGCGCACCGGCGTCGAGCTTGGCTGCAGCCAGCCGCACCATCTGCCGCGCGGCCACCAGTTCGGTGGCCATGTCGGCCAGCTTGAATTGCAGTGCCTGGAAGCTTGCAATGCTTTTGCCGAACTGCTTGCGGTCTTGCATGTACTGCTGGGCCTGCGCCAGCGCCCCCTGGGCCGCCCCCACCGAGCAGGTGGCGATGTTGATGCGTCCGCCGTCCAGCCCCTTCATCGCAATCTTGAAGCCCTCGCCCTCGCGGCCCAGCAGGTTTTGCGCCGGGATGCGCACATTGTCGAAGCTGATGGTGCGCGTGGGCTGGCTGTTCCAGCCCATTTTGTGTTCTTTCTTGCCGTAGCTGATGCCGGGCGTGTCGGCCGGCACCACGAAGGCGCTGATGCCGGCCGCCCCGGCGTCGCCCGTGCGGGCCATGAGCACCAGCACATCGGTGCTGCCCGCACCGCTGATGAAGGCTTTGCTGCCGTTGATGACGTATTCGCGGCCCACCAGCTCGGCGCGGGTCTTGAGCGATGCGGCGTCTGAGCCAGCGCCGGGCTCCGTCAGGCAGTAGCTGGCCAGTTTTTCGCCGCTGGTGAGCAGCGGGCCCCAGTGGTCGCGCACGGCGGGCTGCGCCCAGGTGCCGAGCATCCAGGTGGCCATGTTGTGGATGGTGATGAAAGCCGTGGTGGATGGGTCCACCGCGGCCATTTCTTCGAACACCAGCGTGGCATCCAGCCGGGGTAGGGCAAGGCCGCCAGCCGCTTCGGGTGCATACAGCCCGCAAAAGCCCAGCGTGCCGGCCTTGGCGATGACTTCCTTGGGAAAGATGCCTTCGGCATCCCAATGCGCGGCGTGGGGCGCGAGTTCTGCCAGCGCAAAGTCGCGCGCTGTCTGGGCAAAGGCGCGTTGTTCTTCGGTCAGCTCAAAGTCCATGGCGGTGTCTCTTGGGCAGGTTGGCTTCGGATGTGAAGGGATTCAGGGCCTGGCCGGACTGTCGGCGTTGAGCCAGCGCAGCAGCCCGGCGCGGCGTTGCAGGGTCACGCGGGTGAGGCATTCGTGGAACAGGCGTGGGCCTTGGGGCTGCGTTTCGCGCGCCTGTGTCTCGCGTTTGCACAGGGCCGTGCGCTCGCGACGCCAGGCACTGTGCTCTTGGCGCAGTTGCGGGCGTTCGTGGGCCGAAAGGGCGCGCATCACGTCTTCGTAGAGGATCTGTATGGTGGTGTCGGCCGCCTGGAAGGCCTGCACGGCGCAGGCCTTGGTCTCGGCGACCGTAGCTGCCGGGTTGCAGGCCGCACCGGCCTGGGCCTGTGCGTGCCCAAGCGGCACTGCGCCGCCGCAAAGCAGCAAGGCTGTGACCGCCCAGGCCGGCGCAGCAAGGTTGGTGCGAGAGGATTGCATGGCCTGCATTGGACACCAGCCCAGCCGTCGCCGGGGCTGGTCGCGGAGTGCACGGTCAGGGGCCAAGAAGGCATGGCCTGGCAGGGCAGAGCGGCGTTGGCCACCACCGCCCTCCCGCCGTTCAGGCTGAACCGATCGAAGCCCTGTGGGCTGCTTCGTCAGGCTCTGCGCGAACGGGTGGACGGCATGCGCGTCCAGCCACCTGCACGCCATGCGCATCAGGGCCCGTCACTTCAGGCTGATCGTGGTGTTCACGCCTTGGCTTACGGTGCTGTCGTCAAACCAGCGTGCGGTCACGGTCTTGGTCTGGGTGTAGAACATCACGACCTGTTTGCCATACGGCCCCAGATCGCCCAGTTTGGATGCGCGCGAGCCGGTGAACGAGAAGATGGGCACGGGCACCGGAATGGGCACGTTGATGCCGACCTGGCCCACGTCGATCTCTTCCTGGAACTTGCGCGCCGCCGCGCCGCTTTGTGTGAAGATGGCCGTGCCATTGCCGTTGGGGTTGGCGTTGATGAAGGCGATGGCTTCGTCCAGCGTGTCAGCCGCAACCAGGCAGAGCACGGGGCCGAAGATCTCCTGGTCGTAGATCGCCATGCCGGGCTTGACGCCGCTGAAGATCGTCGGGCCCACGAAGTTGCCTTGCTCGTAGCCGGGCACCTGCGGGTTGCGGCCGTCCAACTCCAGCGTGGCACCGTCGGCAATGCCGCGTTCGATCAGGCTGACCACGCGGTCGCGTGCGGCGCACGAGATCAGCGGACCCACGTCGGTGCCCTTTTCGGTGCCGCCGCTCACTTTGAGCGTTTGGGCCTTGGCCACCAGTTCCGGAATCCACTGCTGCGACTCACCCACCAGGATCACGACCGACAACGCCATGCAGCGCTGGCCTGCCGCGCCGAAAGCCGCCCCGACCAGGGCGTTGAGGGTTTGCTCCTTGTTCGCATCGGGCAGCACGATGGCGTGGTTCTTTGCACCCATCATGCATTGCACGCGCTTGCCATGGAGGCTGGCGCGCTGGTACACATGCGTGCCCACTTTGGTGGAGCCTACGAAGCTGATGGCCTTGATGTCCGGGTGGTCGCAAATTGCGTTCACTGCGGCTTCGCCACCGTGCACCACGTTCAGCACGCCGGGTGGAATGCCAGCTTCCAGCGCCAGCTCGCACAGGCGCATGGTCACCATCGGGTCCTGCTCGGAGGGCTTGAGCACGAAGGTGTTGCCCGTGGCAATTGCCATCGGGAACATCCACAGCGGGATCATGGCCGGGAAGTTGAAGGGCGTGATGCCCGCGCACACACCCAGGGGTTGCAGCACCGTGTAGGTGTCCACGCCTGCGGCCACATTGTTGGCCAGCTCACCGAGCTGCAAGTTGCCGATGCTGGCCGCATGCTCCACCACCTCCAGGCCGCGAAACACGTCGCCTTCCGCGTCGGGCAGGGTCTTGCCCTGCTCGGCCGTGAGCAGCGCGGCCAGCTCGCCCATGTTTTCGCGGATCAGTTGCTGCAGCTTCAGGAAGATGCGGGCACGCGTGCCAATGGGGGTTTTCTTCCAGGTCTTGAACGCTTCCTTGGCCGAGGCGACGGCGGCCTCGATCTCTTCGGGCGTGGCAAAGGGTACACGGGCCAGCACTTGCTGGGTGGCCGGGTTGACCACGTTGCGCCATTCGGTGGTCTTGGACTCGACAAACTTGCCGCCGATCAGCAGCTTGACGGTAGGGGCCAGCACGGCGGTGGATTGGGGGGCGTTCATGGGCGTGTCTCCAAGGAAAAATGGGGCGCGAAGCGCTCCGAGCCCGTGCATGGTAGCTGTGCAGAATTGCGAGAACAATAGACAATATCGCGCATGAGATTTGCATTTATGCACACTGCTTGCGCAGCCGCTGACACGCCGGCCTGCGCCGTCTGAACGCCGGACGCATCCGATGGACTGGGACCACCTGCGCTACTTTCTGGAACTGGCCCGCGCCGGCACGCTGGTGGGCGCTGCGCGTCGCCTGGGGGTAGACCACACCACGGTGGCCCGGCGTCTGCAAGCGCTCGAAAAACAGGTGGGCCAGGCCTTGTTTGCCCGCGAGGCGGGCGGCCATCGGCTCACCGAGTCTGGGCGGCTGATGCTGCCGCAGATCGAAGCCATGGAGGCGGCTTTTGTGGCGCTGGAGCGCAATGCGGCCCCGGCCACCCGCCAGGGTTTGCATGGGCTGGTGCGCGTGGGCACCACCGAGGGCTTTGGCAACCTGGTGCTGGCTGCGGCCCTCGCAAGCTTTGCGCGTGAACACCCGGGCCTGACCATCGACCTGCTGGCCCTGCCGCGGCTGGTGCATCTGTCGCGGCGCGAGGCCGACATCGTGATCTCGCTAGAACGCCCGGCCCGCGGCGCGGTGCTCGTGGTCAAGCTCACCGACTACGTGCTGCAGCTCTATGGCGCGCGCAGCTACCTAGCCGCGCATGCACCGATTGCCACGGCCGACGACCTGCGCGGCCACAGCTTTATCAGCTATGTGGACGACTTGCTGTTCAGCAAAGAGCTGCAGATCCTGGACGAATTGCACCGCCCCGAGCGTTTTGCGCTGCGCAGCACCAGCGTGCTGGCCCAGTACGAGGCCGCGCGCGCCGGCACGGGCCTAGCCGTACTACCAGCCTTTGTGGCCGCGCAAGACCCGGCTCTCGTCCCCGTGCTGCCCCAGCAGGCGCGCTTTACGCGCACGTTCTGGATGTCCATGCCCGCCGAGAACAAGCACGTGGCGCGTATGCAGGCGGTGTGGAACTGTGTGCGCGATGCGGTGGCCGAGCGCCAGCACCTGCTGCAGCCCCCTGAGCCGAAGATCATATCTGGGCCAGAGGCTGGCGCGGTCAGGGCTGCAGTAGTTGCCCAAACACCTCGGCCAGCGGCCGCTGCTCTGGGAGCACGTACACCAGCGCATGCTGGCGTCCAAACAGTGGCACCAAGTGGCGCTCGTAGAACGCCTGGGGCACATTCACGCAGCCGTAAGTAATGCGGTTGTCCTCCGGTGTGGGCGAGGCCAGCCGCTGCGCGCGGCGCTGTGACGCATGCACGGGGCGCAGGCGGTGGATGGACACGGCGGCCGCGTAATCGATCCAGACGATGTCTTCGCCCTGCAAGTTCACGCCCGGCTCAGTGATAAAGCGCCCGGCCGGTGTGGTGCGTTCGTGGGGCTGAATGTCGCCCAGAGGCCGCTCGCCAATGCCTGGTGCAGAGTCATCGCCTCGCGACAAGCCCAGCAGCACCGCCGTCGAAGCGAGCAGTTGCCCCTCTGAGTTGTACACATGCAGCGCGGCGGCGCGTTTGTCGATCACGGCAAACGCAAGCCCCTGGTGGTCGCGGGTGCGCACGATGGCAGCGTGCAGTGCGCGCACTTCTGCGCCGGGCGTCGGTGCCTGCACGGCAGACCGAGGGGGCGCGCCAGGAGGGGCGGCCATCACCGGGGGGACGAACACCAGGCATCCCAGCAGCAGCGCACCGAACGCAGGCGCCCACCCGATGCGCGCCCTTGACGATCGCTGCGCCGCGGCCCGTGGGCCAAGACTCTTTGCCATGGCCGCGATTATGAAAGCGCTGAGCGAAACCGTGAAAGCGCCACCGGTTTGCGTTGTGACCGTGGCCCATGGCCTTGCCCCTCGGCTTGCAAGCCCCAAGCGCTATCCGCGCCCTTGCCAAGCCCGCTGGGGCGGCATCCCCGCTGCGTTGGGCACCTTGCATCTCTTCCCAAAGCCGGGTGCGCGCCATCACGAGAACTGCTTCAGCGTTGCCGAAAGCAAAAAGCACGGGCATGGTTGGGGGCAAGCCACCACCAGGCGCAGGCGCGGCCCCCGCGATCTGCGGTCCGCGCCTGGTCCCTCGGCAGCGGCCGGCCAGCCGCTTGTGGCGCGCTGCTCAAGCCTGTGCCGGTCGCGATGGCGCTCGGCGTTTGTGTGCGTACATGGCGGCGTCGGCGCGTCTCAGCAGGCCGTCGGCATCGCCCGCGTGGTCTGGAAACACCGCATGCCCAAGGCTCGGCCGCATCCGCAGCCCCGTGCCACTGATGTGAAACGGCGGCTCGAACGCCATGCCAATGCGTGCCTGCAGATCTGCCGCTTCGCTGTGGCTGGCGCCGTGCTCGACCACCACCACGAACTCATCGCCGCCGAGGCGGGCCAGCAGGTGGCGATCGGGGATGGCGTGCCGCAGGCGCTGGGCCACCTCGCACAGCAACTGGTCGCCTGCGCTGTGGCCAAGGGTGTCGTTCACGCGCTTGAAGTCGTCCAAGTCCAGAAACAGTACATCGACACGGTCGCCTGACGGCTGTGCGCGGTGCAGGGCGGCCTGTAGCTGCTCGTGCAGATGCGCTCGGTTGGGCAGGCCGGTCAGCAGGTCGTGCCGTGCCATGTGTTCCAGGCGTTGGTGCATGCGCTTGCGCTCCACCGCAGAGGCCACCTGTGTGGCGATGTACTGCAGCAGGCTGGCGTCGGCTTCGATTTCCAGGTCGGAAGGCTGCTGCAGCCACAGCCCGAGCACGCCGATCGGTCCTTTGGGGCCGGGCAGTGGCAGGCCGATCCAGCAGGTGCGGGCCTGCGGTAGGCAGCCGGCCGGCCCAGCAGGCCAGGGCAGGGGGGCGGCAGACTCGGGCGTCCAGCGCACAGGCTCTGCTCCGCGCAGCACTTGGGCGTAGGCCGGGGCCTCTGTCAGCGCCATCGGGCCTGCGGTCAGCCCGGCAGGTTCTAGAAGCCTGTCGGACTTGGGAATCGTCGGCTGCAAATGGGCCGCAGCGGTCCATTTTCCGC
>JBKBUN010000136.1:0-8833 GCA_046289925.1 Burkholderiaceae bacterium | reverse complement strand
CAAAAGACGGTGAAAAATGGACCGCTGAGGCCCATTTGCAGCCGACGATTCCCAAGTCCGACAGGCTCCTAGGGTCTCGCACCATGAAAAAGCCGACCCAAGGGTCGGCTTTTTTGCTGCTGCAGGCCCCCTTGGAAAGGGGCCCTTTGCAGAAGGCGCTCAGCGCACAGCGTCGAACACAGCGCGCGCCTGGGCGTGACAGAAGGGCGGCTCGTAGGTGCCGTGGTAGCTGCCGTAGTAGGTGGCAAAGGCCTCTGAAGTCGGATCGGTCGGCGCCTTGCCCCCCGGACCAAACGCCGCCTGGATGGCAGCGTCCACATCCACCGACACCACGTTGGTCAGGCCACGGCTGTCGAAGTCGGCCTTCATCGGAGCCTGGTGCACGGCCGGAGGAACGGTCGGATCGCCCGCGCCACCGCACAGCAGCACGCGCGCCTTGGGGTTCCAGCCCAGCAGATCGTTGCGCTTGGCTGCCAGGTACAGCGGGTGCGTGTTGCTGGTTTGGGCGCCTTGCAAAAAGGCGGGTTGGAAAATCGCGTCGCGCGCCTGGTTGGGCGTCACCCCGGGACCGCCCGGCAGACGGCCCGTGGTCACGAGCGTGGTGTAGTTCAGCGTGGGGCTGGGCAGCAAGGTCTCGATGTAACTGGCGTACGGAGCCTTAAATGCCTGGTTCACGTCGGTATAGACGTTGCCATAGACCTTTTGCCAGGCCGTGACCAGATAGGGCACGAAGAACTGGTAGCCGGCAATCGCCTCGGTGAGCTTGAGCGAACCCGACAGGTTGTACGGACCGGCCAGGTGCGCCCCCGCGACCACATTGAACTCGGTCGGATGGTCGCGTTCGGCAGCGCGGTGCGCTGCCATGGACGCATGGCCCCCTTGCGAATAGCCGGTGAACATCACTTTGCCCGACAGCGAAGCCCCCACGGTGGAGGCCGCATTGCGCGCCGCACGCACCGAATCAATGACCGCCGTGGCCTGCGAGTCGGCATGCAGGTAGGGGTGGTAGCTGTAGTTCGACTTGGCAAAGCCCAGGTAGTCGGTGGCGACCACGGCGTACCCACGCGCGGCATACATGGCGGCCAGCAGGAAGGTTTCGCTGTCTTGCGGATTGGCCAGCGTACGGGGCTTTTGCACATCGGTGCCCTTGGCATAGGCCACCAGGGCGGCCGGCGAGGTGCAGGCGCCCGCAGGCACCAGCATCACACCCGACGCGTTGGTCTTCTCGCCCGCTTGCACGCCCACCGTCGAGTAGTTCAGTGCCACGACCTTCACGTCGCACTGAGCCTTGCCGGTCAGGGGCTGCAGCCCGGAGGCGGCCGACGATGCATCGATCTGGGCGGCGGTCAGCGTGGCCAGAACTGCAGGCGTCTCCAGCAGATCGCCTCGGTTGGGGCCGTCAGAGCCGCCGCAGGCGGCCAACAGGGCGGCCGTGGCGACGGCAAGGCAGGAAAGACGCAAAGGGCTTTGGTACATGGCGATCAACCTCCGAAAAAATGGGGAATTGGCAACCGCCGGATGGTGCGCGCAGCCGCGCTGCACAAACCATAGGGGATTACGCGCGTCCTGGGCCGCACTTGACACGTAGGCGACAAGCCGCACCTGGCCGGGCGGAAGCCCTGGAAGCCCTCTGAGCAAGCCCTCTTCCTAAGAGCCTGTTCACAGCGTTTTGCGAGCTGCATTGCAACAACAGCGTGAGCTGCACCCAGGAGCCTGTCGGACTTGAGAATCGTCGGCTGCATGCCAATGGCCCATGGGCCGCAGCGGTCCATTTTTCACCGTCTTTGGGCCCCATAGCCCCGCTATGTGCTCCGCTATGGGGCTGCAAACACGGCGAAAACGGCCCTCGCGGGGGCTCATGTTCGCTTTCGACACCCCAAGTCCGACAGGCTCCTACCGTGGGCTGCGGCTGTAGCGCAACTTCATGGCCAGAATGGCCCCGGCCAGCATCAGCGTGATGGCATTGGCCACCACGATGGGCCAGGCCAGTAGGGCCAGGCCATAGGCCAGCCACAGCGCCACCCCGGTGGTGAACACGCTGTACATGCCCAGGGAGATGCCGCTCACATCGCGTGTGCGGAAGGTATGCAGGGCCTGCGGCACGAAGCTGCAGGTGGTGAGCATGGCGGCGATATAGCCGACGAGGTCGGTCAGGGACATGGAAAACGGTCCAGAAAAAAGTGCGGGAAGTCAGGGGGCTGCGCCATCGCGCGCGGTCCAGTCGATCAGCGCGTCGAGCACCGGCCGGGCGTTGCCTGCCTGCGCATGCTGAACGATGCCCACCAACACGTAGCGGCGGCCGCTGGCAGCGTGTACATAGCCCGCTATCGACATCACATCGCGCAGGCTGCCGGTCTTGAGGTGGGCGCTGCCGGGCCGGCTCTGGCTGCGGCGCAACGTGCCATCCACCCCGGCTACGGGGAGCGAGGCGAGCAGTTCCGGCATCACGGGCGACACCCAGGCCGACTGCAGCATGCGCGCCAGCGCCTGAGGCGTGATGCGCGCCTCGCGCGACAGGCCGGCACCGTTGTCCACCACTGGCGGCTCCTCCGCAGGCCATCGGGCCTGCCACCACTGGTGCACCAGCTCACGCGCACCATCGAAGCTGCCCACGCCCTGGCGTTGCAGCGCGAGCGTGAGGAACAACTGCTGCGTCATCACGTTGTTGCTGAACTTGTTGATGTCGCGCACCAGTTCTGCCAGCGACGGCGACTGCACGGCAAACGCAGGCTTGAGGCCCGCGGGCACCCGGCCCTCGCGCACGCTGCCCGTGAGCTTGCCGCCGAGTTCGCGCCACAGCCCCTCCACGGCACGGGCGGCATAGCTGCGCGGATCGGCGTAGGCCACGGGCCAGGACCGCTCGCCGCAGGCAGCCGGATACACGCCCTGAAAAACCACGCGCTGCGCATCGGCAAGCTCGGCCTTCAACCCCGACCGCCAGTCGCCGCAGTCGGCACCGGGCGCAGCCAGCGGCACGGTGGCCGGGCGATGCACCCCCGCCAGCGGTGGCTCGTACTGCACGCGCGCTACGCCGGCTGCAGTGTCGGGAATGAACGTCATGAGCACCGACTTGTAGTTCAGCAGCAATGCCTCGGGCGCGGCGTTGTAAGGCCGCAGCGGCTCGCCGTCAAAGCGGCCCGGGTCGAGTTCGGACACCTGGAAGGCGCTTTTGTCCAGCACGATGTCGCCCACGATGACCTGGATGCCCTGGGCCTGCAGGCGGCGCAGCAGCAGCCACAGCCGCTCTACCACCAGCTTGGGATCGCCCTGCCCCTGCAGGTACACGTTGCCCTGCAGGCTGCCGCCCTGCACCGTGCCTTCGATATAGACCGGCGTGTTCCAGGTGTAGGCGGGCCCCAGCAGATCGAGCGCCGCATAGGTGGTGACCAGCTTCATCACGGAAGCCGGGTTCACCGGCTCCTGTGCACGGTGGGCCAGACGGGGCACCGCAGCGCGCGAGCCAGGAGGCACCTCGACCACGAACGCCGACAGCGCCTCGCGCGGCAGGCGTGCGCGGGCCAGCGCCGCCTCGACCTCGGCGGGCAGGGCCGTGGCCACCACAGGGGCCGATGTTCCCCCACCAGCCGAGGCCGCAGGGACCACTGTCCGGGCCTGCCCCACCCCAGCCAGCACCAGGCACACAGTGACACACAGCAGACGGGCAAACAATGGCAGACGCAGACGCATGGGCCATGAGTCTATCGCCCGGCCCACGGGCCGCAGTGCAGCATTGCGCGGCGGCAACGATAATCGCCCGATGCGTCTTTCCCCCCGCGCCGCAGGCATGCTGTCAGCGGTCGTCACCGTCACGATTTGGACGGGCTTCATCGTCATCGCCCGCGCCTCGGCCCAGCGCACGCTGGCCCCTTTCGACATTGCGCTACTGCGCATCCTGGGGGCCAGCCTCGTGCTGCTGCCCTGGGGCTGGTGGCTGGTGCAGCGGCAGCGCTCGCGGGCGCAGGCACAGGGGCTCAGCGCGCCAGCCAGCAGCGTGGGTGGGCTCTCGCCTTTGCCGTGGCGCACCACGGCGCTGCTGGGCACCTTTGGCGGACTGCTGTACGCGATGCTGGCGTATTCAGGTTTCTTCCACGCACCGGCTACCCATGCCGCGGTGCTCATGCCGGGCAGCCTGCCGCTGTGGACAGCGCTCCTGGCCGCCTGGCTGCTGCGCGACCACATCACCCGCGCACGGGCCCTGGGCTTGGCCCTGATCGTGGCAGGTGACCTGCTCGTAGGCGGGAGCAGCCTGTTGTCAGCATTTGATGGCGGCGATGTGTGGAAGGGCGATCTGCTATTCATGGCCGCCGCAGCGTGCTGGGGCACCTACAGCGTCATGGCCCGCCGGCATGCGGTGGACGCCGTGCAGGCCACGATTGCGATCACTGCGTTTGCCTGCATGGTGTACCTGCCGCTGTACCTGCTGCTGAGCCAGGCCGGGTGGATCACCAGCCGCCTGGGCGCGGCACCGTGGAGCGAAATCGTCTTCCAGATGGTGTTCCAGGGCGGCGGCTCGGTGGTGATTTCGGGCATCACCTTCACGCACATGATCCGCTACTTCGGCCCCGTGCGATCGACCATGATTACGGCCCTGGTGCCCGGCCTGTCGGCCATGGGGGCCGTAGTGTTCCTGGGCGAACCCCTGCACTGGAACCTGGGCGCAGGCCTGGTGCTGGTCACGGCCGGCATTCTTGCGGGGGTGCTGCGCAGCACCACGCCAGCGGCTCCACCCGCCCCGCCTGCGGCCGCCACAGCCCCTCGCTCCTGACCGACTCTCATGCGCCTGCTCGCCTTTGACACCAGCACCGACACCCTTTTCCTGGCCGTGACCGGCCCCCAAGGCCCGATCACGGAGCAACTACCCGGGGGGGCCCAGGCCTCGGCCACACTGATCCCGGCACTGCGCGGGCTGCTGGCGCAGGCCGGGCTGACGCTGGACACGCTGGACGCCCTGGTCTTTGGCCAGGGGCCCGGATCTTTCACGGGCCTGCGCACGGCCTGTTCCGTGGCCCAGGGGCTGGCCTTTGGCGCACGCGGTGGCCAGGGCCTGCCGGTGCTGCCGGTGCCGACGCTGCTGGCCGTGGCCGAGGACGCACGCGCACGCCACGGCTGCACCCAGGTGGTGGCCGCACTGGATGCGCGCATGGACGAGCTGTACCACACGGCCTGGCAGTGGACCGAGGGCGACGGCTGGCAATCGGCCGGGCCGCTGGGCCTGTGCGCGCCAGAAGTCCTGGCAGTGCCCGAGGGTTGGACGCTGGCAGGCAATGCCGTACAGGCCTACGGCGCACGCGTGGCCGCGGCCGCCACAGCGACGGCTGTGCCCGCACGGCCCGACGCCGCGGCCCTGCTGCGGCTGGCCCCCGCACTGCTGGACCAGGGGCAGGCCGTGCCGGCGGCCCAAGCCTTGCCCCTGTACGTGCGTGACAAGGTGGCGCACACCACGGCCGAGCGTGCTGCGGCCAAGGCCGCGCAGGTAACATCGGCCGCTGCCGCGCCCACGGCGCAGGCCTGAGGCCCCGCATGTTCTGCTCCGAGTCTCCTCCCATGCCCGCACCGCTGCGCTCTGCGCCCACTCCGACCACTCCGACCACATTCGTGCCCCTGGCGCTGGACGGGCTAGACGCTCTGATGGCGGTCGAGCAGCAGGCATATTCGCACCCCTGGACACGCGGCAACTTCATCGACGCGCTGGCGGCAGGCTATGCATGCCAGCTGCTCATGGCAGGCGACACACTGCTGGGCTACTTTGTGGCCATGAAGGGGGTGGACGAGGTGCACCTGCTGAACCTGACCGTGGCTCCAGCCCACCAGCGCCAGGGCCACGCGCGCACGCTGCTGGATGCGCTGGCCGACTGGTCGCGCCAGCAAGGCGCGCAATGGCTGTGGCTGGAGGTGCGCGTGAGCAACCTGCGCGCGCAAGCCATCTATACCGCCTACGGCTTTCGCCGCGTGGGCGAGCGCAAACGCTATTACCCGGCCCACAACGGCGAGCGCGAGGACGCCATCGTGATGAGCCGCATGCTCTGAGGCCCCGACCATGGCACTGGACCTGGATGCCCGCCAGCGGGCCATGCTGCAGGAAATGGGTATCACCGTGTGGTGGCCCGGCCCTGCTGAACATGCCGAATCGCCCCCCGCCGCGCTCGCCCCTGCGCTGCCAGCGGCGGCAGCGCCGACGCCGGCGGTCCCACGGGCCACTGCCGAGCCCACTGCCACATCTGCGCCCAGCACCGCTGCCAGCGCGCGCGCGGTGCTGCCGGCCTCGCCCCTTGCCACCCGCGCGCCCGCGGCAGCATCGGCCAGCCCCGGCGGCGCCGACTGGGTGTTGCGTGCCCGCGCACCGGTGGCGCTGTATTCGGACGCAGCTGCCGACGGCGCACGCTGGCTGGTCGTGGTCGAATGCCCGGACCCGTCCGCACCGCTGTCGGGCGACGGGGGCCGTCTGCTGGACAACATGCTGCGCGCGCTGCAACGCCCGGGGCTGCCAAACGCCCACTGCCTGCCCCTGCAGCGCTGCCCTGCCGGCACCGAGCAGCCGCCTGGCACCGACGCCACCGCCCTGGCCGCCGCCGTGCAGGCCTTGCAGCCCGATGCCGTGCTGCTGCTGGGCCATGTGCCCGCCCGCTGGGCGCTGGGGCTGGCCGAACCGCTGGGGCGTCTGCGCAATCGGCTGCACCAGGTGGCGGGTTGCGCCGCGGTGGTCAGCTACGACCCGGCGTTTTTGCTGCGATCGCCAGCCACCAAAGCTGCGGCCTGGGCCGACCTCTGCATGGCGCTTGCGCACCTGGCCGACCGCACAGCCAACCCGGTCCAGCACTGAGCCAGCGCCACAGCGCTGTCATCACCGCGCTGGGGTGGCGGTGCCATAATCGCGCACCTGATCCATTCCCCATCGGAGAGATCTCTTTGGAAACCTACCCGAGTTGGTAGCTTTCAGCTCCCTGGCAGCGTGCCGCGGGGGTTGAAAGCACCCCCATTTCCACCGCACCGCCGAACCGAACCCCAGGGAGTGAGCCCATGCTCAACATCTTTACGCTGGCCAATGGCCGGCTGTTCCAGGAAGAAATCGAGTCGCTCGAAGAGCTGACCAAGTTCCAGCCGATCTGGGTGGACTTGGAAGCCCCGACGCTGGAAGAAAAGCGCTGGATCAAGCAGCACTACGGGCTGTCCATCCCCGAAGACGCGATGGACGAGGACATCGAGGAATCCGCCCGCTTCTACGAAGAAGACAACGGCGAGTTGCACATCCGCAGCGACTTTCTGATCGACGACGACGAAGACCCACGCTCGGTGCGCGTGGCCTTCATCCTCAACCAGCACAACGCCAACCTCAAGAGCCGGGGCGTGCTGTTCTCGATCCACGACGAGGACGTGCCCGTATTCCGTCTGCTGCGCATGCGCGCCCGCCGCGCGCCTGGGCTGATCGCAGACGCCAAGGAAGTGCTGCTCAAACTGTTCGACGCCGACGCGGAGTATTCAGCCGACACGCTCGAAGGCATCTACGACGAGCTGGAAACCGTCAGCAAACAAGTGCTGTCGGGCGACGTGACCGACACGCGCGCGGGCGAGGTGCTGGCCGCCATTGCGCGACAGGAAGACCTGAACGGCCGCATCCGACGCAACGTCATGGACACACGGCGCGCGGTGAGCTTCATGATGCGCTCCAAGATGCTCAACGCCGAGCAGTTCGAGGAGGCGCGACAGATCCTGCGCGACATCGAATCGCTGGACAACCACACCGCCTTCTTGTTCGACAAGATCAACTTTTTGATGGACGCCACCGTGGGCTTCATCAACATCAACCAGAACAAGATCATCAAGATCTTCTCGGTGGCCAGCGTGGCACTGCTGCCGCCCACGCTGATTGCGAGTGTGTACGGCATGAACTTCCAGTACATGCCCGAACTGACCCAGACCTGGGGCTACCCGTATGCGCTGGCGCTGATGGTGGCCAGTGCGCTGGGCCCCATGTGGTACTTCCGCAAACGCGGCTGGCTCAAGTAGGCCCCAGGGCTCATAGCCAAATTGGCTGCTTGTGCTTACCAATCAAGCACAAGCAGCTATTATTTTGGTAGCGACTGAACAAAGACCCGCAGCACGGCATCGGCATTGCGACAGGCCACGGTCTGCACGAAGTGCAGGAAATCCACATGCGCCTCGTCGTCCGCCCGGTCGGAGATGGTGCGCACAGCGGCAAACGGCACGCCGTAGTCGGCACACACCTGCGCCACGGCGGCCCCTTCCATCTCGACCGCCAGCACCTCATGCCCCGCGAGGGCCAGTGCAGCGTGCAGGCGCTGCGCGGCTTCGACCGAGGCAATGAACTGGTCGCCGCTGGCGATCAGCCCGAGGTGTGCGCCCGCGCCGGTGGTGGCTGCGCAGTGCTGGGCTGCTTGCCATAGCTGCGCGCTCAGGGCCGCATCGCAGGGCATGCGGGCCTCGCGGTAGCCCGGCACCACCCAGCGCGGCGCGAGTGGCGATGCGTCCATGTCGTGCTGCAAGTAGTCCCGCGCCACCACAAGATCGCCCACGCGCACGCCCTCGCCCAACCCGCCGGCCACGCCGGTGAACACGATGCGCGCGGCCGCAAAGCGCTCGATGAGCGCCGTGGCCGTGGTGGCCGCAGCCACCTTGCCCATGCCCGACAGCGCCATCACCACGCAGCGCCCTTCGAGCACGCCCGTCCAAAACGCACGGCCTGCATGCATCTGGCGCTGCGGATGCTGCAGGTGCTCAAGCAGGGTGGCCTGCTCTTCGGGCAGGGCGCTGAGGATGGCGGTGCACATGGCGTCAGCCTAGGAGTCTGTCGGTCGGGCTGGCGGCTGCACCACTG
>JBKBUN010000135.1:0-8841 GCA_046289925.1 Burkholderiaceae bacterium | reverse complement strand
GAACACGCCAGCCATCCCCTTGCTGCAGGTGCAGGGTCTGGCCAAGCGCTATGGCGACAGCCGCGTGTTCGAGGGCGTGGACTTTGCCGTGGCGCGCGGTGAGTTCGTGGCCATTGTGGGCGAATCGGGGGTGGGCAAATCCACCCTGCTCAACTGCCTGGCGGGGCTGGATACCTGGAGCGACGGCCGCATCGTGCACGCGGGCACCGATCTGGCCAGGCTGGATGAAACCGCGCGCGCCTTGTGGCGGCGTGCGCAGGTGGGCTTCGTGTTCCAGGCCTTCCATGTGCTGCCGCACCTGGATGTGGCGCAGAACGTGGCCCTGCCGCTGATGCTGCTAGGCCGCCCGGACCCAGTCCGCGTGCAGGCCATGCTGGGCGCCGTAGGCCTGCAGGGCCTGGAGGCCCGGCTACCGCGCGAGTTGAGTGGCGGCCAACTGCAGCGCGTGGCCATTGCACGCGCCCTGGTGCACCGCCCAGGACTGCTGCTGGCCGACGAACCCACGGGCAACCTTGACCCGGCCACCGCCGCGCGGGTGATGGACGTGCTGGTGGAGCAGACCCGTGCCGCGGGCTCTGCGCTGGTGCTGGTCACGCACTCTGACGCGGCCGCCGCGCGGGCCGACCGCGTGCTGCGGCTCACCGCCAGCGGCATCGGCTGAACCCGCGCGGCGCGCAGCCCCGCTGCGGGTACGACCACGGCCACCGTGCCGTCTGTGGCTTACTCGATGTGCAGACGCTGCGCGCTGCTGGCCTGCTTCTTGGGCAGCGTGAGCGTGAGCACGCCGTTGTCCATCTTGGCGCGGGCCTGGGTGGTGTCGATGTCGGTGGGCAGCTGAAAGCTGCGCGCTACCGCACCATAGTAGCGCTCGGCGCGCAGCACCTTGTCGCCATCGGTCTTCTGGTCGTGCTGGCGCACTTCGGCACGCAGGCTCACCACGTTACCGTCCAGCGAAACGTGCAGGTCTTCCTTGGCCACGCCCGGCACCTCGGCATGCACCACGTAGCCGTTGTCGTTTTCCTTCACGTCGATCTTGATCTGCGCAGGGCTGGGCAGCGGGTCGCCATGCAGCGGTCGCACATAAAAAGCAGGGGCCAGGTCCTTGAAGAAGTCGTCAAACAGACTGCCGCGGCTCACGAGAGAATTCATGGTCTTGCTCCTTTCGTTAGGGGGTCAATAGGTTTTTCTGGGGCCGCGCAAGCGTTGCGCTGCCCTACGCCTTTCAAGATAGGGTGCCCCCCGCCCGCTTCAAGAGGCACATGGCAAGCGTTTGATGCGCATCAAAAAACCCGCGGCCCGCGCCACATGGCCAGCCGGGGTCACAATGCCAGCCATGTGGGGCCTGCTTCGTACCTTTTCGTGGCACACGCTGCACCACCACCCGTGGCGCAGCCTGGCGGCCGTGGCGTCGGTCATGCTGGGCGTGGCGCTGGCCTTTGCCGTGCACCTGATCAACGCCTCGGCGCTGGAAGAGTTCTCGCAGGCCGTGCGCACCGTCCATGGCGAGCCCGACCTGGAGGTGCGCGCCAGCCAAGGCGCGCTGCCCGAAACCCTGTACGCCACCCTGGCCACGCACCCGCTCGTGGCCCGCACCAGCCCGGTGCTGGAGTTGGCTGTGGTGGCCACCCCTCCCTCCCCCCGCGACGCGGGCACGCCCGGCGTGCCGCTGCGCCTGCTGGGAGTGGACGCGCTGCAGGTAGGGGCGTTGGCTCCGGGCCTGGCTCCGCGCGTGCGCAGCGGCGGCGACCGGCTGGCCATGCTCGCACCCGGGGCGGTGTTCCTCAACCCGGCTGCGCAGCAGGCGCTGGGCCTGCCCGCCGATGCCGACACCGCCACAGCTTTGGTGCTGACCAGCGGGCTCGCGCGCAGCACCGTGCAGGTCGAAGGCCGCGTGCAAGCCTCTGGCGCGCCCCTGGCCGTCATGGACCTGGGCGCGCTGCAACACGCCTGGGGCCGTGCGGGCCAGCTCAGCCGCATCGACCTGCAACTGCGCCCCGGAACCGACCGCGCCGCCGCGCGCGCCGCGCTGCAAGCCCTGCCCAGTTGGCCCACGCAGGCCGTGCTGGCCGAGCCGGGCGACGCCGGGCAGCGCATCAGCAACCTGTCGCGCGCGTACCGGGTCAACCTCACGGTGCTGGCGCTCGTGGCCCTGTTCACGGGCGCGTACCTGGTGTTTTCGGTGCTGTCGCTGGGCGTCACGCAGCGTGCGCCGCAATTGGCGTTGCTGGCCGTGCTGGGGGCCACGCCGCGCCAGCGGCTGGGCTTGGTGCTGGCCGAATCGGCGGCGCTGGGGATGGCCGGCAGCATCGCCGGGCTGGCACTGGGCACAGGCCTGGCGCTGGCGGCCCTGCGCCTGCTGGGCGGCGACCTGGGCGGTGGCTACTTTGCGGGCGTAGAACCCTCGCTGCGCTGGGCTCCCACCGCCGCCGCGCTATATGGCCTGCTGGGCATGGGCGCTGCGCTGGTGGGCGGCTGGTGGCCCGCGCGCGCAGCCCAGCGGCTGGCCCCGGCGGCCACGCTCAAGGGTTTGGGCGTGGTGCAGGCGGGCGGTGGCCTGCGCTGGACTGGCGCAGGCTTGCTGGTGGCGGGCCTGCTGCTCACGGCCAGCCCGCCAGTGGCGGGCATGGCGCTGGGCGCGTACGTGGCCATCGGGCTGCTGCTGGTGGGCGGCATTGCGCTGCTGCCGGTGCTCATCCAGGCTGCGCTACAGGGCGTGGCGCCGCACCTGTCGCACCACCCGCTGGCCATGCTGGCGGTGGAACGCGCGCGCCGCATGCACGGCACAGCCGCCGTGGCCGTGGGCGGCGTGGTGGCCAGCCTGAGCCTGGCGGTGGCGCTGACGGTCATGGTCACCAGCTTTCGCGGATCGGTCACACAGTGGCTGGACGTTGTGCTGCCTTCGCCGCTGTACGCGCGCTCGGCCCTGGCCGCTGGCGCAGGGGGCGACGCCGCCCTGCTGCCCGCTGCACTGGCCGACGCGGTGGCCCGCCTGCCCGAGGTAGAGCGCGTGCACCCACTGCGCGCCAGCAGTGTGCAGCTCGACGCCGCGCGCCCACCGCTCACACTGCTCTCGCGCCCCTTGGGTGCCGCATCGGGGGGCGACGCGGCCCGCCTGCTGCCGCTGGTGGGCAACCCGCTGCCGGTGCCACCGGGCCGCATTGCGGTGTACATCAGCGAAGCAGTGGTGGACTTGTACGGGGTGCAGCCCGGACAGGACTGGCCCGCGCTCTCTAAGGCTTTTGGGCTTGAGTCCCAGCAAAGTCAAGCACAACCAGCTCACTTTTTTATAGCAGGCGTATGGCGCGACTACGCCCGCCAGGCCGGTGCCGTGGCACTCGACCGCGCCGACCACCTGCGCCTGACAGGCGACAGCCGCATCAGCGACCTGGCCCTGTGGCCGCGCGATGGGGCCGACCTGGCTGCGCTGCGCGACGCCATCGAGGCCGAGGCCCGTAGCCTGGCCCAGGCCAGCGGCGGCGCCGCATCGCCCGGCCCGCTGATCGAGTTTGCATCGGCCACGGCCATCCGCGAGCGATCGCTGCACATTTTTGACCGCAGCTTTGCCGTGACCTACTGGCTGCAGGCCGTGGCCATCGCGATTGGCCTGTTCGGCGTGGCTGCCAGCTTCAGCGCCCAGGTGCTGGCGCGCCGCAAAGAGTTTGGCCTGCTCGCCCACCTGGGCCTCACGCGCCGCCAGATCCTGGCCGTGGTGGCCGGCGAAGGCCTGGCCTGGACGGCCCTGGGCGCCCTGGCCGGCATCGGCCTGGGCCTGGCCGTGTCGGTAGTGCTGGTGCACGTGGTCAACCCGCAAAGCTTTCACTGGACCATGAACCTGGCCCTGCCCAGCCTGCGCCTGCTCGCCCTGGCGGCTGCGGTGGTGCTGGCGGGCACTGCCACGGCCTGGCTGGCCGGGCGCGCGGCGGCGGGGCGGGATGCGGTGCTGGCGGTGAAGGAGGATTGGTGAGGGGGGCACCTGGGCGCTCAGAATGCAAAGCCCAAGCGGCGATTCTTTGCATACCCCTTGCATACCGCCTGGGAGTCTGTTATTGACCAGGCCCTCATCCGCCATCCAATTGCTTGATCCCCGCCCCCAGCGCCTCTGCTGTCGTCGAGCCTGCCCGACAATTCCCCCATGACTACCCACACCCCCTGGCTCCACGAAGCCATTGCCCGCATCGAGGCCGACTACCAGCGCAGTGCCGACACCCACCTGATCCCGCTGCGCCTGCCGGGCTTTGCGGCGCAGGGCATTGACCTGTACCTCAAAGACGAATCGACCCATCCCACCGGCAGCCTGAAGCACCGGCTGGCGCGGTCGCTTTTTTTGTATGCGCTGTGCAATGGCTGGGTGCGCGAGGGCTCGACGATTGTGGAAGCGTCCAGCGGCTCCACCGCGGTGAGCGAGGCCTACTTTGCGCGCCTGCTGGGCCTGCCGTTTGTGGCGGTGATGCCGCGCAGCACCTCGGCCGAGAAGGTGGCGCTGATCGAGTTCCATGGCGGGCGCTGCCATTTTGTGGACAGCGCAGCCGAGGTGTACGACGCCGCGCGCGCCGTGGCACAGCAGACCGGCGGCCATTACATGGACCAGTTCACCTACGCCGAGCGGGCCACCGACTGGCGCGGCAACAACAACATCGCCGAGAGCATGTTCACGCAGATGCGGCGCGAACGGCATCCGGTGCCGCGCTGGATCGTGGTGGGCGCGGGCACGGGCGGCACCAGTGCCACCATTGGCCGCTACATCCGCTACCAGCGCCACGCCACCCAGGTATGCGTGGCCGACCCGGCAGGATCGGTATTTGCCGAGTACCACCGCACAGGTGACGAGCATCTGACCGCGCCCGGTTCACGCATCGAAGGCATTGGCCGCCCGCGGGTGGAGCCGAGCTTTATACGCACGCTGGTGGACCGCATGGTAAGCGTGCCAGACGTGGAATCGGTGGCAGCCATGCGCGTGCTGTCGCGCCTGCTGGGGCGGCGCGTGGGCCCGTCCACCGGCACCAACTTTGTGGCCATGGTGGCCCTGGCGCAAGAGATGCGCATGCGCGGCGAGCAGGGCTCCATCCTGTCGCTGCTGTGCGACGCAGGCGAGCGCTACCTGCCCACCTACCACAACCCGGATTGGGTGGCCCGCTGCATGGGCGACTGCAGCGCGGCCGAAGCCGGGTTGCTGCAAGCCTTGGCCTGATGGCGTAGGCTCGGGCCATGCCCAGCCCCGCCAACGCCTTGCCCGCGACACCTGCAGCCCAGGCGCCCACCCTCGCCCTGCCTGGCCCAGGGCTGCGCCGCCGCCAGTGGCTGGCCCAGGCTGGGCTCTGGGCGGCCTCCCTGCCAGCGGCCTGGCCGGGCGCAGCACAGGCCCTGCCTGCGCGGGCGTTGCAGTTTCCGCGCGACCATGGCAGCCACCCGGGGCTGCGCACCGAGTGGTGGTACATCACGGGCCAGGCGTGGTCGGCCGGAGGGCGGCGCTGGGGGTTTCAGGTCACGTTCTTCCGCTCGCGGGTGGATGGCACGCAGGGCCTGCAGTCGGCCTTTGCCGCGCGCCAGCTGTTGTTTGCCCATGCAGCGCTCACCGACGTGCAGACCGGCCGCTTGGTACACGACGAGCGCATCGCCCGCGCGGGCTTTGGCATTGCCGAGGCATCCGAGCACGACACCGACATCCGCCTGCAAGACTGGACCCTGCGCCGCACCGACCTAGCCCCGCCCGGCGGCGCGCGCGGCAGCCGCTACACCACCCACCTGGAGGGCAACCAGCTCGGCCTGCAGCTCACGTGCGACAGCACCCAGCCGCTGCTGCTGCAGGGCCAGCAGGGCCTGTCGCGCAAGGGGCCGGATGCAGTGCAGGCCAGCTACTACTACAGCCAACCGCAGCTGACCGTGCGCGGCAGCCTAATGCTCAAAGGCCAGCGTTTTGACATCGCCCCCGACGCGGGCCCCTGCCGCGCGTGGATGGACCACGAGTGGAGCGAAGCCCTACTCCACCCCGAAGCCGTGGGCTGGGACTGGATTGGCATGAACCTGCACGACGGCGGCGCGCTCACGGCGTTCCGGCTGCGGCGGGCCGATGGCTCGGCGCTGTGGGCGGGGGGATCGTGGCGCAGCGCCGCCGGGGCGCTGCGCATTTTTGCGACCACCGAAGTGCGCTTTGAGCCGCTGCGCCACTGGACCAGCCCACACAGCGGCGCACGCTACCCTGTGGGCTGGCGCGTGCACACGCCCGCAGGCCGTTGGGAGGTGCGCAGCCTGCTCGACGCACAGGAACTGGACAGCACCGCATCGACCGGCGCAATTTATTGGGAAGGCCTTTCGACCCTGCACGACGAAGGCGGCAGCGCCGTGGGTCAGGGCTACCTGGAGATGACAGGCTACGCAAGAGCGCTGCGACTGTGAGCCCGGGCCGGGCCCAGCGCACGGCGGGCCTGCGCACAGCCGCCCGCGCAGGCGCCAGCCCCCTTGCGACCACGCAGCACGCATAGCCCCTTGCAGCGCCAGACAGCAGCGCCACGCACACCACGGTGGGCGCCCATCTGGCGTCCCAGCAACGTCTTGGGTTCCAGCCACAAAAGGACTGTGCAAGGCCCGCACCAGCCTGCCGCCGAACCACCATCGATTGGATGCGTTTTGAGCCGCTTGTGCTTAAAAACCAAGCACAAGCAGCTATGAAATCAATAGCACCTCACACCATCAAAACCCAGCCCATGGCCTGGCACTGCACTGGGCCGATCGCCTGTGCGCCTGAAGCCCACCGCACGCGCCCACGCCGCACCGCCCTGTGCGCAGGGACTGCGGCCCTGGCACCCGCGTGCAGCCCGGCACAAGCGCCCTGCGGGTGCCCAGCCCGTGGGTCCAAGCAGGCGGCGTCGGCACAGGCGCTGCAAGGCCCCAGGCGCGGCCCGAAGCATCGCCCTACACTGCGGACATGCCTCTCCCCCCCTCAGACAACCGCACCGCCGCGCCTGTCGCACTCTCCGGGTTGCGTCCCTTTCTGCGCCCGTACCGCCCGCAAATCGCCCTGGCACTGCTCTTCTTGTTGCTGGCTGCCGCGGCCACGCTCAGCTTTCCATGGGCGCTGCGCGTGCTCATCGACCAGGGACTGGCGCGGGCGGGCCAGAACCCCGCGCATCTGCATGGGCCGTTTCTCGGGCTGTTCGGCGTGGCAACGGCGCTGGGGGTGTTCTCGGCGCTGCGCTTTTACCTGATGAGCTGGCTGGGCGAGCGCATCACCGCCGACGTGCGCAACGCCGTGTACAGCCATGTGCTGCGACAGAGCCCCGCATTCTTTGAACACACGGCCACAGGCGAGGTGTTGTCGCGCCTCACGAACGACACCACGCTCGTGCAAACCGTGCTGGGCTCGTCGCTCTCGATGGGCTTGCGCAACCTGGTGATGGGTATCGGAGCCCTGGCCATGCTGGTGTGGACACAGCCGTACCTCATGCTCACGGTGGCGGTGGCCATAGCGGGCATCGTGCTGCCCAGCGTATGGATCGGGCGGCGCGTGCGACGCCTGTCGCGCGACAGCCAAGACCGCGTGGCAGACGCCAGCGCCGTTGCGGCCGAAGTGCTTAACCATGTGACCACCGTGCAGGGCCACACCGCCGAGTCGCGGGAAAGCGCGCGCTTCGCGGCGGCCACCGAGCATGCATTTCGTACCGCCACACGTCGCTCTGCGGTACGCGCGGCCATGGTGGCCTTCGTGATCGTGGCCAACGCTGCGTTTCTGCTGTGGGGGCTGTTCCGGGGTGCCAGCGCCGTGATTGCGGGCGACATGAGCGCGGGCGAGCTGGGGCAGACGGTGGTCTACGTGATGCTCGTGGCTGCATCCGTGGCCGTGCTGGCCGAAGTGTATGGTGACGTGCTGCGCGCAGCCGGTGCCACCGAGCGGCTGATGGAGTTGCTGCACACCCCACCGTCGATCGTAGACGCCGCTGGTGCGCAGCCCCTGCCCGACAGCCCGCAAGGCCTGGCCGTGCGTTTCGATGATCTGAGCTTCCACTATCCGTCGCGGCCGGGCCAGCCCGCGCTGCGGTCGGTGAGCCTGGACATCCGTGCGGGTGAAACTGTGGCCCTGGTCGGGCCGAGCGGCGCGGGCAAGAGCACGCTGTTCCAGTTGCTGATGCGCTTTTACGAACTGGGCCCGGGCGACAGTGGCCAGATTCTGGTGCAGGGGCGTCCCGTGCAGCACTGGACCTTGCAGAGCCTGCGCGAGCACATTGCCACAGTGCCGCAAGACGCCGTAGTGTTCTCGACCACTGCCCGCGACAACATCCGCTACGGCCGACCGCAGGCCAGCACCGCCGAAGTGGAGCGCGCGGCCCAAGCCGCCTGGGCGCACGACTTTCTGCTGGCGCTGCCCCAGGGCTACGACAGCCCGCTGGGCGAGCACGGAGTGCGGTTGTCAGGCGGCCAGCGCCAGCGCCTGGCCATTGCCCGCGCGCTGCTCAAAGATGCGCCCCTCCTGCTGCTGGACGAAGCCACCAGCGCGCTTGATGCCGAGAGCGAGCGCATGGTGCAGGCGGCGCTGGACGCAGCCCTGAGCGGGCAGGGGCAGCGCACAACGCTGGTGATTGCACACCGCCTGGCCACCGTGCAGCGCGCAGACCGCATCGTGGTGATGGACCAGGGCCGCATCGTGGAGCAAGGCCGCCATGCCGAGCTGCTGGCACAGGGAGGGCTCTATGCACGGCTCGCATCCCTGCAAAACCTGGGCGCGTCAGCCTAGGAGCCTGTCGGACTTGGGAATCGTCGGCTGCAAATGCGCCGCAGCGGTCCATTTTTCACCGTCTTTGGGCCCCATAGCCCCGCTATGGGGCTGCAAACACGGCGAAAACGGTCCTC
>JBKBUN010000134.1:0-8965 GCA_046289925.1 Burkholderiaceae bacterium | reverse complement strand
TCATGGGCTTTTTGCATGCGCGCGAGCCCAGCCTCCCGCCGCGCCCCCCGGCCGCTGTTGTGGCGCAGGCCGTGCGATTCGGTCCGGGGCCAGACGGCGCAGCGCTCGACGCAGCGCGGCGCGAATGGTTTCTGCCCGGCACGCAGCAGACGTTGTTTGCGGTGGACGATGCTATTCATTCAGGAGCGGCTTGTGCTTATCAAACAAGCACGAGTGGCCCAAAAGGCCTGAATCCTCAGGCCGCCGCAGCGCGGGATGCGGCGGCGATGGCGCGCATCCTGGCCCCGGCGCCCGGCACCGTGGTCGCGCTGGACCCGGACATTCCGCCCGAGCGCCAGCGCCTGCGCTTTGAGGCGGCGCATGCGCCGGCGGGTGCGCAGTGGCGCATTGCGGGTCAGCCTGTGGGGCGGGGCAGCCCCTGGCTCTGGCTACCCTGGCCTGGACGTCACCGCGTGGAACTGCTGGACGCGCGCGGCCAGGTGCTCGACAGCCTGACCATCGAAGTGCGTGGAGCGAGTGCAGCGCCCCGGGGCGCCGCCTCTGCGGGCGCTGCGGTTCGCCCACTGGCGCTGGAGAGTTCGGGCGTGGCCTGCCCGTAGAATGGGGACCAGTTGTCGCCATGCTGTCCGTTCGCCAGTTCTCAGTTCTTGTCCCATCGCTTCGTTTGGCTGGCGCTCGTGGTATCGCTGGGCATAGGGGCGCTGTTCGCCCGTGCAATCTGGACGATCCGCAGTGATGAGTGGAACTACGCCACCCAAACGAATGCCAACCTGGCCAGTGCGCTGGAGCACAACCTTTCGTGGACGCTGCGTACGCTGGATGACACGCTGCGCGGTGCCGTGAAGGAACTGCAGCGCTCCGATCTGGACCGCATGTCCCCCGCATTGCGCAAGCGGCTGCTGTTTGACACCACGCTGCGCGTGCCAGGCGTCGGGTTGATGCTGGTGATCGACGCCCAGGGGTTGGAGCGCTACGACTCCGAGGGCCGCGGCATCGATACCGCCATAGGCGCGCCGCGGTCTTTTGCCGACCGCGACTATTTCAAGGCATTCGCTCAAGGGCAGCATGAGGGGGTGTTCATCGGCGCACCCGTGCCGTCGCGGCTCACGGGGCTGTACATCCTGCCCGTGGCACACGCCTGGAAGACGCCCGACGGGGCGTTTGCCGGCGTGGTGGTGGGGGGCATCCGACTGGGCTACTTCAAGGAGCTTTTCGGCTCGCTCGACCTAGGCCCCCAGAGCGGCGTCAACCTGTTCCACACCGATGGCACTGTGATCGTGCGCTTTCCGTACGGCGATGAGGATGTGGGCACCCGCCTGGTGGGCGCTGAGATCATGCGGCAGTTGCAGTCTGCGCCCCAGGGCGTGACGATGGGCCGTGACTCGATCGACGGCGTGGAACGGCTCTATGCATGGCGCCACGTGTCGGACTATCCGCTGGTTCTGAACGTGGTCCAGTCCACCGATGCGATGTGGGCGCAGTGGTACCGCAATGCGCTGGTGCTGGGCGGCTTTGCACTCTTCCTGATGGTGGCGTGCGTGGGGCTTGCAGGCCTGTTTGTGCGCGAGCTGGTGCGCCGCCAGCAGGCCGATGCGCAGCTGCGCGATGCCGAGCGAGAACTGCGCACCATCCTGCACAGCCTGCCCTCGCTCGTGAGTTGCTGGGACATGGAGCTGCGCAACCGTTACGCCAACAGCGCCTATCTGGACTGGTTCGGACACACGCCGCAACAGCTGCGGGGCATGCATATCCGGGATCTGCTGGGCCCGGAGCAATTCGCCCTCAGCGAGCCTTTCCTGCGCCGCGCGCTGATGGGCGAGCGCCAGATCTTCGAGCGCAGCCACCCCGACTGCAAAGGTCGCCTGCGCCATGTGATCGTCTCCTACGTGCCAGACCGGGAGGCAAACGAGGTGCGTGGCGTGTTCGAGCAGGTCACCGACATCACCGACCGCAAGCGCATGGAGGACGAGCTGTTCGAGGAGAAAGAGCTCGTGCGCCTGACACTGCAGTCGATTGGCGACGCCGTGGTGTGCGTGGACGAGCGATGTCACATCACCTACCTGAACCCGGTGGCCGAGCGGCTGACCGGCTGGCAGGGCTTTGACGCCGCCGACCGGCCGGTGGATGAAGTGCTGCAGGTGCGGCAGCCCGATGGCAGTGTGCTGGCCGCTGGCCCGTTGCGCCGCGCGCTGCAAGAAGGCGTGTCGGTGGAGCCCACGCGGGGCATCGTGCCGGGGCGCGAGGGCGGCGTGCGGTACGTGGTGGAAGAATCGGCCAGCCCCATTCTGGACCGGCACGGGCACATCAAGGGGGCGGTGGCCGTGCTGCGCGACGTGACCGACGCAGTGGCCATGGCCGAGCGCATGGCGCATCTGGCGCAGTACGACGCGCTGACCGACTTGCCCAACCGGGTGCTGCTGCAAGACCGCGCGCGCCAGGCCATGGCCCAGGCGCGGCGCGACGGCAAGACGCTGGCGGTGGTGTACCTGGACCTGGATGGCTTCAAGACGGTCAACGACACGCGCGGCCACGAGGTGGGCGACCAACTGCTGGTGCAGTTTGCGCGGCGCCTTACGGCGGCGGTGCGACAGTCCGACACCGTGTGTCGCCAGGGTGGTGACGAATTTGTGCTGCTGCTGCTGGGACTGGAGAGCGCCGCAATGTTGGGCGCAGTGGCAGCCAAGCTGTTGGCCGTGTGCGATGAGCCGTTCGAGCTGCCAGGGGGCAGCGTGCGCGTGGGTTTGAGTGCTGGTGTGAGCCTGTTTCCGCAGCACGGGCAGACGCTGGACGAACTGTCCCGGCACGCCGACGCAGCCATGTACGCCGCCAAGCAGGCCGGCCGCCGGCAGGTGCGCATGTACGACGGGGAGGGCCAGCCCGCGGCGCTGCTGGCGCAGGCCCAGAATCGCCACGAGCCCGACCCCGGCGCCATGATCTGACCCCTGGTGCTTGCGCACCGTGGGGGCTGCAAATTTGTTGCAGACCCACGAAATAAATTTGATGGCCGGCTGGGCCGCGCCGCCCTACGATGCGGCGCTGTTGCTGTTCGACCGGAGCCTCTTGTGCCTGACCTCTCCAAGATCACCTGCATCGAAGACCTGCGCCGTGTGGCCCAGCGTCGCGTGCCGCGCATGTTCTACGACTATGCCGATTCGGGTTCGTACACCGAAGGCACCTACCGCGCCAACGAGGCCGATTTTCAGCGCATCAAGCTGCGCCAGCGGGTGGCCGTGAACATGGAAGGCCGCAGCACCCGCACCACCATGGTGGGCCAGGAGGTGGCCATGCCGGTGGCGATTGCGCCCACGGGGCTCACCGGCATGCAGCATGCCGACGGCGAGATCCTGGCCGCCCGTGCGGCCAAGGCCTTCGGCGTGCCGTTCACGCTCTCGACCATGAGCATCTGCTCCATCGAAGACGTGGCCGAGCACACGGGGCGCCACCCGTTCTGGTTCCAGGTGTATGTCATGCGCGACCGCGACTTCATCGAACGCCTGATCGACCGCGCCAAGGCTGCGAACTGCTCGGCGCTGCAGCTCACGCTGGATTTGCAGATCCTCGGGCAGCGGCACAAGGACATCAAGAACGGCCTGTCGGCCCCGCCCAAGCCCACGCTGCGCAACCTGGTCAACCTGGCGACCAAGCCGCGCTGGTGCCTGGGCATGCTGGGCACGCCGCGGCGCACCTTCGGCAACATCGTCGGGCATGCCAAGGGCGTGGGCGACCTGTCCTCGCTATCGTCCTGGACCGCCGAGCAGTTTGACCCCCAGCTCAATTGGAAGGACGTGGAGTGGATCAAGAAGCGCTGGGGCGGCACGCTGATCCTCAAGGGCATCATGGACGCGGAAGACGCGCGCCTGGCGGTCGAGAGTGGTGCCGATGCGTTGATCGTGAGCAACCACGGCGGCCGGCAGCTTGACGGCGCACCCTCGTCGATTACGGCGCTGCCCGCGATTGTCGAGGCCGTGGGCCGCGACATCGAGGTCTGGATGGATGGGGGCATCCGCAGCGGGCAGGACGTGCTCAAGGCCCGTGCGCTGGGCGCGCGGGGCACGCTGATCGGCCGGGCCTTTTTGTATGGCCTGGGGGCGTACGGCGAGGCCGGCGTCACCCGGGCGCTGCAGATCATCCAGAAAGAGCTCGATATCACCATGGCGTTTTTCGGCCACACCCAGAACGACCGGGTGGACCGCAGCATCCTGCTGCCCGGAACCTACCCCACGGCCTGACAGGCTGCACGGCGGTCGAGCCAAGGCTCAGGCTCAGCGCGGCGGTGTTCGCGCCGGCTCGCGCAGCGTGGCCAGGTAGGCCACCACGTCTTCGCGGTCCTGGGCGCTTTCCAGCCGCACGTCCATCAGCTGACCCGGAATCAGCGCCTCGGGGTCTTCAAGCCAGGCTTTGAGCGTGGCCCGGGTCCAGAGCACGCGGCTGTTGCGCAGTGCGGGTGAATATGGGTAGTCCTTCAACGCCCCGGCGCGTCGCCCCAGCACCCCGCGGTGCCGCGGGCCCTCCATGTGGCGGTCGGGGTGGTGGCACATGGCGCATTCGGCCTGGTACACCGCACGCCCGCGTTCCACAGAGCCTGCGTGGATGGCAGCCGTCTGCGCGCTGGCTGGCAGCGCCAGCAGCAAGCCCCCCAACAGCGCGCTGTACCCCGCCCAGACCGCCCGGCGCAGGGCTGGACCGCTGGCGACAGCCGTGGCGGCCGTGGCAGACCACTGCCGGCTGCTGTGCAAGAGTTGGGCATTGGCGGGTACGCTGGCGGTGCGGCACAGGGGCATAGATCAGGCTTTTCTGGTGGGCTGGAGGCTGGCGCGGACGCATCGCCCAGGCTGCAGGCCCTCCTGCGCAGGATACGCAAGCTCGCGGATTTTGGATGCAGCCGCCTGGGGCACTCGGGTACTGCATCTGCGTGCCGCACGGCCGCGTACTCCTTGAGTGCAAGGCCGACTGTCTCGGTCAGGCCGACACCCTGCCGCACAATGGGCGCATGAGCACCCGCAACCCCGAAGAAGAGCTGATGATCTTGATCGACCGCGTGGCCGCCCGAGAGGAGCGCGCCCTGCAGGAGTTGTACGAGCGCGTGTCATCGCGCCTGTATGGCCTGGCCCTGAAAGTGGTGCGTGAGCGCAGCCTGGCCGAAGACGTGCTGCAGGAGGCCTTTGTCACCATCTGGCGCAGCGCAGGCAGCTACCGCGCAGCCCTGAGCCCTCCGCTGGCCTGGATGGGCCTGATCGTGCGCAGCCGCGCGCTCGATGCGCTGCGCCGCCGCACGGCCGAGCGCGCCGAGCTGACCGACGTCTTCGACGACACCCACGCCGAGCAGTTACAGGCCGAAGAAGCCTCGCCGCAGGACGTGGCCGAGGCCAGCCAGCAGGCCGTGGTGTTGCACCAGTGCTTGGGCCGTCTGGAGCAGCGTCAGCGCGAGGTGGTGAGCCTGGCCTATCTGCGCGATATGAGCCATGGCGAGCTGTCCGAGCAGCTCAAGCTGCCGCTGGGCACCGTCAAGAGCTGGATCCGCCGCGGGCTGGAACAACTGCGCCAGTGCATGGCGCGCTACGCCTGAGGAGCGCACCATGGCCTGGCACCAACACCCTGAACTGCTCGACCGCTTGGCGGCCGCCTACGCGCTGGGTACGCTGCGCAGCGGCGCGCGCCGCCGCTTTGAATCTGTGGCCCGCGACTATCCGCACGTGCGCGCCACCGCCTGGCGCTGGCATGCCCACTTGGCGGGCCTGGCTGAGCTGCAGACCGCGGTCGCGCCCGACCCGCTGGTGTGGCAGCGCATCCAGATCCAGTTGCGCAACGAGGACGCCGCCGAACGCCAGCGCCTTGCCGCGCAGACCCCGGCCGCGCCCACGGACTGGTGGCACCGGCTGGGCTGGTGGCGTGGCGCGGCGGCCACAGGGGCTTTTGCGACCGTGGTGGCGGTGGTGGCGGGCGTTCTGGCCACCCAGCAGGTGCGCGAACTGGCCGCCGCGCAGATTGCGCAACTGCAGCGCGAACTGGCTGCCACGCCCAAGATCCAGTACGTGGCCGTGCTGCAGGACGAGCGGGACGCGGCCTCGATGCTGGTGACCTTTGACGAGCGGCGCGGCCAGCTGGAACTGCAGCGCGTGGGCAGCTTCCGCGAGGCCAGCGATCGTTCCTTGCAGCTGTGGGCGCTGCCGCCTTCGGGCGCACCGCGTTCGCTGGGCGTGCTGGGCGAAGACCGCGTGCTGCGCCTGCCGGCCACGCCGAGCGCGGTGCGCGGCGTGCCGGCGCTGGCCATCAGCCTGGAACCCCGCGGTGGCGTGCCCAGTGAGCGCGGGCCCACCGGGCCGGTGCTGTTCAAGGGTGCGCTGATCGAGCGCATGCTCTGATCCGGCCGGGGCGAAGCCACTGCGCTGCGGCAAGCGTGCATGCCCGCCGCCTGGGCGTGGTCGGTACGGGTCCATAGCCGAGCAGCCTACTTGGGTAATGGCATCCAAATGTTTGCGGGCTTGCGTATCCACGGTGGAATGACCTGAACATCCACCCACACTTGCGAAAGACCTCCCTTATGACGATCCCCCACGTTTTGGCCCTGTGCGCCAGCATGGCGCTCTGCGCTGCGGGCACGGCCCACGCCGATTCTGGAAAACTGCTGCTCACGGGCGGCGTGAGCACCATTGGCGGTTCGGCCGGTGGCGGCCTGACCCCTTGGGCCGTGACAGGCACCTATGCCACGGAAGGCCAGGTGGGCGGTAGCGCCTACCTGACCCGGGCGGGCACACAAGACTACAGCCTCACCGGCTATGGCGCGGCGCTGTCGGTGCACGACCGCGTGGAGCTGTCGCTGGCGCGCCAGGACTTCGACGCGTCGCCCGCCATCGCACTGAACGGTATCGCGCCCTTTGGCGTAACGCCGGGTCAGCACATCAAGATGGACATCGTGGGCCTGAAGGTCAAGGTGGCCGGCGATGCCATCTTGGACGCCGACACCTGGATGCCCCAGATTGCCGTGGGGCTGGAGCACAAGCGCGTGCGCCCGGGCTCGCTGCAGTCGGTGCTTGATTTTCTGGGCACGCGCACTTCGGGTACCGACGTGTACGTGAGTGCGACCAAGCTGCTGCTCGACAAGAGTCTGCTGCTCAACGGCACGCTGCGCTACACCCGCGCCAACCAGAACGGCTTGCTGGGCTTTGGCTCGGCCGCGCCGGGGCGCGACCGCTACAGCCTGCAGCCCGAGTTCTCGGTGGCTTACCTGCTGCGCAAAGATCTGGCCGTGGGGGCCGAGTACCGCTTCAAGCCCAACAACCTCGAAGCCCTGGGCGCTGCCGCCGGGCTGGGTGGGGCGCTGCGCGAAGACGACTGGAAGGACTTGTTCATCGCCTGGGCGCCCAACAAGCATGTCTCGCTCACGCTGGCCTACGTGGACCTGGGGCGCATCGTGCCCGGTATCACCAACCAGCGCCGCCAGACCGGCTACTACCTCTCGGCCCAGGTGGCTTTCTGAGCCTGCACCAGCCCTTGCTCTTTGCTTCATGAGATTTCTGCCATGACCCACTCCCTCCGTTCCCTGGCCCTGGCTGCGCTGTGCGTGGCCGCCCCCGCCGCATGGGCCCAGGCCGCAGCCGCTGCACCGGCCGCGCCCCAGGCCGCTTCTGTTGCGCCCGCAGGCCTGTACCAGGCCCTGGGCGAAAAAGCCGGCATTGCCCGGCTGATGGACGACTTCGTCAACCGCGTGGTGCAGGACGCCCGCATCCGCGACCACTTCAAGGACACCAAGCCCCAGGCGCTCAAGGACAGCCTGACCGACCAGATCTGCGAGCTGACCGGTGGCCCTTGCAAGTACGAAGGTGCTGACATGAAGTCGGCCCATGCCGACATGCAGATCAACAAGGCGCATTTCAATGCGCTGGTTGAGGTGCTGCAGTTGGCCATGGATGCGCAGCGCATCCCGTTTGCACAGCAGAACCGGCTACTGGCGCTGCTGGCCCCCATGCACCGCGACATCATTACCCTGCGGTAATTTGGCATGCGGAACGCTATTGTTTTGATAGCTGCTTGTGCTTGGTTATCAAGCACAATCGCCGGAAATGTGCAGGTGCAGGTGCTGGACCGCGATGGCCGTCCGGTGCAAGACGCCGTGGTGGTGTTGTACCCCACGGGCGCAGCCACTGCGCCTGCTGCGCTGCTGCCAGCCGCGCCCGTGATCGAGCAGGAGCGCATGCGTTTTGTGCCCCAGGTCACGGTGGTGGCGCCCGGCACCAAGGTGCGTTTTACCAACCTAGACCGCTGGGACCACCATGTGCGCGGCACCTCGGTCAGCGCCCCTGGCGTGCCCGATTCGGCGGGCTTTGAGCTGCGTCTGGCCGGCAAGACCGAGGGTCGGGCCAGCGACCAGGCCGAGGTGCGCTTCGACCAGGTCGGCGTGGTGCTGCTGGGCTGTCATCTGCACGGCTCGATGCGCGGGCATGTGTTCGTCACCGACTCGGCCTGGACGGTGAAGACCGACGCCGACGGCATCGCACGTTTGAGCGGCGTGCCCGATGGCCCCGCACAGTTGCGGGTGTGGCAGGCCGACCAGCTTGTGGATGTGCCGCGCCGTACGGTACAGGTGTCGGCCACCCCGGTGCTGGAGAGCGTGCAGCTCAGCGTGGTGCCGCGTCGCCGCCGCTGACGGTGCTGCGCAGCCTCATGGCTGCGCGGTGTGCAGCCGCATGGGTTGTTCAAGTCCGGTGGCGTCAGGCGTGTCTTGCCAAGCGGCTGGCCAGGTGTTCGGCCAGACAAGCCCGCAGCCACTGCATTGCAAAGCCAGCCTGTCGGGTGGCGATACGGTCACCCCGGCACTGCGGGGCGGCGGGCGGCGGTGGTCGATGCGCGCCGCGGCGTCCGTGTCCCAGCCCAGGCCATAGCGCACGCGCTGTAGCAGTGGCCACTGCACTGCGGCGGCCTCGCCGGGCGCAGGTGGCAGCTGCCGCAGGTACGACACCAGCGCCGA
>JBKBUN010000133.1:0-9064 GCA_046289925.1 Burkholderiaceae bacterium | reverse complement strand
CTGTGCATCCAGCCGACGATTCCAATGTCCGACAGGCTCCTCGCCCCGGTGGGTTAGCGGGTCGGACCACACGCCTTTGCCCATCAAAAAACGGCCCGCAGGCCGCTGATTGAGGCGAACGGAAGGTTGGATCAGACCGAAAAGCTCGAACCACAACCACAGGTCGTGGTCGCGTTCGGGTTCTTGATCACAAACTGCGCGCCCTGCAGGTCTTCCTTGTAGTCGATTTCCGCACCCAGCAGATACTGGTAGCTCATGGCATCGATGAGCAGCGACACGCCATTCTTCGTCATGGTCGTGTCGTCCTCGTTCACGATTTCATCGAATGTGAAACCGTACTGAAAGCCCGAGCAACCACCCCCCTGCACAAACACGCGCAGCTTGAGGTCGGGGTTGCCCTCTTCTGCAATCAGATCCGCCACCTTGGCCGCCGCGCTATCGGTGAACAGGATCGGGGCGGGCATTTCATTGGACACGTTTTCAGCCACTGCACTCATAGGGAACTCCGTCTGGGATATCTGCTGGGGAATACTACTGCAAGTTTCTCGGGAATTCTGGTCACGAAGCGTTTGACGCCAACTGCAGTGGGGGCTTTTCCTCCACCAGCGCAACCACCGGGCACATCTGACCCGCGATGACGGCACCCTGGTGCATTTCCAGCGACTTGTAGTGCACATTGCCTGTGACACGGGCCCTGGGTTGCAGTTCCAGCAGTTCGGCCGCGTGCACAGGGCCTACGACAGTGCCGTTGATGATCACATGGTCGGCGTGCAAGGTGCCCTCGACCTGGGCCGTCTCCGAAATCACGAGCAAGCTGGGCTGCTCGGCACTGGCACGGACATCCCCGATCACCTCGCCATCGATGCGCATCCCCTCGGAAAAAAGCAAATCGCCCTCGACCCGGGTGCCTTGGGCGATCAGACTTTTGAGAGGGGGTTGTTTCTTGCGCGAGAACATGGGCAGCACCTCCGGCAGGCCTGGGGCCCGGGTTTGGCAGGGATCATCAGTCAAGACTGATCGTCTGGGTGGAACGCACAGCAGCGCCGTCAAGCACGCGTGCGGTGACGGTTTTTACCACGGCCCCAGCGGTGAGCGCCTGCAGCCCTTCCAACCGACGGTACTGGCGCAACTGCAGCGCTTGGGCTGGTGCCGTGTAGATCCAGTCCTGCCCCTGCAGCACACCCTGAAACTGCAGTTCGAGCCGACCGTTGAACTCCGGGGCGTTGCGCTGCGGCTGCATCACCAGCACTTGCCAGCGCAGTTGGCCGTCGGCGAGGCGCTCGGCTTGCAGGCTGCGAATGGCCAAGCCTTCACCCCGCGCCGATGGGATGAGCTTTTCGAAAAAGCCCAGGTCCTCGCGTAAAGCCCTGTTTTCCGCTTCGAGTTGGCGCACCTGGCCCTTGAGCACCTCACCCGCGGCGCGCTCGGCTGTGAGAATCGACTGCGCAGTATTGTTCACAGCCTGCTGCTGCTGCGCCTGCTCACGCAGTTGTGCGACCTCGCTTCGCAGACGCATCAGTTCCTCGCGGGAGCCTGCGTCCAGCCCGGCAATGGAGCGGCCAAACTCAAAGGCCCAGAGCGCCACCGCCGCACAGAAACCCAGCACCACTGCCAGCACCAGCCAGCGCACGGGCCACGGCAACGCACTGCGCACCGCAACACGGGGCGCGCTGATGGTCAACCGGCGGCGTAGAAGTCGAAAACGCATAGGCGGGATAGGCGAACGCGAAAGAAAACGCGCACCATAAACGAAAAAGCCGCCCGAAGGCGGCTTTTTGAGCAGTCGGCTCGCCGCAGAAGACGGCGCAGCCAGCTCCAATAGCGATCAACGCTTGGAGAACTGCTTGGCGCGGCGTGCAGAATGCAGACCGACCTTTTTACGCTCAACCTCACGGGCATCGCGCGTCACGAAGCCGGCTTGGCTCAGTGCGGGCTTGAGCGACGCATCGTAATCGATCAGGGCGCGGGTGATGCCGTGACGGGTGGCACCGGCTTGACCAGATTCACCACCACCGTGCACATTGACCTGGATGTCGAAGGTTTCGACATGGTTGGTCAGCACCAGCGGCTGCTTGGCGATCATGATCGAGGTTTCACGGCCGAAGTACTGCTGAATGTCTTTGCCGTTGATCGTGATCTTGCCGGAGCCCTTCTTCAGAAACACGCGGGCGACGCTGGATTTGCGGCGGCCCGTGCCATTGTTCCATTCACCAATCATCTCAAGACTCCTTAGATTTCCAGCGCCTTGGGCTGCTGAGCGGTGTGCGGATGTTCGGCACCGCCGTACACCTTGAGTTTCTTGATCATGGCGTAGCCGAGCGGACCCTTGGGCAGCATGCCCTTGACGGCCTTCTCCAGCGCGCGGCCAGGATGCTTGGCTTGCAGGTCACGGAAGTTGGTCGCCGTGATGCCGCCGGGATAGCCCGAGTGGCGGTAGTACACCTTGTCGAGCGACTTGGTGCCAGTGACCTTGAGTTTGGAGGCGTTGATGACGACGATGTAATCGCCGGTATCGACGTGAGGCGTGTAAATGGCCTTGTGCTTGCCGCGCAGACGGAGGGCAACTTCGCTGGCTACCCGTCCGAGCACCTTGTCGGTGGCGTCAATCACAAACCACTCATGCACGACCTCAGCGGGCTTTGCGCTGAAAGTAGACATGGTTGTTCCTTTGGGGAGACGTGGTTTGGCGGTCCTTTTCCACGGTCGGTGTTTCTCTGATGGAAACCTCTTAGGTGGGATCAATCGCTTCGCCGCGGGACTGCAAGAACGCTGCGAAGCCGGCCATTATAACAAGGCCGCTCATTGTGCAAGCATTGCCGCATGCGGCACCTTGCGGCGCGCCCTGCGTCAGTTGGGCGTTTGTTGCTGGCGCTGGATTTCCTGTTCGGTCCTGCGGCGCGACTCCACGCACACCGGATGGTTGAATTGCCCGGGCTTCTGGCATTCCTGGTGGATGCACAAGGGCCGCGCGAGAAATCCAGCGTCTGCACATGCCTCCTGCGGATTGAGGGGGCGCGGCGCTGGCTTGGGTTTGGGCTGCACTGGGGGCGGCTCAGGCGGCGGGGGGGGGGGGGGGGCGCCCACCCCCGCAGGGGGTGGGGGCGCTACTGGCTCGCTGGCCGGTTTGCGCGCTGCACTGCGCGCAGCCGCTCGGCCCGGCGTCGCAGAAGCAGGCGATGCAAGGCGCGACGCACCCGCCATGGCGGCCGATACCGACTGGGCGGACGGCTCCGCCGCCACCAGCGCCGCCGACGCACCGAGATCCGCTTGCACCGGCTGCGGCACCGATTCGGGCAGCGAAGCGGTGGTGATGAGCGGACGCGGCGGATCGGCCATTTCGGTGATGATGGCGTGTTGCTTCGTCTTGGGCGCACGGAGCCAGCCGGCCCAGACTGTGGCACCAGCCACAGCCAGTACCAGCACGCCCACACCCCACCAGCCCAACGCCGCGGCCCGACGCCCGCGGGGCTTGGAGGGCGAAGCCCCCGTCGCCTTGCGGCCGCCGGGCTTGCCGCCATGACGCCGCGTAGGATCGGTTTCGCGCGCTTCGGGCTTGGGGTCAGGGTCCGGAACCACGGAGTCGCCGTCCAGCATCAGGGTGCTGTCGCCCGCATCAATGAAGACGGTGTCTGCCACATCGCGAGGGTCATAGGCGCGCGTGACCGCATCGGCCTGCGCTGAGGCCAGCGGCACCGACACCGCATCGACCGCCGGCATCTCCACCGCAGGCCCTGGCGGGTCGGCTGGGTCGCGCCAGATGTCGCCCAGTTCTGCGCGGAAATCGAAATGCTCGACGCCCTCTGGAGGGGCCGTCATGTGCATCGCGGCCAGGAACGCATCAATCGTCGCAGGCCGATCTTCGGGCCGCAGGGCGAGCGCCGACGACACCGCGGCCACGAATGAGGCCGAGTACTCCACGCCGAACTGGCGCTTGACGGTTTTGGCCACGCGCGAGAAAGGCACCATGCGATCGCGGATCGAGCGCAGCGTGGCTGGCAAAGGCGTGTCATTGCACAAGCAGCCATAGACGACTGCGCCCAGCGAATACAGGTCGCTCCACGGGCCTTGGCGCAGGTCGCTGTCGCCTTCGGCGTACTGCTCGATCGGCGCGTAGTTCACCTTGAGCACGGCGGTGTGCCTGCGGTCCTGGTCGTTGATCGCATGGCGTGCCGCCCCCAGGTCCAGCAGCACCGGCGGGCCGTTGTCCTGCAGAAAAATGTTGTCGGGTGAGATGTCGCGGTGCAGCGTCTGGCCATCGTGCAGCACGCGCAGCGCACCGAGCACCGACCACAGCACCTTGCGCAGCCAAGCCTCGGGTGGCGGCGTGCGCATGCGGGCGCGCGCCTGCTTCAGGGTCATACCGCTGTACAAGGGCATGACCATATAGGCCGTGTTGTTCGCCTCCCAGAAACGGAACACCTTGACCAGCGAGGGATGGTCGAACTGCGCCAGCAGCCGGGCTTCGGCCACGAAGGAGGCCAGGCCCGCGCGGTACGAAGCCTGATCGCCCGCCGAACGCACCCACAGCGACTGCCCCTCGGACCGCCCGGCCAGGGCGGTGGGCATGTACTCCTTGATGGCCACCGCACGGTGTAGCGAGTGATCGAAGGCCTCGTACACCATGCCGAACCCGCCCACCCCCAGCAGCGCGCGGATCTCGAACTCGGCCAGGCGCGCACCCACGGGCAGAGCGTCCACGTGGCTCACGCCACGTGCTGGACTCGGGCTCGACAGGTTGTTCATGGTGATAGCGTGCAAGACAAATCAGCCCTTCGGGGCGCAGGCCCTATGGTGCCACCGCCACGGCGGCGGTGCCGATCATGACGCACCCACTGGCGCAGCATAACCGCAGCACATGGCGGGCTGTCGGGCAAAAGCATCAACGCCCGCGCCCAGCGGGCGGCAAGACCCCGGACTGTAGCGCGCCTCCCGCCCGTTACCATTGACCCATGTTCAGTTATCGCCACGCCTTCCACGCCGGGAACCATGCGGACGTGCTCAAGCACACCACTGTGATCGCCGCTCTGCAACACCTGACTGAGAAAGACACGGCCCTGGCGGTGCTCGACACCCATGCGGGGGCGGGGCTCTACCGGCTCGACGGCGACTACGCCAGCACCAGCGGCGAAGCCTCCGAAGGCGTGCTGCGCTTGGCGCAGGCCCCAGCCGACGGGCTGAGCCCGGCGCTGCAGCAGTACCTGGAGCGCGTGCGCAACTTCAACCAGGGCACGTCACTGCGCGTGTACCCGGGCTCTCCGTTTCTGCTGCACGGCTTGCTGCGCCCGCAGGACCGTCTCAAGCTGTTCGAACTGCACCCGACCGACCTGCGTGCACTGGCAGGCAACGTGGCCCAGTTGGAGGCCGGCCGACAGATCGCTGTGCTGCACGAAGACGGTTTCGAGGGGGTGCGAAAGTTTCTACCCCCACCGTCCCGCCGTGCTTTTCTGCTCTGCGATCCTAGCTATGAAATCAAGAGCGACTACGGCAAGGTGCTGGGTCTGGTGGAGGATGCGCTCAAGCGCTTTGCCACCGGAACCTATGCCATCTGGTATCCGATCATTCCGCGCCCCGAAGCCCACGACCTGCCCCGACGGCTGCGCACCCTGGCGACACGCGCAGGCAAAAGCTGGCTGCATGCCACGCTGACCGTGAAGTCGGGCCAAGCCGTACGCGCGGCCGACGGCAGCACGCGCCGCCCGGGTCTGGCGGCCAGCGGCATGTTTCTCATCAACCCGCCCTACACCCTCCAACCCGCGCTGCAGGCGGCGCTGCCGCAGATGGTGGAACTGCTGGGCCAAGACCGCAACGCAGCCTGGTCGCTCGACACCGGCGGCTGACGCCTGACGGCGCAGGGCGTCCGCAGCGCGTGCGGATCGCCTCCTTGGGTGCGAGCGCACATTAGCGTTTGACGGGCGCAGGTCGGCGCTGCGCAGGCGGTGCCGCTCGCCGAACCTGCGGTGCCGCGGGGGCCGTGGTGTCGGGCGCTGGTGCGAGCGCCTCGGGCGCTTGGTCTTCGCACGCATCGCCTTCTTCCATGCGCCAGAAAGCCACGGGCTTGATGCCCAGGCCCATCAGGCCCAGTTCGCGGGCGGCGGCTTGGCTCAGGTCGATCACGCGATCGCGCAGATGGGGGCCACGGTCGTTGATGCGCACGACCACGGCCCGGCCGTTGACCAGGCTGCGCACGCACAGTTGCGTGCCAAAAGGCAAAGTCCGATGGGCCGCAGTGAACCCGTGCATGTCAAACAACTCGCCGCTGGCCGTGCGCCGGCGGTGCAAGCCTGGTCCGTACCAGGAGGCCAGGCCCTGTTCCAGCGGCGTGACGTCGATGGCTGCGGTGTCCACCGCCACCGTGGGCAATGCGGGCGTGCCGGCCTCTGCAGACGGCAGCCCCGCCGGAGAGGGCGCATCGGCCGGGGAATCTGCGGTGGGCACCGCCTGGCCAGAGGACTCCGCCCGCGGCAGCTCCGAAGACGGCCCGGGTGCCGGTGCCGATACGGGCGTAGGTGCCGGGGTCGCGGCCGGGGTGGCCCCCCGCTGCGGCGGCGGTGGGATGGGCGGCAGGGCATCGGCCTCGGCACTGGCCAGTACCGCGAGCGCTGCGGCTGGCTCGTACGCCCCGGCAGGCACCGTCCAGCAGGCCAGCCCCCACGCGAACCAACCGACCGCCACCGCGCGCCAGTGTCCAGCAGGCCGCCCATGCCGCGGCGGCTCAAAGCATGCGGCGCGCGCCAACCTTGTCCTCAAAGCGCCACAGGTCGGCGCGCCCACCCAGCATCAGGTCGGTGCATGCCTTGTGGGCGGCCAGAATGCGGCGCGATCCGGCACATTGTGCGGCCTGCCGGGCCTGCTGCTCGCGCGTGGGCTGCTGGTACTCACGGCGCAACTGGACCACCACGCCGGACGGCGTGTTGCGCTGGCTGGCGGTGCGCAGGGCGCTGGATGGCAGAGCTGTCATGTCGAGGCCGCGGTCGCGCTGGCGCCGCACGGGCCGAAATGGTAGCCCAAGGAACGGGCCGCACGGCGCACTGCGCGGTGCGTGCGGTCGCGCGCCTGTCGGGCCCGCACAGGGCCTGCACGCGCCTGGCCGCTCAGGCGCGCACCAGCCCCAGGCGCTCGCAAATTTCGAGCGTCGCACTGCTCTGGTTCATGCTGTAGAAGTGCAGCGCCGGCACGCCCGCATTGCGCAACTGGTCGCACAGGTCGGTCACCACGTCGAGGCCAAAAGCCTTGATCGAGGCCGTGTCGTCCCCGTAGGCCTGCAGGCGCAGGCGAATCCAGCGCGGAATCTCGGCGCCGCAGGCGTCGGAAAAGCGCAGCAGCTGCGCAGAACTGGTGATGGGCATGATGCCCGGCACCACGGGCACGTCGGCTCCGAGTCGGTGGGCGTCGTCCACAAAACGGAAGTACGCGTCGCTGTTGTAGAAGTACTGCGTGATCGCCGAATCGGCCCCAGCGCGCACCTTGGCCGCATAGGCCTGCAGGTCGGCTTCGGGCGAGCGGGCCTGGGGGTGCACTTCGGGATAGGCGGCCACTTCGATGTGGAAGTCGCGTCCGGTTTCGGCCCGGATGAAGGCCACCAGATCGCTCGCGTACTGGAATTCGCCCCCTATGCCGTAGCCGCTGGGCAGGTCGCCGCGCAGTGCCACCAGGCGCTTGACACCCATGGCCTTGAGCGTGGCGAGCTGCTCTCGCACGCTGGCACGCGTGGCGCCAATGCACGAGAAGTGCGAGGCCGCGTCCACGCCTTCGGACAAGATCTCCTGCACCGTGTCGAAGGTGCCCTGCTGGGTGGATCCGCCCGCGCCATAGGTGACCGAGCAAAACTCGGGCTTGAGCGCGTAAAGCTGCTGGCGCACCGTGCGCAGCTTGGCCGCGCCCTCAGGCGTCTTGGGGGGAAAAAACTCAAGGCTCACCGGCAACGCGGTGGCTGTGATGGGGGTTGCCGTCATGCGGCCCTCCTTGCCTCTACAAAGAATTCGCGGTTGCCGTCGCCACCGCGGATGGGGCTGTCGAAATAGCGCTCGACCACCAGCCCGGCCTGCACGCAAGCGTCGCGGATGCGCTGCTCGACCACTGGATAGAGCGTGTCGTCGCGCACGATGCCGCCCTTGCCCACCTGGCCGGGCTGCAGTTCGAACTGCGGCTTGACCAGCATGAGCAACCGCCCCTGCGGCGCCATCAGCGGCACCAAGGCCGGCAGCACCAGCGTCAGCGAGATGAACGACAGGTCGCCCGTTACCAAGTCGAACTGCGGCGTGATGTCGATGTGCTCGGTGCCCGTGCGGCGCTTGCGCACCGTGGGCACGCGACCCTCGGCCCGGGCACGGGCCTTGGCGGCACGCTCGGCCTTGAAGGCCTCGATCTCGTGCTCTTTGGCGTCGTCGCTGTCGTCGTAGTCATCGGCCACCAGGCCGCCGTTGCGCATCCAGGCGTAGGGGGCCACGGGCTGGGTGTCGTTGTCCTCCTGGTCCTGCTCGACCACCTCGCACAGCGCGGCGTCGCAGGCTTCGCGCAGGGCTTCGGGCGTGAGTCCGCGGGCGTTGATCCCTTCGAGGCAGACCACGCGCGGATCGGCGCGCAAGCGTTCGTGCAACTGGCCCTGGCCCACGTCTACGCCGATCACCTGCGCCGCACCCTGCTGCAGCAGGCAATCGGTGAAGCCGCCCGTGCTTTGGCCCACGTCCAGGCAGCGCCAGCCCGCTACCTGCAGGCCGGTGGCCTGCAAGGCACCTTCGAGCTTGAGGCCGCCGCGCGAGAGGTAGCGGGCCTCGGCATCGTCAAGCAGGCGGATTTCGGCCGCAGCGGGGATGTCGTCGGAGTTCTTGGCCACGCGCACCCAGGGCGCGCGCGGCGTTGCCCGCCATTCGACGCCCGAGGCGATCAGCCGCTGCGCCTGCGAGCGCGTGGCCGCATGGCCTTTTTCCACCAGACACACATCAGCGCGCATGCGCCCTCCCCCTGCCTTGCTTCAAACAAAATCCGGCCCTAGGAGCCTGTCGGACTTGAGAATCGTCGGCTGCAAATGGGCCGCAGCGGTCCATTTTTCACCGTCTTTTGGCCC
>JBKBUN010000132.1:7931-9132 GCA_046289925.1 Burkholderiaceae bacterium | reverse complement strand
GTGATGATGACCACCAGGCTGCAAGGCCCGGCGACGCACTTCCTGCCGTTCAACATGGGCGACCACGGCGCAGCGGGCAACCCACCCAACGGCCAAGGCCACCGCACTCACTATCTGTGGGAGCAGGTGTGGCAGCGCGACAGCTGGCTGGAGATCATCGCCCGTTACCTGGTGACAAAGAAGGACGACAAGAAGCGCCCGGTGGGCTACCTCTTTCCCCGCTATCACCAGCTCGACGCCACCCGCAAGCTGGTGCAGGCCGTGCTGGCCGAAGGCGTGGGCCAGAAGTACCTGATCCAGCACAGCGCGGGCAGTGGCAAGACCAACTCGATTGCGTGGACGGCGCACTTCCTGGCCGACCTGCACGACGCAAACAACCAGAAGCTGTTCAGCACCGTGCTTGTGGTGAGCGACCGCACCGTGCTCGACACCCAGTTGCAGGAAGCCATCTTCGACTTCGAGCGCACGGCGGGCGTGGTTGCTACCATCAAGGGCGAAAGCCAGAGCAAGAGCGGCGAGCTGGCCCAGGCCCTGTCAGGCGGCAAGAAGATCGTGGTGTGCACCATCCAGACCTTCCCGTTCGCACTGAAGGCCGTGCAGGAGCTGGCCGCCACGCAAGGCAAGCGCTTTGCCGTGATCGCCGACGAGGCGCACAGCTCGCAGACCGGTGAGGCCGCAGGCAAGCTCAAACAGGTGCTGAGCGCGCAAGAGCTGCAGGACCTGGCCGACGGCGGCGAGGTGTCCACGGAAGACTTGCTGGCCGCGCAGATGAGCGCCAGGGCCGGCATGGCGGGCAAGGCATCTGCCGTGACCTACGTGGCCTTCACCGCCACGCCCAAGGCCAAGACCCTGGAGCTGTTCGGCCGTCGGCCCAACCCGGATCTGCCCGCTGGGCCGGACAACCTGCCCGCGCCCTTCCACGTCTATTCGATGCGCCAGGCCATCGAAGAGGGTTTCATCCTCGACGTGTTGAAGAACTACACCTCGTACAAGCTGGCCTTCAGGCTGGCCCACAACGGCAGGGAGTGGGACGACAAGGAGGTGGAACGCAGTGAAGCCCTCAAGGGGCTGATGCGCTGGGTGCGCCTGCACCCCTACAACATCGCCCAGAAGGTACAGGCGGTGGTGGAGCACTTCCTGGAGAACGTGCAGCCGCTGCTCAAGGGCCACGCCAAGGCCATGGTGGTGGTGGGCAGCCGCG
>JBKBUN010000132.1:4517-7921 GCA_046289925.1 Burkholderiaceae bacterium | reverse complement strand
GTCGGCGACCCATCGGGTTCACGTCGTGCAGGTGGCGGGCTTCGCCGGCGCGCCGGTGGCGGGCAACGCCGACGGTGCGGTGGTCGGCCCGCTCGTCGAGGCGGTGGACGCCTACATCAAGGCACAGGGCTACCCCCTGGGGATGCTGGTGGCGTATTCCGGCGAGGTGAACGACCCGAACTCGCTGCCTGAGCCCGTGACCGAAAACAGCGCCCAGCTCAACCCGGGCTTGAAGGGCCGAGACATCCGTGACGCCTTTGCTACGGACGAGTTCCAGATCCTGCTGGTGGCCAACAAATTCCAGACCGGCTTCGACCAGCCCCTGCTGTGCGGCATGTATGTCGACAAGAAGCTGGCGGGCATCCAGGCGGTGCAGACCTTGTCGCGCCTGAACCGGGCTTACAGCGGCCCGCACGGGCTGAAGGACACGACCTACATCCTGGACTTCGTCAACGACCCGCAGGAGATTCTGGCGGCGTTCCAGACCTATTACGAGACGGCCGAGCTGGCGGGCGTGACAGACCCGAACCTGATCTTCGACCTGCGTGCCAAGCTGGACGCCGCTGGCCACTACGACGACTTCGAGGTGGAGCGCGTGGTGCAGGTCGAACTGAACCCCAAGGCCACGCAAGCGCAACTGGTGGCTGCCATCGAGCCCGTCGCAGACCGGTTGCTCAAGCGCTTCAAGGCGGCCCGTGAGGTGTTCAAGGCCGCGTCAGAAAATCGGCCTGGCGGCGAGCTGGGGTCCGACGGACAAGCCGCCAAGGACGAGCTGGACGCACTGACGCTGTTCAAGCGGGACCTGGGCACCTTCCTGCGGGTGTACGCCTTCCTGTCGCAGATGTTCGACTACGGCAACACGGCCGTCGAGAAGCGGGCGATCTTCTTCAAGCGCCTGTTGCCCCTGCTCGACTTCGGCAGGGAGCGCGAGGGCGTCGACCTCTCGAAGGTTACCCTCACCCACCACAAGCTGAAGAAGCAGGGTGCTCAGCCCCTTACGTTGGGCGAGAACGAGGGCGAGTACACACTGGCCCCCATGACGGCGCCGGGTACCGGGCAGACGCAGGACAAGGAAAAGATCAAGCTGTCGGAGATCGTGCAGAAAGTGAACGACCTGTTCGACGGCGAGCTCACGGACGACGACAAGCTGATCTACGTGAACAACGTCCTCAAGGGCAAGTTGCTGGAATCGGACCTGCTGGTGCAGCAGGCGATGAACAACAGCAAGGAGCAGTTCTCGAACTCACCCGACCTGACCAGTGAACTGATGAACGCCATCATCGACGCCTTCGAGGCCCACGGCACGATGAGCAAACAGGCCCTTGATTCGGAGAAGGTGCGTCAGGGGCTCAAGCACATCCTACTCGGCCCGGCGGAGTTGTACGAAGCGCTGAGGAGCCGAGGCCGGTTGTCTCGTGGCGACAGCGCTGCCGCGCAATAAAGTCAGACATCCGCCGAAAAGGACCGCATCCATGCCCGAACAAACTGGCAACGCGTGCGAATCTTCCGAAGCCCAAGACGAGACTGGCACGCTCGTCCAGCATGTGGCAAGACCCGAGCTAGGCGAGGGGCGAATCACCAGGACATATCCGAACGGGCGATGTGATGCCCACTTTTCCACATGCACGTTCACCTGGATCGAGCGCCAGAGCCTCCGCTCGTCCGCTGACATTGAGAGAGAACGAATCCGGATAGAGGAGATGGACCGCCTTGCCGCAAAGCGAGCCAAGCAAGAGACGCTGCGCCGCGAACAAGAAAGGCAAGCTCGCGTATCTCTCTTGGCCAAACTGAAAGCAGGCATATCGCCGAACCAAGAAGAGTTGATGCTGCTGCGCTCGCTCGACCTGACAACTAGACTAAAGATCTTTTCGGAATTGACCCACATCGAACAAATATTGGACGATGTGATAGCTGCGCTACAAGAGGCAACAGTCGCCCACAGTGGCGAAGCCCTGATTTCAGAATTCTGGCGCGCCCGCCACCGGACGGAGCTGAGCGCCGCTATTCTCCACCTGGCACCAGCATGGTGGAAAGAGCGCTTTTGGCACGATGTCAGATACACGAATCTAACATTAGAGCAAAAAATCAAGGTTCTATCATCCGAGACCTTGAATATCAGCAAAGAACTCCGAAGAGAAGTTGTCGCCACGCTGGCAAAGAGGGAGCAGAATGCGAATTACCTCAACACCCTCAAGGATTCTCTCTCAGCTGCTTCGTTGAGACTAAAAATAGAGATTCTCGAAGCACTGACAAGCAACTCACTAAAACTCTTCTTAGATCATGCAATTGATGCGCTAAGCACAGCAAAATCCATCACTGAACCACCGATTTTCCGCGAGCTCATCCACTTGTTTTGGGAGGCACACTGGAGATCGCTCGATAGCAGAAGCCCGCTATTCGAACTGGCACCCAGAAGAATTCAGAAAAACATCCTTAGAAAGCAGTACTCAAGCCATATTTGGAGTCTATCCGAACTCTTCTCGTTCCGTCCCACAAGCAGTGGCCTTTGGTCTGCACCTGATGTTTGTGGCGCGCTCAACAAAACCGATCAGGATCTCGCAGAGAAGTGGCTCCCCATGCGCGCGGCCTCAGCAGAGGACTGCGCCCGCATGCTGTCAGCTCGGGCAGCAGAGCGGATCGCGAGTTGGTTCTACGAAAACCTTGGCCACGAAGTTGAGGACATAGCCTCCCATCAGTTAACGGGAGTGTCTTCATCCTGGAAAACTTTCGATCTGCTGATTGACGGAAATAAGCCAGTCGACGTGAAGAACGCACGTTTACCCAACAGTGCCCGGGCGTTTCACTTAGAACATATTGTCCCTAGATTCAAGCAAGACCGCTCAGCAAGGGATGTGGTCATTGCGGGGGTTGCATCTCCCTTCCTGAGCTTGCGCGAACTAACCAAGCGAGATCCCTGTGACCCGCATCATCGTGAATTCACCTATCTTGGCGAAACGAGCAAGGAGAAGATAGCTCAAATCTGCACGAGCTTCAAAAACGGAACCTTGGAGTTAACGGGAACACGTAACCCCTCACCCATCCAGCCATGGTATTTCGATTACCCTGACGAATGGTTCAAATCATTCACCGAAGAATGCGCACGACTAAAGGGAGGAAAGCAGCCAGAAAATTTACACTCGGAGTTGCTTTACGACGGATCACCCAACCGATTCCCTCTCGCACAACACATTGCCGCCGGCCTTCCGCTGCCAGACTGGCTGATAAGAAAACTCACCCCCTGGCATTGCGGTTTCATCGCAAACCTTCAAAAGCTGCACGATAACCGACGCCCGAGATTGGCAGAGCTATTTCTCACAATACTTTCCGACTTCCTGAATAACATACACACCCCCTCTACGGAAAACTATGCGCCATCAGCATACAGATCGATCCTATATCAACAG
>JBKBUN010000132.1:0-4507 GCA_046289925.1 Burkholderiaceae bacterium | reverse complement strand
CAGCAAAACAGAACAACAAAAACAGATCTACGACCACTCGGCATAGAAGATCCACTAAACACCATAGGCACCCTTTGCCGAAGCCTCCAGGTATTGTGGAACAACAAAGAAAAGACCTCGCTAGAGCGATTCCAGACGTTCCGCATGAGCTTGGGCGGCATTCTGCAAGCGAGAGAGAAACCAAATTCAGCTTTTGAAACCATCCTCGCGTACTGTGGCGGGAAAATGGAAGGCAAAGATCCGTGCGGTTACTCACCACTTATCTTGGGCATACACAAGCGATGCGAGGCATGCACAAAGTTGGTCTGCCCACAATGCCGGTACTGCAGCGACAAGTGCCAGCCATACCGCGAAACCTTCGGTCCTCAGTACAGAAGCTATGACGAGAACGCAGACGAGAGCACGCAGGATTAGCTCCGGCCGGAGCGGCGGCTACGGCCAGGTGGTGATCGACCGCTTCCGGCACGTCGTAGGGCGGAGACGTGCTTCTCGGGGGGGGGATCCGCCCCAAAGTTCAAGAATGAAGGGACGAAAGTTCTGGAATGAACGGCGATCGACAGCACTTGCCTGAAAAAGCACAGAACGGAGGGGGAACTTTCCGTGCTTAGCACTCTCTTACGCAGAGTGCTAATATCGATCCGAGAAGGAGCCGAAAGGAACCATCGATGACCATGACCACCGCCCTTGCCACCCGTGACCCCTGGAGTGTGGTGCCCTCGCTGGGCAATCTGGACGCGTACATCCGCTCGGTCCAGAGCATCCCCATGCTGGAGGCCGAGGAAGAGCAGGCGTTGGCCCGGCGCCTGCGTGACCATGCCGACCTGCAGGCCGCCTCGAAGCTGGTGCTCTCGCACCTGCGCCTGGTCGTGTCCATTTCGCGCCAGTACCTCGGCTACGGCCTGCCCCAGGGCGACCTGATCCAGGAAGGCAATGTGGGCCTGATGAAGGCCGTCAAGCGCTTCGACCCCGATCAGGGCGTGCGGCTGGTGTCCTATGCCATGCACTGGATCAAGGCCGAGATCCACGAGTACATCCTGAAGAACTGGCGCATGGTCAAGGTGGCCACCACCAAGGCCCAGCGCAAGCTGTTCTTCAACCTGCGTTCGCTGAAGCACCAGTTCAAGGGTGAGGCCTCCGAAGACCCCACCGCGCACATGGGCCGCGCCAGCCTGTCCGAGGCCGACATCCACCGTGTGGCCGCCGAACTCGACGTGCGTCCGGAAGACGTCATCGAGATGGAAACACGCATGGCGGGCGGCGACGTGGCCCTCGAAGCCCCGACCGACGACGATGGCGACGCGCCCGTGGCCCCGCTGGCCTACCTGGCCGACGACGCCCACGAGCCGACCCGCGTGCTGGAATCCGCCCGCCGCGACTGGCTGGCTTCCGACGGCATCACGCACGCACTGGCCTCGCTGGACGACCGCAGCCGCCGCATCGTGGAAGAGCGCTGGCTCAAGGTCAATGACGACGGTTCGGGCGGCATGACGCTGCACGAACTGGCCGCCGACTACGGCGTGAGCGCCGAGCGCATCCGCCAGATCGAGGTGGCGGCCATGAAGAAGATGCGCAAGGCGCTGGCCGAGGTCGTCGAGGCCTGAGGCCTTCGCGCCCGCCCTCCAACAGAAACGGCGCCTCAGGGCAACCTGGGCGCCGTTGTCACGTCCGGGCCAGGCAAGAGGGGCCGCGGACAGAGGTGCCCCACCCTCACAGCCAGCTGCGGGCCTTCAGATCGGCTTCGGCCTGCGCGGCGTGCTCGAATCGCACCGCGCGCCAGCCCAGTTCCAGGGCCGTGCGAATGTTGTGCACGTTGTCATCGATGAACACCGTGCGCGATGGCGCCACGCCGAACGCCTCGATGGCCGTGTGAAAGATGTCTGCGTTGGGCTTGATCTGCTTGACGTCGCACGAGAACACGCCAGAGTGGAAGTGCTTCAGAAAGGCGTGCTCGCGCTGCAAAAAGGCCGCATAAGGTGCCGGCATGTTCGACAGGAAGTGCAGTCGCGTGCCGGCCGCGGCCAGTCGCTCCAGCCACGCCACCGTGTCGGCCAGCGGCGCCAGGTGCGGCGGGATGGCGTGCATCAGCCGGTCCAGATCCGCCTCGGGCAGGCCGGTGCGCCGGGCGATGAGCCCCCGCACCTCGTCCCACTCGGCCGTGCCCCGGTCGAAGGCGGCCCAGTCCCCATCGGGCATGAAGGACTGGAACACGGTGTGCGCCAGCGCCAGGGCTTCCTCGGCGTTGCGGGCGTGATCGGGCATCACCTGCTGCAGCAGCACCACCGGCTGCCAGTTGAACAGCACCCCGCCAAAATCGAACACCACCGCGTCGGGCGGCGGCAGAGGCGCCACAGCGCCAGCTTGCATCAAGGTCATCGGGGGTCGGTTCAGGCGCGCAGTTGTCGGATCATCGCGGCGGTGGCGGCATCCAGGCCGCTGACATCGCCGCTGCTCAGGCGGGGCAGCAGTTCCTTGCACATCGCCTTGCCCAGCTCCACCCCCCACTGGTCGAAGGAGTTGATGCCCCACAGCGCCCCGCTCACGAAGGTGCGGTGCTCGTGCAGCGCGATCAGCGCGCCCAGCGAACGCGGCGTCACCTCGTCCAGCAGCAGCGTCAGGCTGGGGCGATTGCCCGGGAAGGTACGGTGGCGCGCGATCACCTCGGGCGCCAGGTCCTTCGACGCCGTGGGCGCCTGCTCACCCGCGGCCTCGGCCGTGGTCTTGCCCCACATCAGCGCCTGGGCCTGGGCGAGCCCATTGGCCAGCAGCATGCGGTGCTGCTCGGCGAACAGGTCACGCAGCGCCGGCGACATGGCCGCGGGCTGACGGAAGCTCGGGCGCTTGACCAGGATGAACTCCACCGGGATCACGTCCGTGCCCTGGTGCAGCATCTGGTAGAAGGCGTGCTGCCCGTTGGTGCCCGGCTCACCCCAGACCACTTCGCTGGTGGCGTAGGGCACGGGATGGCCGTCGGCATCCACGCACTTGCCGTTGCTCTCCATCACCAGCTGCTGCAGGTAGGCCGGCAGGCGGCGCAGGCCGTTGTGGTACGGCGAAATGCAGCGGCTGGTGTAGCCCTTGAAGTTGCGGTACCAGACATCGAGCAGCCCCAGCTGGATCGGCAGGTTGGCCGCCAGCGGCGCGGTGGCGAAGTGCTGGTCCATGGCGTGCGCGCCGGCCAGGAAAGCCCGGAAATGCGTGCTGCCCAGCGCCAGCGCCACCGGCAGGCCGATGGCCGACCACATCGAGTAACGGCCGCCCACCCAGTCCCAGAAGCCAAAGGTGGTGGTCACCCCGAACTGCGCCGCGGCCGCCACATTGGTCGTCGTGGCCACGAAGTGGGTGGCGATGTCGGTGCCGCCCGCATCCACGAACCACTGGCGCGCCGCCTGGGCGTTGGCCATGGTTTCCTGCGTGGTGAAGGTCTTGGAGGCGATGATGAACAGCGTCGTCTCGGGCTTCAGCTTGGGCAGCACCGAAGCCAGGTCCTGCCCATCGACGTTGCTGACGAAGTGGTAGCGCAGGGCCGGATCGGCGAAGGCTTCCAGCGCCGGCACCGCCATCTGCGGGCCCAGGTCCGAGCCGCCGATGCCGATGTTCACCACGTCCGTGAAACGCCCCTCGGCGCGTACCGCGTCCACATAGGCCAGCATGCGGTCGAGCACATCGTGCACCAGCTCGCTGTGCGGGCCCTGCCCCTTGGGCGCGCGCAGCGCCGTGTGCAGCACGGCCCGGCCCTCGGTGCCGTTGATGGGCTCGCCGGCCAGCATGGCGTCGCGGCGGGCCTCGATGCCACACTCGCGCGCCAGGCCCAGCAGGTGCTCCCGCGTGGCCACATCCCAATGCGCGCGCGACAGGTCGGCCACCATCTCGGGCGCTGCGATCGTGAGCCGCCGCACGCGGTCCGGGTCGTCGGCAAACAGCGACCGCAGATCGAGTTCGCGGCCATGGGCTTGCAGGTGGCCGGCCAGGGCTTGCCACGCCACGGTCTGGTCACAACGCGGGTGAGACATCAATCAGGGCTCCGAGGGGGTGAGGGGCGAAAGGCGGATCAGGCCTGCAGCGCCTGGATCATGGCGTCGAGCTTGCCGGCGTCCACGGCGAACGCGCGGATGCCTTCAGCCAGCTTTTCGGTGGCCATGGCGTCCTCGTTCAGCGCGTAGCGGAAGGCCGCCTCGCTCAGCGGGGCCTCGGCCACGCCGACCTGAGACGGCGGCGTCAGCTTGCGTGCGACCGGGGCCTCGCTGGCCTGCAGTTGCGCCAACAGATCGGGGCTGATGGTCAGCAGGTCGCAGCCGGCCAGCGCAATGATCTGGCCCACGTTGCGGAAGCTGGCCCCCATGACCTCGGTCGCAATGCCATGGTCCTTGTAGTAGGCGTAGATGCGCGCCACCGACTTCACACCGGGATCGTTGTCGCCGGCGTTCGCGGCCTCGTCCCAGGCAGCGCCGGCCTGCTTCTTGTACCAGTCGTAGATGCGGCCGACGAAGGGGCTGATGAGCTGCACCTT
>JBKBUN010000131.1:0-9279 GCA_046289925.1 Burkholderiaceae bacterium | reverse complement strand
AGGATCTCATCGCCCGCGTCGAGCAGCGGCTCGCGGCAGCGCCGGTACCGCCGCCCGCCACCGCGGTGGACAAGGGCGACGAGTACCGCCGTCTGCGCCTGCAAGGCCGCTTCGAGCCCGGCGAGGTGCGCGCACAGGCCACCACCGCCCTGCAGGTGGCCATAGCGCTGGCCGCCATCGCGGTGCTGACACGCAAGAAGTGGCTCGAATTCGGCATGTACGGCGTCGCGGCCGTCGGCCTGGGCGTGGGCCTGCTGGCTTTTCTGCACATCTGAACGTGCCATGGCACTGCACCTGATCTACGCCCGCGCCGCCAATGGCGTGATCGGCCGCAACAACCAGCTGCCCTGGCACCTGCCCGAAGACATGGCGCACTTCAAAGCGCTGACACAAGGCTGCCCGGTGGTCATGGGACGCAAGACCTGGGACTCACTGCCACCGCGTTTTCGGCCGCTGCCCGGGCGCACCAACATCGTGGTGACCCGAAAGACCGATTGGCACGCCGAAGGCGCACAGCGCGCCGGCAGCTTGGCACAAGCGCTGCAGCTTGCCGGCGACGCACCGGTGATCTGGGTGATCGGTGGCGCGCAGATCTACGCCGAAGCCTTGCCAAAGGCCGATGTGCTGGAAGTCACGGAAATCGCGGCCAACTTTGACGGCGACGCGTTTGCCCCCACCCTCGGGCCAGAGTGGCGCGAGGCCGCGCGCTCTGACCACACCAGCACCACGGGCCTGCGCTTCAGCTTTGTGCGCTACGAGCGCCGCAGCGCCCCGTAAGCGTGCGGGCCACTCAGGCCTTGGCTTTGTAGTCGGGCATCTTGTGCCCCAGGCGTAAGCCCATCTCGGCCCCCAGAGCCTGGAGTGCGTTGAGCGGGCGGATCATCACCTCGAACTCGACGATCCGGCCTTCGGCATCGAAGCGGACCATGTCGATGCCTTTGAGCTGCTTGTCGCCCACGCGCGCACTGAACTCCAGCACCACGTCCAGACCATCGTCGCTTGCGAACTGCCGGTGGTACTCGAAGTCCTCGAAGATGGTCACTACCGTCTGCAGCGCCAAAACCAGCGCCGCGGCCGGGCGGTACGGGTGCACCGCCATGGGCGAGCGGAACGTGGCCTCGGGGTGCACGATGCGCGCAATATCGCTCAGGTCTTTGCGCGCAACCATATCGTGCCAATGCGCCAGGCTCTGGGCCACAGCGGCGGGAACAGTCGAGGGCAGCTTCATGGCATTCCTTGGGCTCTGCGTTGGCGTGCTTCAGGCTGTAGCCTGCAGCGCAGCGTCGATCTTCTGCAGCAACTCGGCCGTGATCAGCCCCTGCGAGAACTGCGCCACGGTGGTCAGCGGCATTCCCTTGGCCATGGCAAGTTGCGGGTGGGCCGAGAAGCCCGGCAGGTAGCGCTCGAGGATCGCCTTGGCCGCCTCATCGGCCAGCAGTTCCTTCACCGTCGAGGCGGTGGACAGCGTCGGCTTGCTCACCGCTGCGGCGGCAGGCTGTGCTGCCGCAGGCTGGAACGGCGCAGCGGCTTCAATGCGCGCAGCCAGCTCCGTCCCCTGCTTGATGGCGCGCTTGGCGTCCAGTTCGGCCGCCACATCCGCCCCGCCGATCAGGTGTACACGCATACCGGCTGCCAACAGTGCGGGCAGCAACTCGCGCTGCGGCTCCTGGCCAGCGCAGATCACCACATGGTCCACGGGCAGGGTCTGAGGCTGACCATCCACCGTGATGTGCAAGCCCTCATCGTCCACACGCTGGTACTGCACCCCCGATGTCATGGCCACTGCACGGGCCTTGAGCGAGGCGCGGTGGATCCAGCCAGTGGTCTTGCCCAGACCATCGCCCACCTTGCTGGTCTTGCGCTGCAGCAGGTGCACGCGCCGCGCCGGCGCCGGCACCTTGGGCTCCTTTAGTCCCCCAGCGCGGGCGTACGAGGTATCCACCCCCCATTCGGCATAGAAGGCCTCGCGGTCTACCTGGGCCGCATCTGTCACGGTGTGGCCGTGGTGCACCAGGTATTCGCTCACATCAAAGCCGATGCCACCCGCCCCCACCACCGCCACGCTCGCGCCCACCGGCTTTTCGTCGCGCAATACATCCAGGTAGCCCAGCACCTTGGGGTGGTCGATACCATCGATCGCCGGGGTGCGCGGCAGCACGCCCGTGGCCAGCACGACATCGTCGAAGCCCCCCGCCTGCAGATCGGCGGCGGACACACGCGTGTTGAGGCGCAGGTTCACGCCACGCAGCGCAATCTGGCGCGCGAAATAGCGCAGTGTCTCGTGAAACTCCTCTTTGCCCGGCACCTTCTTGGCGATATTGAACTGCCCACCAATCTCGGAAGCGGCCTCGAACAAGGTGACCTGGTGCCCGCGCTCGGCCGCCGTGGTGGCAAACGCCAGCCCTGCAGGCCCCGCGCCCACCACCGCAATGCGACGGGAAACGCTTGCGGGCTCGATGCGCAATTCGGTCTCGTGGCAGGCCCGTGGGTTGACCAGGCACGAGGTGATCTTGCCGCCGAAGGTGTGGTCCAGACAGGCCTGGTTGCAGCCGATGCAGGTATTGATCTCATCGGCCCGTCCTTCACGCGCCTTTTTCACGAACTGCGAATCCGCAAGGAACGGGCGCGCCATGGACACCATGTCACAGGCGCCTTCGGCCAACAGTCGTTCCGCCAGATCGGGGGTGTTGATGCGGTTGGTGGCCACCAGCGGCAGCCCCACATGGCCTTTGAGCCGCTGCGTAACCCAGGCAAATGCGCCGCGCGGTACCGAGGTGGCGATGGTCGGCACCCGGGCCTCGTGCCAGCCGATGCCGGTGTTCAGGATGGTCGCGCCCGCCGCCTCGATGGCCTGGGCGAGCTGGATCACCTCCTCCAGCGTGGAGCCGCCCTCGACCAGATCAAGCATGGACAGGCGGTAGATGATGATGAAGTGGGGACCGACGCGCTCACGCACACGCCGCACGATCTCGACCGGAAAGCGGATGCGGTTGGCATAGCTGCCGCCCCACTCGTCGTCGCGGTGGTTGGTGCGCGCGGCAATGAATTCGTTGATCAGGTAGCCCTCGCTGCCCATGATCTCCACCCCGTCGTAACCCGCGTATTGCGCCAGCGCGGCACATCGCACGAAGTCGCCAATCGTCTGCTCCACCTCATCTGACGTGAGCGCGTGGGGCTTGTGCACGTTGATGGGCGCCTGCAGCGCGCTGGGGGCCACCAACTGCGGGTGGTAGGCATAGCGGCCAAAGTGCAGGATCTGCATCGCGATCTTGCCCCCTTCAGCATGCACGGCCTGCGTGACCACGCGATGGTGGTCGGCCTCCTCCTCCGTGGTCAGCATGGCGCCGCCGGGCATGGGGCGCGCACGCTCGTTGGGGGCAATGCCGCCGGTCACGATCAGGCCCACCTCGCCCCGCGCACGCTCGGCGTAAAAAGCAGCCATGCGCTGGAAGCCGTTCGGCACCTCTTCCAGGCCCACGTGCATGGAGCCCATGAGCACCCGGTTGCGCAACGTGGTAAAGCCCAGGTCCAGCGGGCGGTTGAGGTGGGGATAGTGGTCCATGCGGGGCTCCATCAATGCAACTGGTTGCAGAAAAAGTTTCGCAGATTATGCAACCAGTTGCATTGAAAATGGCGTCCGGACAAACCCGACGCCGCAGAGCGTGTAACCTCGCTTCCATGTCGCTGCCCCATGCCCTGCTCACCGAACTGGTCGAACGCCCGCGTTCCGGCTCGGAACTGGCCGCGCGTTTCGACAAGTCCATCGGCTTTTTCTGGCACGCCAGCCACCAGCAGATTTACCGCGAACTGGCCCGCCTTGAAGAAGCCGGATGCATCGAGTCGCTGCCTGAGGAGCCCACGCGCGGGCGCAAGCGCGCCTACCGCCTGCTGCCCGCGGGCATGGAACGCTTGCGTACCTGGATGACCGAACCCACGGCACCGATGCCCCTGCGCGACGAGCTCATGCTGCGCCTGTGGTCGAGCGCCACCGTAGGATCCGACGGACTGGCGCAAGAGGTGCACAGGCGCCTGCAGGCTCACGAAGCCAAGCTGGCCCTCTACCGCAGCTTTGAAGCGCGGGACTACCCTGACGGCCCCGACAGCCGCAAGGCCGCCTTGCAGCACCTGGTGTTGCAAGCCGGCATCCGCTATGAACGCAACTGGGTGGAAATGCTGCAGGAAGCCTTGGCCATCCTGCAGCAGCCCTACCCGGCCGGGTGTGACTCCGCCGCGCCCACAGCCGAACGCTCCGCCCCCCCACCCGGGGCGGCACCCGCCCGCCCTGCCGACTCCGCTGCCCCATGAAAATCGCGACCTGGAACGTCAACTCCCTCTCCGTACGCCTGCCCCAGGTGCTGGCCTGGTTGCAGAGCCAAGCCGTGGATGTGCTGGCCCTGCAAGAGCTCAAGCTCACCGACGACAAGTTTCCGCACGAAGCCTTTGCTGCGCTGGGCTACCAGTCCGAGTGCTTCGGACAAAAGACTTACAACGGCGTCGCGCTGCTGAGCCGGTATCCGCTGCGCGACACCGTGCGCAACATTCCGGGGCTTGACGATGAACAAGCCCGCGTGATTGCCGCCACCGCCCAAACGCCCGAAGGGCCGGTGCGCGTGGTCAATGGCTACTTCGTCAACGGGCAGGCACCGGGAACCGACAAGTTCGCCTACAAGATGCGCTGGCTGGAGGCCCTGCACGCATGGCTGCGTGGCGAACTGGCGCAGCACCCCGCGCTGGCGCTGGTGGGCGACTTCAACGTCGCCCCGGAAGACCGGGACTCCTACGACCCCGAGGGCCTGCGCGAGACCATTCACCACACGAGCGAAGAGCGCCAGCACTTCAAGGCCTTGCTGGCCTTGGGCCTGACCGATGCTTTCCGATGCTTCGAGCAGCCCGACAAGAGCTTTTCCTGGTGGGATTACCGCATGCTCGGGTTCCAGAAAAACCGTGGGCTGCGCATCGACCATATTCTGGTCAGCCCCCCACTGCGCGAGCGTCTGACGGCCTGCAGCGTGGACCGCGCTCCGCGCAAGAATCCGCAACCCAGCGACCATGCACCGGTGGTCGCCCATTTCAACCTAGAAACCGCAGTTGACCGCTTGTTCGCACTGAAAAGTTCTGATGCCCGTTGAACTTGCGCCTTGTGGGCACGCTCGCCTTCTGGGTGAAAGCGCTATGCGCCCGCCAGCACCATGCTCGGCGCGCCATGCGGCGTTGTGCCTCCTTGCGCACAGGAGTGCGCCGCGTCGTCTCGCCTTGCCTGGCCCGCCGATCACGGCACTGGCGGGCGCATCCAACTGCGGTTTCTAGGAGCCTGTCGGGCTTGGGGCGTCGAAAGCGAAAATGTGCCCCAGCGAGAACAGTTTTCGCCGTGTTTGCAGCCCCATAGCGGGGCTATGGGGCCAAAAGACGGTGAAAAATGGGCCGCTGAGGCCCATTTGCAGCCGACGATTCCCAAGTCCGACAGGCTCCTAGGTTCAACGGGACTGCCAGCGCGGTCGCGCCTTGATTTCATCGCGGGTGCGCTTGGCCGGGTGAGGGGCTGCGTCATCCAACTTGTCTGACAGACAGCCCAACACCGCCTAGGCGCAATTCCTGGGGTCGACCATTGCGGCCTTGTGATGCGGACCATTCGGGCCTGCGCCAGCCGTCCAGGATGTCTGCGTGCAAGGCCCACGCCCGTCAGGCTCGCGCCACACCCGTGCGTTCAGCGGCTTTGCCACCGCAGTCGCGATGGCCTTGAGAGCCTGCATGCTCCTGCGCGATCTGGTCGAGGTCGTGCACTCGGCCGATGGCCTGCCCCAACGGCCCGAAGCACTGCGCCAGTGGTGGCCAGACCACGCCCGGCCCTGAGTGCCAGGAGAGCGGCCGCCCCATGGCCACAGGCCGACTGTGGCCGGAACACTTGGCACACAGCCGCTGCGCTTGTCAAAAACTGTAGCAAGGGCCTACCATGTGGTGCAGCGCAACCGTCATCACTGTGGAGGGCGATCGTGAACGCACCGATTCGATTCCCGCAACCGCGCCCAACGGCATGGCGCGCCGCACTGGCCAGTGCGGTCTTGACCGCCTGCCTGGGCCTGTCAGGCTGTGCCGAGCCGTCCGACACAGGCTGGGCCGCTTTCGTGGCCTGGCAGCAGGACGCCCGCCGACAGGCGCTTGAAGGCCTGCTCCACTGGAGCGCGCTGTACCAGCAGAGCTTCGATCGCCTGACCGCCATGCCACCGTCGATGGCGCAGGACGCCTACCTCGAAAACACCGTGCTGCTGCTGTCGATTGCGCGCAAATACGAAGCGCGCGAAATGGACGCCCAGCAGTTCGCGCAGACGCGCGAGCAGATTGAACGCCAGCTGGCCGCCCGCCTGCAGTAGAGGGGTAGAGCGCAGCAGCCGTGGCCTCAGCGCCCGGCCAAGCCCTGTTCCACCAAGGCAATGCGCCGCTGCACGGCGGCCGCGGCGTCGGCGTCTCCCGCGGCGCGGGCCCGTTGCAGTTGCACCCCGAGCCAGGCCCGCAGCGGCAGGGCCCAGCCCTGCGCGCTGGCCGTGTCCACCGCCTGCGTGATGACGCCGGGTGTGGCCCGCCCGGTGCGCAACAGCACGGCAGCGCCCACCAGGCGCGAGAGCGGGTCTTCGATGGCGGCCAGCGCAGCATCGGGCATTGCCCCAGGGGGCAGTGCTGCCAGCGCCTGCTGCGCCGCAGGCAGTCGGGCTTGATCGGCGGCACTCAGCGCCTGGCCTGCGAGGTAGTCGGCATACGCACGCTCGGGCGCAGCGGCGTCAGCGCGCAAGGGCTCGAAAGCAGCACAGGCCGGCGGCGCGAGCGCGGCGGCATCGGCTGCGCAGCGCAGCAGCTCCAGCCGTGCCAGCCAGTCGGTGCGACCGGTGCGCGCCAGCTCGGCACGCGCCTTGGCCCATTCCAGTGCCTGCACCCTTGCGCGGCCTTCCAGTTGGGCGGCCAATGCGCGCTCTGCCGCGCCGCTCGCGCGGGCTTGCCATGCGGGTTCGGGCGGCGTGCTGGCGCAGGCGGCCAGCAGCAGTGCAGCGGCCACCGCTGCCACAAGGTGCCCGGGGCGGCGTGTGCGACAGGCCGTCTGCGCCAGGATGGGTCGAAGGCTCATGGCAGGCGCAGCTCCTTGTCGCGGGAAAACGGCCATTTGCGCTGGATGTCGTCCACCAGGGTTTCGATCTTGCGCAGGTTGCTTTCCACCTCGGCGCGCAGCGCGCCCAGATCGGCGGTGGCCTCGCGGGTCTGAGCGCCTACGGCCTGGGCTTCCACCAGCACGGCGTCGAGCTTGCGCAGGCTGCCGCGCGTGTCGGCCAGCAGACCCTGCAGCTGCGTGACGGTGGCCGTGAGTTCGGGCACCAGCCCGCCCTGGCCGAACACCTGCGCATCGGTGCGTGCGGCCAGGCCGTCCAGCCGCGCCAGCAGCGCCTGCGTGCGCTCGACCGTGGCCACCACCTTGCGCGCATCGGCCTCGTTGCCCAGCGCCACGCCCAGCGCGCCCTGCGGGCCATTGAGGCGTTCCGACAGCTGCTGCACCTGCGCCAGGCTGGCGCGCAGCGGCGCATCCTCGGCCGTCATGGCCGTGAGATTGGCCAGCAGCTCGCGCGCCGTGGCCATGAGTTGGGGCACGGCCTCGGTCGAGTCGCCGCGCAGCACTGGGCGCACGGCCCCAGCGGGCAGCGGTGGGTCGGTCAGGATGCCGCTGTAGGCACGGATGCGCGTGTCGCCCACCACGCCGCGCACCAAGGTGAACACACTGCTTTCGCGCAGCCAGTGTGCGTCCTTGCGGGCCACGTCCACGACGATGCGGGCGTTGCCGTCCTCGGCCAGCTCCACCCGCCGTACGCGGCCAATGGGAAAGCCCGAGAAGGTCATGTCCATGCCCACGACCACGCCTTCGGAGTTGTCGGCCGTGAGCACCAGGGTCTGCGAGGGCTCGAACGCACCACGCGCATACAGCAGGTACAGCGCGCCGCCCACCAACAGCAGCAGGGCCAGCAGCAGCAAAGCCGCAGCCTTGAGTTCAAGGTGCGCTACAGGGCGCAGCAGGGCATCTGCGCCCTCGTGGGCGGGCGCTGCGGCCGGGGTGGCGTCCAACGGGGGGGGATCGGTGTGCGACATGGGGTGTTCAGCATGCATCAGATGTAGTGGCCCACCAGCGAGGTCAGCTCAATCAGCAGGAGGACGGCAAACATACGCGCCAGCCCGCCCAACTCCCAGCCCGGATGCCCAGGACGGCGCGCATCGAGTGCTGTGGCCACGGGCGTGAGCGCCACGGCCAGGCTGAAGGCCAGCGTCTTGCCCACCAGCACGAGCGTGATTGGCGGTGTGAACACCTGGCCGAACATGCGTGTGTAGCCTGGCAGCCCGGCCAATGTGAAGCCGTACACGCCCAGATAGGCCAGCACCAGCGCGACCAGGCCGCTCACGGCCGCAAGCAGGCAGCTGGCGAACAGGCCCGCCACCACACGCGGCAACAGTTCGAGCCGCAGCACGTCGGCCCCGCGGGCGCGCAGTGCGTCCAGATGGCCCGCCGCGCGCAGGCTGGCCAGTTGCGTGCCCGCCGGAATGGTGCTGCGCATGGCCACGAACAGCGCCGCCGTGAGCGGGATGAGCTCGATCACCAGCACGCGGATGACCATTTCGAGTGCGTAACGCGACAGCCCGTAGCTGTCGGCCGTGACCACCACGATGCGCGTGAGCACCAGGCTGATGAGCGCCACCAGCACCGCGAACCCAGGCAGCCCGGGCAGCGCCATGGCCACCAGGTGCCAGGCCAGGCGGCGACGCATGGGGCGGCCGTAGCTCGACGGTGACAGCAGCAGCACCAGCATGACTGCGCCCAGGTACAGAATGCGCCCCCACGCCACGGCCCAGCCCCACAGCGTGGTGCCCAAGCGTTGCGGCCAGTCCAGGCCCGGCAGGCGGGTGCGCATGGGGCGGATGATAGCGGGCACTGCGGCACCGGCAGCGTCGCGGCATTTCAAGGGCAAATCGCCCTTTCGTTCATCAAAATCAAGCACAAGCAGCTATCAAAATTATAGCAAATGCACAGCCAATGAGCGGGATTGCCCAAGCGCCCCGATACAACTGGATACCTGTACCCCGAGGCCGCCGAACCTGTGCGCGCGAGCCTCAGTCTGCGGGCGTCGCGTCCAGGTCGGGCGGCAGCAGGCGGGCCAGCACGCGCATCAGGTCGGTCTGCGTGAGGATGCCCACCACCACCCCTTGGGCATCGACGATGGGCAGGTGGTGGTGGCCACTGTGCGAGAACAGGGG
>JBKBUN010000130.1:0-9328 GCA_046289925.1 Burkholderiaceae bacterium | reverse complement strand
GACCGGGCCTGGCCGTAGGACGGCGGCGCATGCGCGCAGCCCGCCCTGACCTGCCCTGCGCACGCGGGCTCAGCCCCGCGCGAGCACTGGCGCGAGCGCCCGGCCCGTGTGCGTGCCCTGGGCCACCACGGCTTCGGGCGTGTCGGCGGCCACGATGCGGCCGCCGCCCTCCCCGCCTTCGGGGCCCAGGTCGATGATCCAGTCGGCCTCGGCGATCACATCGAGGTCGTGCTCGATCACCACCACGCTGTGGCCGCCGTCCACCAGGCGGTGCAGCACGCGGATGAGCTTGTCCACGTCGGCCATGTGCAGGCCCACGGTGGGCTCGTCGAGCACGTACAGCGTGTGCGGCGCCTTCTGGCCACGGCGGCCCACCTCGTCGCGCACCTTGGTCAGCTCGGTCACGAGCTTGATGCGCTGCGCCTCGCCGCCACTCAGGGTGGGCGAGGGTTGGCCGAGCGTGAGGTAGCCCAGGCCCACGTCCTTGAGCAGTTGCAGCGGGTGCGCAATGCTGGGCATGCTGGCGAAGAACTCCACCGCCTCGTCCACCTCCATGCGCAGCACGTCGCCGATGCTCTTGCCGCGCCAGGACACGGCCAGCGTCTCGGGGTTGAAGCGCGCGCCGTGGCAGGCCTCGCAGGGCACTTTCACGTCGGGCAGAAAGCTCATCTCGATGGTGCGAACGCCCGCGCCTTCGCACACCGAGCAGCGGCCTTCGCCGGTGTTGAAGGAAAAGCGCCCGGCCGCGTAACCGCGCGCCTGGGCCTCCAGCGTTTGGGCAAACAGCTTGCGGATGGTGTCCCAAAAGCCGATGTAGGTGGCGGGGCAGCTGCGTGGGGTTTTGCCGATGGGGGTTTGGTCCACTTCGAGCACGCGGTCGATGGACTCGAATCCGGCCAGGCCTGTGCAGCCCGTGAGTGGGGGCGCCTTGCCCGCGTCCATCGCGTCGCGTCCGGCTTTGGTGGCGCGCTGCTGCACCCAGGCGGCCACGTTGGCCAGCAGCACGTCGCGCGCCAGGGTCGATTTGCCCGAGCCGCTCACGCCCGTGACGGCCACCAGGCGCTTGAGCGGCACGCGCACCGTGACCTGCTGCAGGTTGTGCAGGTGCGCGCCCTGCACCGTGAGCCAGCGCAGCGGCTCTGGCTCTTGGGCGTTGTGGGTGCCATTTATGCCATTTATGCTGTTTGTGCTTGCCTGCGCTGAGTCTTTTGCTATCGATTCAGGATCAATCACCGCTCGACGCGGCTGCAGCGGGTGGCGCATGGCGTGCAGCAGGTAGCGGCCGGTCTGCGAGTCTTCGGCCGCCTGCAGGTCGGCCACGCTGCCCTGCGCCACCAGCCGCCCGCCGCGTTTGCCCGCACTCGGGCCGATGTCGATGATGTGGTCGGCGCGGCGGATGGTGTCTTCGTCGTGCTCGACCACCACCAGCGTGTTGCCCTTGTCGCCCAGCTTGTGCAGCGCGTTCAGCAGGATCTGGTTGTCGCGCGCATGCAGGCCGATGGTGGGCTCGTCGAGCACGTAGCACACGCCCTGCAGGTTGCCGCCAAGCTGTGCGGCCAGGCGGATGCGCTGCGCCTCGCCGCCGCTGAGCGTGGGCGCGCCACGGTCGAGCGTGAGGTAGCCCAGGCCCACTTCTTCGAGGAATTCGAGCCGCCCCTGGATCTCGGGCAGCAGGTCGCGCGCAATGTCGGCCTCGCGCGCCGTCAGGCCGCCCTGGGCGCGCAGGCTCTGCACCCAGCGGCGCACGTCGCTCACGCTCAGGCGGGCGATGTCGGCAATGCCCACGCCCGCAAAGCGCACGGCCCGGGCGGTGGCGTTGAGCCGCGTGCCGCCGCAGGTGCCGCAGGGTCGGTCGGCCACGTCGTCCACCTCGGGCTCGGCAAAGGTCTGCTCGCGGCCCTTGTCCTTGTCGGACGGCAGCGAATCGTCGAGCAGCTTGCGCTGCTCGCGCGTGAGCTGCACCCCCGTGCCCACGCAATCGGGACACCAACCGTGCTTGCTGTTGTAGGAAAACAGGCGCGGGTCCAGCTCGGCATAGCTGGTGGCACACACCGGGCAGGCGCGCTGGGTGGAATACACCTGTAGCGTGCCGATGCCGGCGGTGGAGGCACCAGACTCCAGCGCCTGGGCCAGGCCATCCAGGCCGCTGAGCACGTGCAGCACGCCCTTGCCGTGGTCCAGTGCCTCGGCCAGCTTGGCGCGCAGCAGTCCTTCGTCTTCGGGCGACACGCGCAGGCTGGCCACCGGCAGCTCGATGGTGTGCTCTTTGAAGCGGTCGATGCGCGGAAAGCCGGTGGTGGGCAGGAATTCGCCGTCCACCCGCAGGTGCGTGAAGCCGCGCGGCCGCGCCCAATCGGCCAGCTCGGTGTACACCCCTTTGCGGTGGAGCACCAACGGGGCGAGCAAGCCAATCGTCTGCCCGCGAAACTGCGTGAGCAACTGCGCGGCGATGCTCTCGGCCGTCTGCGGCTGCACGGCGGCGCCGTCGTGTATGCAGTGCTGCACGCCCAGCTTGACGAACAGCAGCCGCAAGAAGTGCCAGACCTCGGTGGTCGTGCCCACCGTGCTCTTGCGGCCGCCGCGCGAGAGGCGCTGCTCGATCGCCACCGTGGGCGGAATGCCGTACACCGCGTCCACCTCGGGCCGTCCGGCGGGCTGCACGATGCTGCGCGCGTAGGCGTTGAGGCTTTCCAGGTAGCGGCGCTGGCCCTCGTTGAACAGGATGTCGAAGGCCAGTGTGGACTTGCCCGAGCCGCTGACGCCCGTGATCACGTTGAAGCGACCGCGCGGAATCTGCACATCCAGGCCGCGCAGGTTGTGTTCGCGGGCGTTGACGATCTCGATGGCCCCGTGGTCACCATGCATCAAATGGGCCGCTTGTGCTTTTTCACGCTGGTTCTTCAGCTCCTTTTTTCGGAGCATCGCCTGCTGCTCGTGCACGCTGTGTCCGCCTTCGCCCAAGGCCAGGTCGTACTCGCGCAGCGCGCGGCCAGTGTGCGACGTGGGGTGCCGGCGCACGTCTTCGGGCGTGCCTTCGGCCACCACCCGGCCGCCGGCGTCGCCCCCCTCGGGGCCCAGGTCGATCAGCCAGTCGCTGGCGCGGATCACATCGAGGTTGTGCTCGATCACGACCAGCGAATGCCCCGCGTCCACCAGTTTGCGCAGGGCGCGCATGAGCTTGGCAATGTCGTCAAAGTGCAGGCCGGTGGTGGGCTCGTCGAACAGGAACAGCGTGCCCTTGCGCGCCACGGGCTGGCGGCTGCTTGCGCCGCCCTTGGCGGCCTCGGCCAGAAAGCCCGCGAGCTTCAGGCGCTGCGCCTCTCCGCCCGACAGCGTGGGCACAGGCTGGCCCAGGGTCACGTAGTCCAGGCCCACGTCCACAATGGGTTGCAGCGCGCGCAGCACCTCGCGGTCCTGCGCGAAGCGGGTCACGGCCTCGGCCACGGTCAGGCCCAGCACGTCGGCCACGTTCATCAGCACGCCACCGCGCTCGATGCGCACTTCCAGGATTTCAGCGCGGTAGCGCTGGCCATCGCAGTCGGGGCAACGCAGGTACACGTCGGACAGGAACTGCATCTCCACATGCTCGAAGCCCGAGCCGCCGCAGGTGGGGCAGCGCCCGTCGCCGCTGTTGAAGCTGAACTTGGCCGCGGTGTAGCCACGCTCGCGCGACAGCGGCGCCACGGCAAACAGCTCGCGGATCGCGTCCCACGCGCCCACATAGCTCACGGGGTTGGAGCGCGCGGTCTTGCCAATCGGCGTTTGGTCCACAAACACCACATCGGCCAGGTGGTCGGCCCCCAGCAGACGGTCATGCGCGCCCGGGGTTTCGGTGGCCTTGCCGAAGTGGCGCAGCAGCGCCGGGGCCAGCACATCCTGCACCAAAGTGGATTTGCCCGAGCCGCTCACGCCAGTCACCGTAACCAGGCGCTGCAGCGGAAACTCGACCGACACGTTCTGCAGGTTGTGCTCGCGCGCGCCTTCCAGGATGAGGCGCGGCGTGGCCGCCGTCACCATGCGCTTGAAGCCAAAGCCCACCTGCTTGCGCCCGCCCAGGTAGGCGCCGGTCAGCGTGTCGGCCTTGCGCAGCGCGCTCGTGGTGCCGTCGAACACAATCTGGCCACCCTGGCGGCCCGGCCCCGGGCCCATGTCGATGATGCGGTCGGCCGCCAGCATCACGGCCGGGTCGTGCTCCACCACCACAAGGGTGTTGCCCGCGTCGCGCAGGCGCAGCATGGCTTCGGTGATGCGGTGCATGTCGCGCGGGTGCAGGCCAATGCTGGGTTCGTCGAGCACGAACAGTGTGTTGACCAGGCTGGTGCCCAAGGCGGTGGTCAGGTTGATGCGCTGCACCTCGCCGCCGCTTAATGTGCGGCTTTGCCGATCGAGCGTGAGGTAGCCGATGCCCACGTCGCACAGGTAGCGGATGCGCGTGGTGATTTCCTCGTGCAGCAGGCGCAAGGCCTGCGCCTGGCCGCCGCTACCGGCCGCGTCCTGCGCGGGTGGCGCCATGTGGTCGAAAAAGCGGCGCAGCCGGTCGAGCGGCAGCAACATCAGGTCGTGCAGGCACAGGCCGGGCAGGCGTTCGAGCACGTCGCGCCCAAAGCCCACGCCCTGGGGCAGGAAGCGCTCGGCGGGCGGCAGCACGGCGTCGGCCGCCTCGCGCGTGCCGATGCGCCACAGCAGGCTTTCGGTCTTGAGCCGTGCGCCCGCGCAGGCCGGGCAGCGGGTGTAGCTGCGGTACTTGGACAGCAGCACCCGGATGTGCATCTTGTAGGCCTTGCTCTCCAGGTACTCAAAAAAGCGCGCAATGCCGTACCACTGCTGGTTCCACTTGCCATTCCAGTGCGGCGAGCCGTACAGCACCCAGTGCTGCTGCTCGGGTGTGAGCTTGGCCCAGGGCGTGTCACGCGGAATACCCGCGGCCTCGGCGTGGCGCATGAGGTCGTCCTGCGCCTCCTGCCAAGCGGGCGTCTGGATGGGCTTGATCGCGCCTGCGCGCAGTGTGAGCTTGTCATTGGGAATCACCAGACCCCAATCCACCCCGATCACGCGGCCAAAGCCGCGGCAGGTGTCGCAGGCCCCCACGGCCGAGTTGAACGAGAACATAGACGGCAGCGGCTCGCTGTAGCGCAGGTCGCTCTCGGGGCAGTGCAGGCCGGTGGAAAAGCGCCAGATCTCGGGCTGTGCGCCCTCGGGTGCGTCGGCATCGGGCAATCGGTACACCTGCAGCCGACCAGCGCCGCGCGCCAGCGCCACCTCGATGGCCTCCACCACGCGCGCGCGCTCGGCACCTCCCATGCGAAAACGATCGGCCACCACGTCGAGCACTTTGCGCGGGCCAGCGGGGGTCGCCACCTCCCGCTCGGCCTGCACGCGGGTGAAGCCGCTGGCCGACAGCCACTGCTGCACCTCGTCGGCCGTGGTGTGGGCGGGCAGCTCGACCGCAAAGGTCAGCACCAGGCGCGGGTCGCCCTGGGCGGCGGCGCGCTCGGCCAGCGTGGCATAGATCGTGTCGGGCGTGTCGTGCCGCACGGGCAGCCCCGTCTGCCGGTCAAACAACTGCGCCGCGCGCGCGAACCAGAGCTTGAGGTGGTCGTTGAGCTCGGTCATCGTGCCCACAGTGGAGCGGCTCGATCGCACCGGGTTGGTCTGGTCGATGGCGATGGCCGGCGGCACGCCTTCGACACGGTCGACCGCGGGCTTGTCCATGCGGTCGAGAAACTGCCGCGCATAGGCGCTGAAGGTTTCCACATAGCGGCGCTGGCCTTCGGCGTACAGCGTGTCGAACACCAGACTGGACTTGCCCGAGCCGCTCGGGCCGGTGACCACGGTCAACTCGCCCGTGTGCAGGTCCAGGTCCAGGTTGCGGAGGTTGTGCTGGCGCGCGCCGCGGATGCGGATCAGTCCCTGGGTCATGTGACGGTCTTTCGGCAGTGAGGCCAAAGATTCTAGGAGCCTGTCGGACTTGGGGCGTCGAAAGCGAAAATGTGCCCCAGCGAGGACCGTTTTCGCCGTGTTTGCAGCCCCATAGCGGGGCTATGGGGCCCAAAGACGGTGAAAAATAGACCGCTGCGGCCCATTTGCAGTCGACGATTCCCAAGTCCGACAGGCTCCTCGGCAGCCCCCTCGGGCTGCGCCGGGCCAGGGGCTTTGCCGCTCAACCACCCGGGCAAGCCGCAGCGCGCGTGCGGCAATCCACAATGGAGTCGTCACACAGCGGTGGCTAGACTTTGCTCTCCACAACGAGGCAGGAGAGACGGACATGACACACGCATGGAAGCGTTGGCGCCGTGCGGCGGCGGCAGCCGCTGCGGTCTGGAGCATGGCCCTGGCGGGCAACGCGCAGGCGCAGATTCTGGTGGGCCAGACGGCTGGCTTTTCGGGCCAGGTGGCGGCCGGGGTGCGCGAAACCACCGACGGCGCGCTGCTGTTCATCGAGGCAGTCAACGCCAAGGGCGGCGTGAACGGCCAGAAGATCGAACTGGTATCGCTGGACGACAAGTTCGACCCGAAGCTCGCCGCCGAAAACGCGCGCAAGCTCATCGAAGAACAGGGCGTCGTGGCCATGTTCCTCACGCGCGGAACGCCCCACACAGAGGCCATCATCCCGCTGCTCAACAAGCACGGTGTCGCGCTGGTCGCCCCCTCCACTGGGGCCATGGTGCTGCACCAGCCGGTGCAGAAATACATCTTCAACGTGCGCGCCACCTACCAGCGCGAAGCAGAAAAGGCCATGACCCATCTGGCCTCCATGGGCGTGACGCGCATCGCGCTGGTGTCGGCCAACGACAGCTTTGGCGACGACGGCATCGCCGGCGCCCTCAAGGGCCTGACGGCCAGCAAATTGCAGCCCGTGGTGCAGGAGAAGTTCGACCGCGCCAAGCCGGACTTTGCGCCCATCGTGGCCAAGGTGGCCAAGGCCGAGGCCCAGGCGGTGCTGCTGGTGGCCTCGGGTACCGCAGTGCTCGAGGCCGCCACCGCACTGCGCCAAGCAGGCTCCACGGCGCAGATCGTGACCCTGTCCAACAACGCATCCAGCGGCTTCATCAAAAGCCTGGGCGGCAACGGCCGCGGCGTGATCGTGACGCAGGTGTTCCCCAACGAGCGGGCGCTCACGTTTGCGTTGGTGAAGGAAGCGCAAGACCTGGCCCGTGCCAAAGGCCTCCGCGAGATCAGCCCGGCCATGCTCGAAGGCTTTGCGGGCGCCAAGGTGCTGGTAGAAGGCCTGCGCCGCGCCGGGCCCAAGCCCACGCGCGACAAGGTGCACGCCGCGCTGGAAAGCATCCGCAAGTTCGACATCGGCGGCCTGGAGGTGAGCTTCTCGCCCGAGGACCACACGGGGCTGGACTTCGCGGACCTGTCCATCATCGGCACCGACGGCAAGTTCCGCCGATAGGCCTGCCCGCGCCGGGCATGGCCCGGAACCTCGGTCGCACAGGGCTCCTTCGGGAGCCCTTGTCCTTGTGGCTGCGGGGCCAAGCCGGTGGGCCAATGCCCCGTTCGCGCGGCCCCGCCCGGCAGGCTGCACCTGGCGTTGGCCCGGCGCGCCTGTGCTGGCGGGCCGCCCCAAACCTCACGGCCACGCCGCGTGCGCTTTGGTCGCCCCGGCAAGGCTGCGCCCAGCAAAAAGCCGCCCGAAGGCGGCTGGTCTGGCTCTGGCGTGCAAGGCCTGCTCTGCCCTATGCCACCGTGTCGGGCCTCGGCAGGCCCGGTCGGCAGCGCCGGTGCGCAGCCTTGGACGGCCCTAGGAGCCTGTCGGATTTGCAGCCGACGATTCCCAAGTCCGGCAGCTTACTTGGACGCGGCCGGGGCAGAAGCCGCCGCCGCTTCGCTGGCCGCCGGTGCGACTGCAGGCGCAGGCGCCGCGGCGGCCGGTGCGGGCTCGCTGTGGGAAGGCTCCGAACCATGCTTCTCCCCCCCCATGTCGAGCGAGTTGCCGCCCTTCATGATCACGAACAGCGACAAGGCTGCAAACAAGATAAATCCAACAATCAGCTTCCACATGGTTCTTCGTCTCCCAGGGGGTTCAAGGTTGAAGGGCTTCGCAGGCCTGTGCAGCGCCGCGAAGCCCCGGCAGATACCGCATGCGGCCGCCCCCCGAGGGCGCAGCCGGTGCGGCGGTGCTCAGTCGTTGGCGTAGATGTCCACGTCCTTGGTTTCACGCAGGAACAGCAGGCCGATCACGAAGGTCATCGAAGCGATGACGATCGGATACCACAGGCCGTAGTACATGTTGCCGTTCTGCGCCACCATGGCGAAGGCAATGGTCGGCATCAGACCGCCGAACCAGCCGTTGCCAATGTGATACGGCAGCGACATGGAGGTGTAGCGGATGCGGGTCGGGAACAGTTCCACCAGCATGGCGGCAATGGGGCCGTACACCATGGTCACGTAGATCACGAGCACCGACAGAATCAGCACGATGGTGACCTTGTCGATCTTGGCAGGATCGGCCTTGGCGGGGTAGCCGGCGGCCTTCAGGGCTTCCGACACTTCCTTCTTGAAGGCGGCAATGGCGGCCGCGCTCTCAGGCGTGAACTTGGAGTCCTGCACGGTGGCGACCGGGGCGGTGATGACCTTCTCACCGATCTTCACGGTGGCAGGGCCTGCGGCGGAAGCTGTGACGTTCTCGTAGCTCACCGAGTTTTGGGCCAGGAAGCGCTTGGCGATGTCGCAAGACTTCGAGAAGTCGATCTCGCGGGCCACGGGATTGCCCTGGAACGAGCAGTCACCGGCAGCGGCCGTCACCACGATCTGGTTCTTGGCCTGTGCGGCGGCCAGGTCGGGGTTGGCGGCCTTGGTCAGCGCACCGAACAGCGGGAAGTACGTGAGGGCTGCCAGGGCCAAACCAGCCAGGATGATGGGCTTGCGGCCGATCTTGTCCGACAAGGCACCGAAGATCACGAAGAAGGGCGTGCCGATGACCAGCGAGGCGGCCACCAGCAGGTTGGCTGTGGAGCCGTCCACCTTGAGCACCGAGGTCAGGAAGAACAGCGCATAGAACTGGCCCGAGTACCAGACCACCGCCTGACCGGCCACGAGACCAAACAGGGCCAGCAGCACGATCTTGAGGTTCTTCCACTGGCCGAAGGACTCGGACAGCGGAGCCTTGGAGGTCTTGCCCTCGGCCTTCATCTTTTGGAAGGCGGGCGACTCGTTCATCGACAGGCGGATGTAGACCGAAATGGCCAGCATCACGATGGACAAGATGAACGGAATGCGCCAGCCCCAATCGGCGAACGCGGCCTCGCCCACGACGGTGCGGGTGCTCAAGATCACGATCAGCGACAGGAACAGACCCAGCGTGGCGGTGGTCTGAATCCAG
>JBKBUN010000129.1:0-9347 GCA_046289925.1 Burkholderiaceae bacterium | reverse complement strand
GACTTGGCGGTACCGCGCGATATCGAGCCCGAGGTCAAAGACCTGGGCGACGTGTACCTCTACACCGTGGACGACCTGGCCAGCGTGGTGCAAACCTCGCAGGCCAACCGCCAGGCCGCCGTGGCGCAGGCCGAGGCCATCATCGACGCGGGCGTGCAAAGTTTCATGCACTGGATGGAGCTGCGCAGCCCCGTGGGCGCCGGGGGGGGCGTGGTGCCGCTGATCCGCCAGCTCAACGCCCAAACCGATGCATGGCGTGCCGCCGAAATCGCGCGCGCCAAAAAACTGCTGGCCAAGGGCGAAAGCGTGGACACGGTGCTCGAAGCGCTGTCGCGCGGCCTCACGCAGAAGATGCTGCACGGCACCCTGGCCGAGCTTCGCGCGGGCGACGCCGACACGCGCGCCCAGACGGCACAGACCGTCTCGCGCCTGTTCCTGCGCTCACAAAGCAAGACCGGCCTCTAGCGGCCGTTGCCTGTCCCGGCCACCCAACACGGGCCGCCCCTTCAAGCGTTTTGGGCCGCTTGTGCTTATTTCACAAGCACGAGCAGCTACCAAAACGATAGCAACCCCCTTGAGCCGCCATGAAACCCTTTCTCCGCAGCCAGCTTGAGCGCTATGCCCAGCGCCTGCGCGAGCTCGACTTCCTGCTCTCGCGCGACGACATCATGGCCGACATGGCCCAGTACCGCAGCCTCTCGCGCGAGCACGCCGAAGTGACGCAGGTGGCCGGGCGCTACGCCCGCTACCAGCAGCGCGAAGCCGACCTGGCCGCCGCGCGCGAGTTGCTGGCCGACCCCGACATGGCCGAGATGGCCGCTGAAGAGATTGCCGGGTGTGAGACTGAGCTGTTGCAACTCGAAGACGAACTGCAGCGCCTGCTGTTGCCCAAAGACCCCGACGACGCACGCAATGCGTTTGTGGAAATCCGCGCGGGCACGGGCGGCGACGAATCGGCGCTGTTTGCGGGCGACCTGGCGCGCATGTACACGCGTTACGCCGCCACCCAGGGCTGGAAGGTCGAAGTGATGAGCGCCAGCGAGAGCGAGCTCGGCGGCTACAAGGAAGTGGTGCTGCGCATCGAAGGCGACCATGCCTACGGTCGCCTGCGCTTTGAATCGGGCGGCCACCGCGTGCAACGCGTACCCGCTACCGAAACGCAGGGCCGCATCCACACCAGCGCCTGCACCGTCGCCGTAATGCCCGAGCCCGACGAGCAGCAGGCCATCACGCTCAACCCGGCCGACCTGCGCATCGACACCTTCCGCGCCAGCGGCGCGGGCGGCCAGCACATCAACAAGACCGATTCTGCCGTGCGCGTGGTGCACCTGCCCACCGGCATCGTGGCCGAATGCCAGGACGGCCGCAGCCAGCACAGCAACAAGGCCAAGGCGCTGCAGGTGCTGCAGGCGCGCATCCAGGAAAAGGAACGCCGGGAGCGCGCCGCCAAAGAGGCCGCGCTGCGCAAGGGCCTGATTGGCAGCGGCGACCGCAGCGACCGCATCCGCACCTACAACTTCCCGCAGGGGCGGCTGACCGACCACCGCATCAACCTCACGCTGTACAAGCTGCCGGCCGTGATGGAAGGCGATGTGGGCGAGGTGCTGCAGGCGCTGCAGCACGCGCGGGAGGCCGAACTGCTCGAGGAACTGGAAAACGCGCCTCAGCGCTGACCCGGCCGCCAGCGTCATCTCAAGCGTTTCTGGCCTCAACCCCAGCAAAATCAAGCACGAGCAGCTACTATCTTGATAGCAGATCATCCACCGATTACGCTGGCCCAGGCCCTGCAGCGGGCCCAGCAGCAGGGCCTGGCGCGCATCGACGCACAGATGCTGCTGCTGCACGCCTGCGGCCGCCCCACGGGCGACCGGGCCTGGCTGCTGGCCCACGACAGTGACCCGCTGCCGCCTGACGCCGCGACCCACTGGGCCGCGCTGTGCGCGCGGCGGCGGGCAGGCGAGCCTGTGGCCTACCTCACAGGCCGCAAGGCCTTCTACGGACTCGATCTGGCCGTAGACGCGCGCGTGCTCGACCCCCGGCCCGACACCGAAACACTGGTGGACTGGGCCCTGGAAGTGCTAGAAGGCCAGGCGCAGCCGCGCCTGATCGACCTGGGCACAGGCAGTGGCGCGATTGCGCTGGCGCTGCAGCACGCGCGGCCCGACGCCCAGGTATGGGCGCTCGATGCCAGCACCGACGCACTGGCCGTGGCTCAGGCCAACGCCACGCGCCTGGGCCTGCCCGTGCGCTGCCTGCAGGGGCAGTGGCTGACGGGCTGCACGGCCGGGCCGTTTGCCCTGATCGTCTCCAACCCGCCCTATATTGCCGCGCACGATCCGCATCTGACCGCGCTGCAGCACGAACCCCGGTCGGCCCTGGTGTCCGGCGCCGACGGGCTGGACGATCTGCGCACCATCGTGGCGCAGGCCCCGACCCATTTGCTGCCCGGCGGCTGGCTCCTGCTGGAGCACGGCTGGGACCAGGCCGACGCTGTGGCCGCGCTGCTGCGCGACGCAGGCTTTGCGTCCGTGCACAGCCGCAATGACCTTGGTGGTAACGCGCGCTGTACGGGCGGGCAGTGGCCGACGGTGAAATAATCTCATCTATCGCGATTCAAACGGCCCCGGCAGCCGACCGCCCCCCTACAGGAGAACCCCCATGAGCGACACCCAGCAACGCATTGACCAACTGGTCAAATCCAACGACATCGTCTTGTTCATGAAGGGCAGCGCCAGCTTCCCCATGTGCGGCTTTTCGGGCCGCGCGGTGCAGATCCTCAAGGCCAGCGGCGTCGACCCGAAAAGCGTGGTCACCGTCAATGTGCTCGAAGACGACGCCATCCGCCAGGGCATCAAGGAATACAGCAACTGGCCCACGATCCCGCAGTTGTACGTAAAGGGCGAATTCATCGGCGGCTCGGACATCATGATGGAGATGTACGAATCGGGCGAGCTGCAGCAGGTGCTGGGCACCCGCGCCTGAGGCCCAGCCCACCCGCCACCACGAGCCGCCCGCGGGCGGCTTTTTTGCGCCCGCAGGGCAGCCCCTGCGGCACAGCGGGCAAAACAAACGCACAACCGCGGTGCTGCTTGGGGCTTTCACGGCATTGAAGCCGGGCATGTTGTGTGCTTGAATGAAATCGCCGGACACCCCCGGCCGTGATTGTTCAAGGAGCCTGCCATGAGCCGCCATAGCCTCGTTCCCCAGTCTGCCCCCATGCGCCTTCCGCTGGCCCAGATGCGCAGCGTGTTCCACCCGGGCGATGTCGAGCGCAAGCTCGCCAAGCTACAGGAGGCCGGCAACCAACGCGAATACGAGAGCCTGCGCGCGGTGTACGAGCGCATGCTCGAACGCGGGCCTGAGCGCTTCCAGGTCAAGCCCTCGGGCGTGCCCGACATGGACGATTTGTACGAGCAACTCCCCAACTTCACCGAAGTGCTGGACGACGTGCGCCGCCATGTGGCGCTGGCACAGGATAGCCGCGACGGTCTGGAAGTCACGCCCATGCTGCTGCTGGGCCCACCGGGCATTGGCAAAACGCACTTTGCCCGCCAACTGGCCGACCTGCTGGGCACCGGAATGAACCTACTGCCCATGAGCTCGATGACCGCCGGATGGCTACTGTCGGGCTCGTCCAGCCAGTGGAAAGGTGCGCGCCCGGGCAAAGTGTTTGAAGCCCTGGTGGACGGCGAGTACGCCAACCCCGTCATCGTGGTGGACGAGATCGACAAGGCCAGCGGCGAAGCGCAGTACGACCCGCTGGGTGCGCTGTACAGTCTGCTCGAACACGACACCGCACAGGCCTTCACCGACGAATTTGCCGAGGTGGCCATCGACGCCAGCCAGGTGATCTGGATCACCACCGCCAACGACGTGCGCGGGATTCCCGAGCCCATCCTCAACCGCATGAACGTGTTTGAGGTGGACGCCCCCACGCTCGACCAGGGCCGCCGCATTGCGCACAACCTGTACACGAGCATCCGGGCCGCGCACGACTGGGGTCGGTTGGTGGACCCGGACCCGCTGCCCGACGTGCTGGACATGCTGGCCTCCATGCCCCCGCGCGAGATGCGCCGCGCCCTCATGACCGGCTTTGGCAACGCCCGGCTGGAGCAGCGCAGCACCGTGGAAGTGGCCGACCTGCCGCGCGCACAGGGCCATAAGTCGCGTATCGGCTTTCTGCAGTAGCGCCCGGGCGGGGCCGACTCTGGCCCCGCCGCTGGCGTGCACACGGGGCCGGACAGCCCCGCACCGTGCAGGCCCACCCCACGCGCAGCGCATGGCCGCAGATACACTTAGCGGCATTGGGGCCATGCGCCCCCCGCTACCCTTTTCTGCATGACCCTGACCCAGAGCCTTTTCGTCATCGGGTTGCTGATTGCAGCCAGCGCCTTTTTTTCCATGGCAGAAATCTCGCTGGCGGCCGCGCGCCGCCTGAGGCTGCGGCAAATGGCGGACGAAGGGGACCTACGGGCCGAGCGCGTGCTGCGCATGCAGGAGCAACCGGGCGACTACTTCACCGTGGTGCAGGTTGGACAGAACGCCGTGGCCATCCTCGGCGGTATCGTCGGCGAAGGCGCGCTGAGCCCGCATTTCACGAGCGTGCTGCAATGGTGGCTGCCTGCGCCCACGGCCGACACAGTGGGCTTTCTGGGCTCGTTCGCGGTCGTCACATCGCTGTTCATCCTGTTTGCCGACCTGTTTCCCAAGCGGCTGGGCATGGCCAATCCCGAACGTGTGGTGCTGCGCCTGGCGCCGCCGATGGCGCTGCTGACCACGCTGCTGCAGCCAGTGGTGATGTTCTACAGCCGCGGGGCCGACGCACTGTTCCGGCTCTTTGGGCTCTCGTCGCTGCGCGACGAGCGCGTGACCTCTGACGACATCCTGGCCATGATGGAAGCCGGTGCCCGCGCGGGCGTGCTGGCCCAGCGCGAGCAACAGGTGATTGCCAACGTGTTCGAACTCGACAGCCGCACGGTGGCTACCGCCATGTCGCCGCGCGACCGCGTGGCCTTCTTTCTGCGCGACGCTCCGGACTCGGTGATTCGCGCGCGCATCGCGGCCGAGCCATTTTCGACCTACCCAGTCTGCGAAGGCGACATCGACCATGTGGTGGGCTATGTCGATGCCAAAGACCTGTTCCAGCGCGTGCTGAACAATCAGCCGATTTCGCTCAAGGACGACCAACTCGTACGCAAGGTGCTGATCGTGCCCGACCGGCTCACACTCGCCGATGTGCTGGAGCAGTTCCGCCAAGTGCACGAGGACTTTGCCGTCATCGTCAACGAATACAGCTTGGTGGTAGGGGTGGTCACCCTGAACGACGTGATGAGCACCGTCATGGGCGATCTGGTGAGCATGCCCGACGAAGAGCAGATCGTGCGACGCGACGAAAACTCGTGGCTGATCGACGGCGTGACCCCAGTGACAGACGTGCTGCGTGCACTCGACCTGGACTCACTACCGCAGGAGGGCGAGTACGAGACGCTGGCGGGTTTCTTGATGGTGATGCTGCGCCGCGTACCCCGGCGCACCGACACGGTGACTTGGGGCGGCTACCGCTTCGAAGTGCTGGACGTGGACAGCTACCGCATCGACCAGGTGATGGTCACACGCCTGGTCGACAGCGCAAGCGCCGCCGCGCCCGAACCCGCCGCGTAGGCCGCACCCACCACCGCAGCCAACGGTCAGCGCGCCACGCGTCGCCCCCCCAGCGCTCAGGCGCGGTGGTTGAACAGCCAGTTGCGCTGCGCGGCAAACACGGCGTCGGGGTACGCAGCGCGGCCTCGGCTGCCGTTGTAGCGGCCCAGGGCCATGAACAGGTCGCCGCGTTCGCGGTCAATGTAGTGGCGCAGGATCACGCAGCCAAAGCGCAGGTTGGTCTGCATATGGAACAGCTTGCCCGGGTCGCCATCGCCAATCACGCGCGTCCAGAACGGCATCACCTGCATATAGCCTCGTGCGCCCGCGCTGGACACCGCGAACTTGCGAAAGGCGCTCTCGACCTGGATCAAACCCAGCACCAGCGACTCATCGAGCCCTGCGCGCTTGGACTCGTACCACACAGTCTGCAGGAATTCGCGGCGCACCTCGAGATCGGGCTTGCGCCGGCGCAGCCGGTCGCTCATCGTGGCCAGCCAGCGCAGGTACTGCAGACGCGATTCGGTCGTGAAGAACTCAGGCTCGGGCGGTGCCTGGTTGGCAATGGCCGACGACAGCGCCGTGCGCACCGAATCAGCCAGCGGTTCTTCAAGTTGTCCGGCGCCGGCCAGCGCCGGAGCCCCCAGCCACCCGGTCGGAGCTGCGAGGGCCGCCAGGCAAGCGCGGCGCGTCAGCAGTCCCCGGGTGCTCATACAGCCATACGGCCCTTGAGATGGGCCAGAATGTCGGCCAACGCCACCTTGGTGGCCGCAGCATCACGGCGGTGCTGGTACTCGACCCAACCGTCCTTGAGGTTCTTGTCGCCAATCGTCACACGGTGCGGCACGCCAATCAGTTCCCAGTCGGCAAACATCACGCCCGGACGCTCGCCACGGTCGTCAAGAATCACGTCCACGCCGGCGGCCAGCAAGTCCGCGTACAGCGTTTCGGCCGCCGCCTTCACATCGGCGCTGCGATCCATGCCGATGGGACACACCACCACGGTGAACGGTGCAATCGCATCGGGCCAGATGATGCCGCGCTCATCATGGTTCTGCTCGATGGCCGCCGCCGGCAGGCGTGTGATGCCAATGCCATAGCAGCCCATTTCGAAGAATGCAGGCTTGCCGTCTTCGCCCAGGAAGGTCGCATTCATGGCCTTGCTGTACTTGGTGCCCAGATAGAACACATGGCCCACCTCGATACCACGCTCGATGGCGAGTTCACCTGCGCCGTCGGGCGAGCGGTCGCCCGCCAGGACGTTGCGCAGGTCGGCCACGAGATCGGGCTCAGGCAGGTCACGCCCCCAGTTCACGCCGGTCAGGTGCACGTCCGCCTCGTTTCCGCCGCAGATCCAGTCGGCCATCACAGCCACCTCGCGGTCAGCCACGATGCGCACTGGTTTTTTCAGACCGACGGGGCCCAGATAGCCGGGCTTGCAGCCAAAGTGATCCTCAATCTCTGCCACAGTGGCAAAGCGGAAGCCCGCATTCAGGCCCGGCACCTTGGAGACTTTGACCTCGTTCATGTCATGGTCGCCGCGCAGCAGCAGCAGCCAGACCTGGGTGTGCACGATGTCACCGTTCTCGCCGAGTTCATCGGTGGCCAGCACCAGCGACTTCACGGTGCGCTCGAGCGGCACGCCCAGCAGGGCCGCCACATCGGCGCAAGTGCTCTTGCCTGGCGTTGGCGTGCGCACCAACGCCTCGGTGGGCGCAGGGCGCGGGCCCTGGGGCGCAAGCGCCTCGGCCTTTTCCATGTTGGCCGCGTAATCGCTGTGCGGACAATAGACGATGGCGTCTTCGCCGGTGGAGGCGATCACCTGGAACTCTTCCGACAGATCGCCGCCGATGGCCCCACTGTCGGCCGCCACGGCGCGGTAGCGCAAGCCGAAGCGGTCAAAAATACGGCGGTACGCCTGGGCCATGACTTGGTAGCTGGCTTTGGCAGAGGCCTGGTCGCGGTCGAAGCTGTAGGCGTCCTTCATGATGAATTCGCGCCCCCGCATCAGGCCGAACCGGGGACGGCGCTCGTCGCGGAACTTGGTCTGAATCTGGTACAGATTTTTGGGCAACTGCTTATAGCTGCGCAACTCCTGGCGGGCAATGTCGGTGATCACTTCCTCGCTGGTGGGCTGTACCACGAAGTCACGGCCATGGCGATCCTGAATGCGCAGCAGCTCGGGGCCCATCTTGTCGAAACGGCCGGTTTCTTGCCACAACTCAGCCGGCTGCACCACGGGCATGGTCAGCTCCACGGCCCCGGCGCGGTTCATCTCCTCGCGCACGATGGCCTCGACCTTGCGGATCACGCGCAGGCCCATGGGCATGTAGTTGTAGATGCCCGCGCCGAGCTTGCGGATCATGCCTGCGCGCATCATGAGCTGGTGGCTGACCACTTCAGCGTCGGCCGGGGCCTCCTTGAGGGTCGAAATCAGAAATTGGGTGGCTTTCATGGAAGAGTGCGCGGAAGCGGTCCGATCCAGACTAGCAGACTAGTCCTCTTGCCGCACGGCATACCGCGTGCATAATGTATCTAGTTTCAAAATTTGGGGTTAGATTATGCTTGACCGGGACGGCTTTCGGCCGAACGTCGGCATCATCCTGCTCAACCACAAGAACCAAGTGTTCTGGGGCAAGCGCATCCGCACCCACAGCTGGCAGTTTCCGCAAGGTGGCATTGACCGGGGCGAATCCCCAGAGCAGGCCATGTTCCGCGAACTGCACGAAGAGGTGGGGCTGCAGCCCAACCAGGTGCGCGTGGTGGCCCGTACGCGGGACTGGTTGCGCTACGAGGTGCCTGACCGGTATATCCGCCGCGATGCCCGCGGCCACTACAAGGGCCAAAAACAGATCTGGTACCTGCTGCAACTGCTGGGCCACGACTGGGATTTGAACTTGCGCGCCACCGACCACCCCGAGTTCGATGCTTGGCGCTGGAACGACTACTGGGTGCCGCTGGACGTAGTGGTCGAATTCAAGCGCGGCGTCTACGAAATGGCGCTGACCGAATTGGCCCGCTACCTGCCCCGCAACGAACAACGCAATCGCTACCTGCGCAGCGGCATGCGCACCCGCGAGCACGACGGCCATGGCGCACAGCAACGACCGCATTCGATGCTGGTGCATCCCGGTATGGAGATGCCCCCAGGCGCGAGTTTTGATCCAGACCCGCAAAACAGCGTGCCAGCCCCACTGGAGACTCCGGGCAGACCAACGCCCACGCGTTGACGGCTGAATGCTGGCCACCGCCTACTGACTTCCGCACGCAACCTGGGGATCGACAGGCCCGGCGGGTTGCTGTTGACAATGGGCAGGGCCACGAAACGGCAGGGCCACGAAACGCATACATCCTGTGCTGGCTGCGCTACGCAAGACCTGTACGCCCCTCTGGCCAGCAGCCACGTGCCTTGTTGCCCCCCGACGCTGGGTGGTAGAGAGCAACTTCTGCTCGCGGGCGAGGTTTCGCAGGCCAAGGCGAGACTACAAGCGAGCACCCGAAGTGCTCGGCGGACTGCATTTTCTGGTGTTGGCGGTGCTCATGTTGCCCGCTGCCTCACAAATGCCAGCCTAGGAGCCTGTTCGACTTGGGGCGTCGAAAGCGAGCACGAGCCCCGGAGAGGACCGTTTTCGCCGTGTTTGCAGCCCCATAGCGGGGCTCCATGTCGTTTCGTGTGGAAAGCAACACTGTCACTGGGGCATCGCCGG
>JBKBUN010000128.1:0-9451 GCA_046289925.1 Burkholderiaceae bacterium | reverse complement strand
GCCCACAAGGCGCAACTTCAACGGACATCAGAACTTTTCAGTGCGAACAAGCGGTCAACTGCGGTTTCTAGGTTCAAAGCAGTTCGGGCGTCTGCACAGCGACCAGCACGGTCTGCGGCTGGTCCAGCCGCTGGCGCTGGCGCAGCCACCACACCGAGCCCTTGCGCACGGCGCACTCGCCACCGGGCAAGCCCATCAGTTGCGCCACCACGCGGCCCAGCAGCGGCTGGTGCCCCACCACCAGTACGGCACCACGCCCCTGGGGCCACTGCACCAGTTCCAGCAGATCGTCAGGCGTGCCATCGGGCAGTAGTTCGGCCCGCAGTTTGAACTTGCGGCCCAGGGTTTCGGCCGTCTGGACGGTGCGACGCGCCGGACTGGCCAGCACGCGCAGCCCTTCGGGCAACTGCCGATCGAGCCAGCCGGCCATGCGCAGGGCCTGCTTTTCGCCGCGCGGCGTCAGAGCGCGCTCCAGGTCGTCGCCCTCTTCCAGGCCCGGATGCGCCTCGGCATGGCGCCACAGAATCAGATCCATCAGCGATCCCCCGTGCTGGTGCGCGACGCTGCGCCGGACAGTGCCGCGTAGCGTTGTGTCAGTGCACGCTGGGCCCCCAGACCATCGGCTGGGCGCGCAGGTGCACGGTAGGTGCCGTCGGCCTGCAAGGTCCAGGCGTCGCGGTCGTCGTGCAGGTAGGCCACCAGGCACTCGTCGATGATCTGCTGCCGCAGCGCCGGACTCTCCACCGGCCAGGCCAGTTCAACGCGCCGCATCATGTTGCGGTTCATCCAGTCGGCGCTCGACAGGTACAGGTGTTCCTGCTCGCCCGCCCGGAAGTAAAACACCCGGGTGTGCTCCAGGAAGCGGCCGATCACCGACCGCACCCGGATGCGCTCGGTCTGGCCTGGTCGCTGTGCGGGCAGCATGCAGGCGCCGCGCACGATGAGGTCGATCTCGACGCCATGCTGTCCCGCCCTGATCAGGGCACGGATCAGCGCCTCGTCGGTCAACGCATTCATCTTGGCCACGATACGCGCCGACTGTCCGCGCTGGGCTGCCTGCGCGACCTGCTCGATTTTTTCGATCATGCGCCGGTGCAGATGGAACGGGGCCAGCAGCAGGCGCTGCAGGCGCGGCGGGCGGTTCTGGCTGGCCAGATGGTTGAACACACCGTCCATGTCGGCGGTCATGGCTTCGTCGGCCGTGAGGTAGCTCAGATCGGTGTAGACGCGGGCCGTGCGCGCGTTGTAGTTGCCAGTGGACAGGTGGCCGTATCGCCGCAGTCTGCGGCCTTCACGGCGGGTCACGAGCAGCATCTTGGCGTGCGTTTTGAGGCCCACCACACCGTACACCACCTGCGCGCCTACGGCTTCCAGCGCCTCGGCCCAGTTGATATTGGCCTCTTCGTCGAAACGTGCCTTGAGCTCGACCACCGCCATCACCTCTTTGCCGCGGCGCACCGCCTCGGTCAGCAGGTCCATGATCTGGGTGTCCGCGCCAATGCGGTAGATGGTCTGCTTGATGGCGAGCACATCGGGGTCGTGCACCGCTTCGCGCAAAAAAGCAATCAGGCCATCAAAGCTCTCGAAGGGTTGGTGGATCAGCACGTCCCGCTCGCGCAATTGCTCCAGAATCGGGCGCGAGGCCGTCAACTGGCGCGGCCAGACGGGCGTCCAGGGCGGGAAAAGCAGCCTTGGGGCGTCCACCAGGTCGATCAGCTGGATCAGGCGCACCAGATTGACCGGACCATGCACGCGATAGAGCGCCTGGGCAGGCAGGGCAAACTGACGCAGCAGAAAGTCGGCCAAAAACTCCGAGCACCCGGCCGAGACCTCCAGCCGCACCGCCTGCCCGTAGTGACGCTGCTGCAGGCCCTGGCGCAAGGCGGTGCGCAGGTTGCGCACGTCTTCTTCGTCCAGCGCCAGATCGGAGTGCCGCGTGACCCGGAACTGGGAGAACTCGGTGACCTGCCGCCCCGGAAACAGCTCGTGCAGGTGCGCGCGGATCACGCTGGACAGGCTCACGAAGACCGCCTGACCGCCCGCCACCCTCGCAGGCATGCGAATGAGTCGCGGCAGCGCCCGTGGCACCTTGACGATGGCCACCTCGTTTTCGCGTCCGAACGCATCATGCCCGTGCAGCCGCACGATGAAGTTCAGGGACTTGTTGGCCACCTGCGGAAACGGGTGGGCAGGGTCCAGTCCGACCGGGATCAGCAGCGGCTGCACCTCGCGCCGGAAATACTGCCGAACCCAGCGGCGCTGCGCCGCAGAGCGCTCGCCATGGGCCACGATGCGAATGCCCTCGGCCGCGAAGGCGGGCACCAGTGCGTCGTTGTAGAGCGCGTATTGCTGGTCGACGATCTGGTGCGCATGCGCGGCCAGCGAATGGAAGGACGCAACGGTGTAAGGACCGCTGGTGTCTCCGTTGCGCGCGGCGGTGATGTGGGGCGCAGCGCGCACCTCGAAGAACTCGTCGAGGTTGGACGATACGATGCACAGATAGCGCAAGCGTTCGAGCAGGGGGACGTCCTCGCGGCGGGCCCAGTCGAACACACGCTCATTGAACGCCAAAATCGCGTGGTCGCGGTCCAGCAGTGTGAGCGCGGTGGCGCCATCCGCAGCAGGCGCGGTGCTGCGTTGGCCCCGTGGCTGCGGCGAGGCTTGGGAGGACACAGGAAACACGGGTCTCAGCAACAGGTACAAGCGGGCATGCGTGCAGTATGTGACCGTCCCATGACGATCGCGTGACAGGGCTGCCACACTGCCGCATGACGGACATCGACGCCAAGGGCGGCCAGGCTGTGGGGCGCCCTGGCCGCGGCGCCGTTCAGCGGCCCAGAAAGTGCCGCCGGTAGCGGGGATGCAGTTCGCCCAAGCGCATCAGCATGGGCAGGTCGGCCGTATTGAAGTCAGGGTCCCAGGCCGGCGCCCCCAAAATGCGGGCCCCCAGCCGTAGATAGCCCTTGATCAGCGCCGGAGGCTCTACCACCAGATGGCCCTCAAGCTGGTCCACTGGCAGCGGCAGTCGCGGCAGCACCCGGTGCTCGATGGGCGCGAGATGGGTGTCGCGCAACTGGGCCCAGATGCTGGCCGCCACCTCACCCGAGACGATGCCGTTGTGCAGCATCGGAATGCTCGCGCAGCCGATCATCGTGTCCAGACCATTGCGCACCATGAAGTCCGCCAGTGCGCCCCACAGCGCCATGATCACGGCACCCTGCCGGTGATCTGGGTGCACGCAACTGCGGCCCAACTCGACCATGCGCTCGCGCAGTCCCCGCAGGCGCGTGAGATCAAACTCGGTGTCGCTGTAGGTGCCACCCACCCGCTTGGCCTGCGCGGGCGTCAACACCCGGTAGGTGCCAATCACTTCGGCGCTGCGGCTGTCACGCACAATCAAGTGCTCGCAATAGTCGTCAAAAAGATCCACATCATGCCCGGGCACTGTGGTGGACAACCGAGCGCCCATCTCTCCCGCAAACACGGCATAGCGCAGGCGCTGGGCCGCGCGCACTTCGTCCAGATGCCGCGCCCAGCTCACCTCGATCCGGGGGCCGGCTGCCCCCACCAGCGCCATCGGGCTGCTGTCCAGAGGCGATGGATGAAGCGACCCCCGAGGAAGCGTATGGGGCGACAGGGGTAGCGTAGGGTTGGGCAGTTCGTTCATCGGGTCACGCTCCGCTAGGATGGATGCCTTGCAGTGTGGGTGTCTGTCATGACGGCCCCATGTCGATGCCGTGACGCCCGGATGACGTCCGCGACGTGCCGCTGTGGCCCACCGCAGCGGGTACGCAAAAGAAGAGGTGGATTTGCATCCACAGCTTGCAATAATGCGATGCACTGCCCGTCTGCCCGTGTCGTACGTCCCGCACAACACCCCTGCCCGCTCGCGATCGCTCGCGGCGCTGGGTGTGTTTGCCGTGGCCCTGGCGGCTGCGTCCGCCCTGATCGCCACCCTGGAACACCAGGAGCGCAACCAACGCCGTGTCCAGGCACTGCAGGTTGCCGGCGACCATGCCCATGCCCTGTTGCGGGGGCTGGAACTGACCCTGTCTGCCAACAATGCGCTGGTGGCCATGGTGCGGCAAGGCAATGGCCGCGTGGACAAGTTCCAGGAAATCGGCGAGCAACTGCTGCCGTTGTACCCCGGCATTGCGGCCATGGGCCTGTCGCCCGGGGGGGTGGTGCGCTACGTGGTGCCTGAAGTGGGCAACCAGAGCCTGATCGGCTTCGACCAGATCAACGACCCGCGCCAGGGGGCCGAATCCCGCCGCGCGCGCAACACCGGGCAACTCACGCTCGCAGGCCCGTTGGAGCTGGTGCAAGGCGGTTTGGGCGTGGTGGGACGTCAGCCCGTGTACCTGTTCGATACCCAAGGCAAGCAGTACTTCTGGGGGTTCACGTATGTGACCATTCGGCTGCCCGCGCTGCTGGACGCGGCCGGTGTGTCCCAGTTGCCCCAACGCGGATACCGCTACCGCCTGTGGCGCAACCTGCCCGACGGTGCGGGTATCCAATCGATCAGCAGCTCGCCCACCGCCCCGGACGAGGATGCCGTAACCCAAGCGCTGGACCTGCCCAACGGACAGTGGTACCTGAGCGTAGAGCCGCTGTCGGGCTGGGGTTCGGTTGGGGTGCTGGGTGTGCGTGTGATCATGGGCCTGCTGTTTGCCGCACTCATGGCCTATCTGGTCCACACGCTCTTGCGGTTGCGGCACCAGGAGCGGGACCTCGCAGCCGAGGTGTCGCGCCAGACAGCGGAAATCCGCAGCACACAGTCGCAGCTGCGGGCCGTGATCGACGCCATTCCCGACGCCTTGATCGAGCTGGACAGCAAAGGCCGCGTGCTGGCGCTGCACAGTCGCCAGGCCATGGCGCTCATGGCGCCCCTGCCGGCGCTGGATTCTGGGGCGACGCTCTTGGAGGCATTGCACCGCGAGTCGGCGGCGCTGCTGCGCGTGGCGCTTGATCAGGCAGCGACCCTGGGGCAATCGACCGGCGTGGTGCTGGATTGGCCCGGCACGAACGACAGGCCGCTGCGCGTGGAGCTGTCGATCTCGCTGCACCACAGCGCCGTACACGGCGACGGCACGCTGCGCTTCATTGCGCTGGCGCGCGACGTGTCTGAGCGGGAGGCAGCGCAGGCCGATATGCGCCTGGCCTCTCAGGTGTTTGACCAAAGCAGCGAGGCCATCGTGATTGCGGACGGACAGCGGAGGATCGTCCGCACCAACCTCGCCTTCTCGCACATGAGCGGCTTCGCACCGCAGGAAGTTCTGGGCAAACCCGTGGATGCGCTGGCCGATGCGGGCCACCCGGCCGAGGCACCGCCGCCCTGGCTGGCCTGTCCTGCGAGCCAGCACTGGGAGGGCGAGACCCTGGGCCGGCGCAAGGACGGATCGACCTACCCCCAGTGGCTTTCGGTGAGCCATGTCCGGCATCCGGACAGCGGCGAAGTCGTTTCGTCCATTCTGCTGCTGCGCGATATCACGCATCTGCGCGAGACGCAGGCGCGTATCGAGCACCTGGCCCACTACGACCACCTCACCAACCTGCCCAGCCGCGCCCTGCTGGCCGAGCGGGCGGGCAACGCCATCCGCGAGTGCGCAGCCCAGGGCAGTACGCTGGCCCTGTTATTCGTGGATCTGGACCACTTCAAGAACGTCAACGACTCTTTAGGCCACCGCACGGGCGACGCACTGCTGGTGGCCATTGCCCAGCGGCTGCAAGCATTGCCGCCAGCCGGCATGACGGTGGCACGGCTGGGGGGCGACGAGTTCGTGCTGCTGGTGCCGCAAGCCAGCACCCAAGAGGCGGCCGCCATTGCCACCCGGGTGCTGCAGGCCATTGCCGAGCCCGTGCAGTTGCAGCCCTACGAGCTGACGACGACTTCCACCATCGGCATCGCGCTGTTCCCCAACGATGGCGACAGCTTCGACATGCTCTACCAGCGCGCCGACGCGGCCATGTACCGCGCCAAGCAGAGCGGACGCAACCGTTTCGCCTTCTTCACCGCCGAAATCGAGGCGCGGTCGGCGCGGACCCTGCAGATCGAGAACGCGCTGCGCCGCGCCATCGAGCGCGGCCAGCTCTCGCTGCACTACCAGCCCCAGGTCGAGCTGTGCGAGCGCCGCATCGTCGGCGCCGAGGCGCTGCTGCGCTGGCAACACCCGGAATGGGGCTGGGTATCGCCAGCAGAGTTCATTCCGGTGGCTGAGAGCAGCGGGCTGATCGTGGGCATTGGCGAATGGGTGCTGCGCACGGCCTGCCGCGATGCAAAGGCGTGGCTGGACGCAGGGCTGGACGTGCAGTCGGTAGCGGTCAACCTCTCGGCCGTGCAGTTCCGGCATCCGCAACTTGCCGAAGTGGTAGACCGCTGCCTCGAAGAAGCCCAACTGCCGCCATGGCGGCTCGAACTGGAGCTGACCGAGGGCGCGGCGGTGGACGACCCAGCCCATGCGCTGGCGATCATGGAGCGGCTGCATGCGCGTGGCATCCGCCTCTCCATGGACGACTTCGGCACGGGCTATTCGTCGCTGAGCTACCTCAAGCGCTTCCAGATCTCCAAACTCAAGATCGACCAGAGCTTTGTGCGCGATCTGGACGAGGACGCCAACGACCGCGCCATCGTCAGCGCCATCGTCCGCATGGCGCAGGCACTGGGCATGCAGACCACGGCCGAGGGTGTGGAGACTGAGGGGCAGATGGCCTTCCTGCGTGAGCAGGGCTGCGACGAAGCGCAAGGCTACCTGGTCAGCCGCCCGCTGCCCGCCGACGACTTCATGCGCTTCGTGCGCAACCACCCAGCGCAGCCGCATGCAGCGCCCACAAGGCCCGCCCGCGCCGAACGCGCGCCGCATCCCCCCCCCAAGGGCTGAGCCCGGAGAATTTGTCCCTCAGCCTTCACATCCGCAGCGCCGGGCCCCTGTAGCGCGGTCACCAGATGCCAATTGCTATTCAATCAATAGCGGCCTGTGCTTGATTGATAAGCGCGAGCAGCCCAAAAGATCGTTCATCTGGAGCCCCAACCCGGCATGCAGACCGCAGTACCGGCGCGCCCAGCCCAACCGGGACAGAGCCCATCAGAGTTGGCTTACACGAGGCTGATACACTTCGCGACAACTTGCGGCCCCACCCCGGAGGCCGCTCAGCGGTTCCGGTTCGATGCCTTCCCTGTACAGCGCGCCCGACGGTTCTCCGTCGGCCCCGCCTGCCTCTTCTTCCACCCTCGAACGTACGCTGCGCGAACAGCAAACCCTGCTGGACAGCGCGGGCGTGGGGATTGTGTTCGTGCGCCAGCGCGTGGTGGTGCGCTGCAAACAGCGCTATGCCGAGATTTTTGGCTACGCCCGGGCGGAGTCCGTGGTGGGGCTGGACAGCGAAAGCTTCTATCCCGACCGGGAGGCCTACCGCGACCTCGGACGACGCGCTTACGCCGAAATGTCCCAGGGCCGCGCGTTCCGCACCGAGCGGCTTATGCGCCATGCCCAGGGGCATCTGTTCTGGGCAAGCCTGACGGGCCGGCTGCTCAACCCCGACGACACCAGCGAAGGCTCCATCTGGATCCTGGACGACATCGATGCACAACGCCAGGCGCAGGCGCAGCTCAGCGCCGCCGTGCGGGACAAGCAGTTGCTGTTCGACCATGCCATGGTCGGTATCGTGTACCTGCGCAACCGGCACCTGACCCGCTGCAACCGCCATTTTGAGCAGATGCTGGGCTATGCGCCTGGTGCGCTGGCGGGCAGCTCGTCGCGCCGCTGGTATGCCAGCGACGAGGACTGGGAGGCCGTCGGACGAATGTGCTACCCGGTGCTGGAGGCGGGAGGATCGTTCGAAGGCGAAATCCAGCTGTGCCGCCAGGACGGCACGCCGGTCATCTGCGAGGTGCGCAGCAAATTGCTGGACCCGGCCGACCCCTCCCAGGGCTCCATCTGGATCACCATGGACGTGACCGAGCGCAAACAGGCCCAGGCAGCTTTGGCGCGCGCGCACGAGGAACTGGAGCGGCTGGTGCAAGACCGCACGCGCGAGTTGCGCGCCACAGTGGACAGCCTGCACCGCGAAATCCAGGAGCGCCAGGCCGACCAGGAGCGCATTTACTGGCTCGCGCATTACGACGCGCTCACGGGCCTGCCCAACCGCACCCTGTTGGCCGAGCGAGCACGGCTGGCCATCGAGGATGCCCAGTCGCACAACGCATCGCTCGCGCTGGTGTTCCTGGATCTGGACCACTTCAAGCACGTCAACGACTCGCTAGGGCACCCTGTGGGCGATGCCCTGCTGGTGGAAATCGCCAAGCGGCTGGCCAGCAGCGTGAGGCCGCGCGACACCGTGTCGAGACTCGGAGGCGACGAGTTCATCTTGCTGCTGCCAGGTGCCGACGCCCAGACGGCTGCCCGCATGGCCACCCAACTGCTCGATGCGTCCCGCCAGCCGTACCAGATTGATCACCATGAGCTGACGATGGCACCGTCCATGGGCATCGCGCTGTTTCCGCGCGACGGGCGCGATTTCGAGACCTTGACCCAGTCGGCCGACATGGCCATGTACCGCGCCAAGCTCGACGGGCGCAACACCTTCCGCTTTTTCACGCCCGAGATGCAGGCCCAGTCGGCCCGCGCGCTTGCGCTCGCAAACTCGCTGCGCCGGGCGCTGGAGCGCGAGCAACTCACGCTGCACTACCAGCCGCAGATCGACCTCGAAACCGGCCAGGTGCAAAGCGTGGAAGCGCTGCTGCGCTGGCACCACCCACATTGGGGTCAGGTGTCACCGGCGGAGTTCATCCCGATTGCGGAAAACAGCGGCCAGATCCTGCAAATCGGCGACTGGGTGCTGCGCACCGCCCTCGCCCAACTGCGCGCTTGGCGCGACAGCGGCATGCCGCATCTCACGATGGCGGTGAACCTGTCGGCCATCCAGTTCCGCGAGCCACATCTGCCCGAGCGCATCGCCCAACTCCTGAGCGAGTTCGACCTGCCACCCGATGCACTCGAGCTGGAGCTCACGGAAGGCGTTGCCGTGTCTGACCCCCACACCGCCGTCACCACCATGGACCAACTGCACGCACGGGGCGTGCGCATGTCCATGGACGACTTCGGCACCGGCTATTCCTCGTTGAGCCAGCTCAAGCGCTTTCGCATCTTCAAGCTCAAGATCGATCAGAGTTTCGTGCGGGATCTGGGCCAAGACGCCAACGACCGGGCGATCGTCAGCGCCATCATCCGCATGGCCCAGGCCCTGGGCATGCGCACGACTGCCGAAGGCGTCGAGACAGACGAGCAACTGCACTTTTTGCGCAACGAAGGTTGCCACAGCGCCCAGGGCTACCACTTCAGCACACCGCTGCCCGCCGAAGCGATGGAACGGTTCATGCGCCAGCGCGCAGCCGAAACCACCACCGCACTTGAGCCAGCGCGCTGACCCTAGAAACCGCAGTTGACCGCTTATT
>JBKBUN010000012.1:21785-36130 GCA_046289925.1 Burkholderiaceae bacterium | reverse complement strand
GCGGCCCATTTGCAGCCGACGATTCCCAAGTCCGACAGGCTCCTAGGTTGAAACGGCCCGCTGCGTGCCACAGCGCTGTGTGCGCCTGTGGCCCCGTGGCAGACGCCCGCCCGGGCGGGCGCGCTCGGGCAGGCCTGGGGCGTTGATAGTGCTGTGGCGCCCCGCTGCTTGCGCAGGCAAAGGCCGCGCCACTACGGTGTACAGCACCAGCTTTGACAAAATGCTATTGATTTAATAGCTGCTCGTGCTTGCCAGACAAGCACGAGCCCCTGAAAACCCTCTCAACCATCGCCCGAGGCGGCTTGCGGCGATGCATCGACCCTAGGGCCGAAAGGGATATTGCCAATTAAATTGCACACAATTTAATTGCACACCACAATCACGCCATGCTCTCACCCGCCGCCTCCCTCCCCGCCGTGCCGCCCCGCGCGCCCAGCCCACCGGAGTTGCTGCTGGACCACCAGCTGTGCTTTGCGCTGTATTCGGCCTCGCTGGCCATGACCAAGCTCTACAAGCCATTGCTCGACACGCTGGGCCTGACCTACCCGCAGTACCTCGTCATGCTGGCCCTGTGGCAAGCCGACGACGTGACGGTGAGCGAGCTCGGCGAACGGCTGTTTCTCGATTCCGGAACGCTGACTCCCCTGCTCAAGCGGCTGCAAGCCGCTGGCCTGCTGCAGCGGCAGCGCGATGCAGCCGACGAACGGCGCGTGCGCGTGGCCCTGACCGAGAACGGCTGGACCCTGCGCAATGCAGCGCGCGAGATTCCGCATTGCGTGCTCAAGCAAGCGCAATGCACACCGCCCGAACTGGCGGCGCTCACCACCCAGCTCCAATCCCTGCGGTCGCGCCTGCATGGCACGGCAACGGCCGCTTCGTGTGTCCCGTCCCCCGCTTCGGCGGATCTCTCTTGAAGGAAATCACCATGGCATCACTCGACCAAGTTCTGTACACCGCCCGCGCCCACACCACGGGCGGCCGCGATGGCGCCTCGCGCACCGACGACGGTCGCCTGGACGTCAAGCTCTCGCCTCCGGGCGGCGCTGGCACCGGCACCAACCCCGAGCAGCTCTTTGCTGCAGGCTACTCGGCCTGCTTCATCGGCGCCATGAAGGCCGTGGCCGGCATGCAGAAGATCGCACTGCCAGCAGACCTGTCGGTGGACGCTGAGGTGGATCTGGGCAAGGTCGGTCAGGGCTACGGTGTGGCCGTACGCCTGGCCGTGAGCCTGCCGGGCATGGAGCGCGCGGCCGCCCAGGCCGTGGTAGACGCGGCCCACCAGGTGTGCCCCTACTCCAACGCCACGCGCGGCAACATCGACGTGACCATCACGCTGAAGTAAGCGCCCAGGCCCCGTCGCCCGACGGCTTCGCTGCAGGAGCCAGGGCGCAGCCCACGGCAGCCCGTGCCGATGGGCTGCCGCTGATGAGCGCGCACACCCTCCTGCGGCGCGCATCTGCACCCGCTGCAGCACCGGCGACCCTCTGGGTCAAACCATATGCGCAGGCTCCTGCGCGGCACACCGGTCGCGACTTGCCGGCCCCACACCCCATCGACACCACACGCCGTCCGGGCCGCTTCCGAGCTGTTGCCCCTCTGGCGCAAGCGCCTTCCACAATGGCGCTGCGGCGCATGCCGTCTTGCAAGCCTGCGCTCAGTTTGGGCTGAGATCATGGGGCCGATACGGCGCAGGGCACGCGGCCCTCCGCGCCGACACACCGGGCACCAGAGCCCGGGAGGAGACACGCCATGAGGATCGCGCTGCTGTCGGACATCCATGCCAACCGGCAGGCCTGGGACGCCTGCTTGCAACACGCACAGGCGCTGGGCGCCGAGCGTCTGGCGGTGCTGGGCGACCTGGTGGGATATGGCGGGGACCCAGCCTACGTGGTGGACCAGGCCCGCGCGGTGCAGGCCGCGGGGGGCTGGGTGCTGCAAGGCAACCACGATGCCATGGCGCTGCACCCGCCCGCACCGGGCGATGCCGCAGCCCAGAGCATGGGAGCGCAAGGCGCGGCCTGGACCTGCAAGCAACTGAGCGATGCCCAGCGCGACTTCCTGGCCGCATTGCCGCTGACCGCACGCGTCGGTGCCATCCTTCTGGTGCATGCCAGCGCCGACCAGCCCGAGCGCTGGCGCTACGTAGAAGACGAAGGCGCTGCCACGCGCTGCCTGGACGCCGCCCTGCGCGACCAGCCCGACCTGCACCTCGTGGCCTGCGGCCATGTGCACCACCAGGCGCTGTACTACCGGGGTGCCAGTGGCGGACTCATGCGATTTGCCCCAAGGCCCGGCGTACCGATCCCGATACCGCGCCACCGCCGCTGGGTGGCGACGATTGGCTCTGTGGGCCAGCCACGCGATGGCGATACCCGCGCCATGTGGGCGCTGCTCGACACCGACCGCGCCACGCTGCGCTTCGAGCGTACGCCTTATGCCGTAGATGCGGCAGCGCAGGCCATTCGCGCCAGCGGCGCGATGCCCGAAGAATTTGCACGACGCCTGGAGAGGGGACGATGAAACTGCTGGACCAAGGCACCGTGGTCGATGGCTTTGCCATAGCCGAATGCATCCATGCCGGCGGCATGGCCCACATCTACCGGGTGGAGTACGCCGACGGCCGCGACAGCCCGGGCTTCGCGATGGCGATGAAGATTCCGCGCATGGCGGCTGGCGATGGCGCGGAAAACATCGTGAGCTTTGAGGTGGAACTGCAGATCCTGCCGCTGCTGACAGGCCCCCATGTGCCGCGCTTCATTGCCGCAGGCGACCTGGAGCGCCTGCCCTACCTGGTGATGGAATATGTGCCGGGCCGAACGCTCGACCAGTGGATGCAGGAGCATGGCCGCGCGAGTGCCGCGCAGGCCGCACGCCTGGGTGTGGCCATGGCCCATGCGGCACACAGCCTGCACCAGCAAAACGTCTGCCACCTGGACCTCAAACCGGCCAACGTGCTGCTGCGCGACGATGACCGCGCCGTGCTGCTGGACTTCGGCCTGTCGTGCCATGCGCACCAACCCGACCTGCTGGCCGAGGAAATGCGCAAGGCGGTGGGCTCGCCGGCCTGGATCGCGCCCGAGCAAGTGGTGGGCGTGCGCGGCGACCCGCGCAGCGATGTGTTCGCGATTGGCGTGATGCTCTACGAACTGGTCACGGGCACATTGCCCTTTGGCGCCCCGACCACGGTGGGCGGACTGCGCCAGCGGCTGTGGAAGGCCCCCACCCCGCCACGACGGCACAACCCGGACGTGCCCCCCTGGCTGCAGGAGGTCATCCTGCGCTGCCTGGAACCCGAGGCCGCGCAGCGCTACCCCTCGGCCGCACACCTCGCGTTCGACCTGGCCCACCCAGAGCAGATCACGCTCACCGAACGCAGTGAGCGGCTGCAAGGCCCATCGGTGGGCCACCTCCTGCGCCGCTGGGTCAAGGCGGCCGGCGTTCAGTACCAACCAAGCCCACTGCCCAGCGAGCAGGCAGAGGACACCCCCATCGTGATGGTGGCTGTGCCGCATGCCGACGTGAGCGATGCCACGCTGTACTCGCTGCGCCAGGCGGTGGCGCGCTCGCTGGGCATCCGCCCGGGCGCGCGGCTGGCTTGCGTGACCGTGATCTCGCCCTCGGCCACCAGCAGCACCGACAGCGCGCGCAGCGAAACCACGGTACACCGCCAGCACCTGGCCCGCCTGCAGCAGTGGGTGCAGCCGCTGGACCTGGCGGGACACCATGTGAGCTTTCACGTTCTTGAATCGTCCGACGTGGCCCAGGCGCTGGTGCGCTATGCCGAAGGCAACCGCGTGAGCATGATGATTCTGGGTGCGGCCACCCACGGCCTGCAGATGCAGCGCTTCATTGCCACCGTCCCCATGCGCGTAGCGCGCGACGCGCCTTGCACCGTCATGCTCGTCAAGCAGGCCCTGCCCTTTGCCCGGCTGGCCGACATGCCGGAGCACTGAGCACCCCCTTGTGCGTGGCTGTGCACGGCTGTCACGCAGGCGGCAGCCGGTGGTTGAGCGCGACGCGCATTGGCCCTAACTTCGCGCTCATGACGACCACTACCACCCTGCTCGTGCGCCAGGACGATCTGGCACAGACCCGACTGCGCCACAGCCCCGCCGCGCCCCTGAGCGCGGGTGACATCCGCGTGCGCGTGGATGCCTTCGCCCTCACCGCCAACAACATCACCTACGCGGCCATGGGCGGCATGCTGCAGTACTGGCAGTTCTTCCCGAGCGGTGAAGACGGCTGGGGCATCGTTCCAGTCTGGGGCTTTGGCACCGTGGTCGAATCGGCGCACGAGGGCATCCCGGTGGGCGAGCGCATCTACGGCTACTGGCCCATGTCCACCGAGGTGGTGCTGACCCCGGCACGTGTCAGCGCAGCCGGCTTTGCCGACGCAGCGGCCCACCGCGCGGGCCTGCACCCGGTCTACAACCAGTACCTGCGCACCGCATCCGACCCGTTCTACCAGCAGGACACCGAAGACCTGCAAGCGTTGCTGCGCCCGCTGTACATCACGTCGTGGCTGATCGACGACTTTCTGGACGACAACCAGCACTTCGGCGCCACGCGCATGCTGCTGTCCAGCGCATCGAGCAAGACGGCCTGGGGCACGGCGCTGGAGCTGTCGCGCCGCACCGGGCTGGAAGTGGTGGGCCTGACCTCTGCGTCCAATCAGGCGTTTTGCGAACGGCTGGGCTGCTACCACCGGGTGGTGGCCTACGACGCGCTGGAATCGCTCGCACCCGACACGCCCAGCGTGTACATCGACTTTGCGGGCAGCGTGGCCCTGCGCCAACGCGTGCATGCGCATGTGAGCGGTCTGCTTTACAGCTGCGCCGTGGGCGCGAGCCACGTGCACGACCTGGGGGGCGCGGGCCAGTTGCCGGGCCCGCGGCCGGTGATGTTCTTTGCCCCGGCGCAGGTCAAAAAGCGCAATGCCGACTGGGGCGCTGCGGGCCTGAATGCGCGGCTGGTGGCGTCTTGGCAGCAGTTGCTGACCGCCGTGCAGGCACCGCCCACGCCCTGGGTGCAGGTGCAGCACCACCGTGGGCCTGCCGCTACACAGGCGCTGTTCGATGCGCTGCGCCAGGGCGGAGGCGACCCGGCCCTGGGCCATATGGCCACACTGCAGGGCTGAGCCCAAGCGCAGGCCCGGGCAGCGCAGCACGCACTGCAAGGCGGGCAGCGACAATTGACGCATGAGCCTGCTGCCCGCACCACCGACCGAGTCCACCCCCCACCCCTACGCCAGCCTCACGCCCGACCAAGTGCTGGACGCGCTGGCCCAGGTGGGCCTGTACGGCGACGGCCGGCTGCTGGCCCTGCCGTCGTACGAAAACCGCGTGTACCAGGTGATGCTGGAAAACGGCCAGCGCGTGGTGGCCAAGTTCTACCGGCCCGGGCGCTGGAGTACGGACGAAATCCTCGAAGAACACGCGTTTGCCCAAGAGCTGGCCGCGGCCGAAGTGCCCGTGGTGGCACCGCTGGTGCTCGAAGGCGGCAGCACCCTGGCCGAGCACGGCGGCTTTCGCTTTGCAGTGAGCCCCTGGCGCGGCGGCCGCGCACCCGAATTGGACGACGCCGAGGTGCTCGAATGGGTGGGCCGCTACCTGGCGCGCATCCACACCGTGGGCGCGGCGCGGCCTTTCGTACACCGGCCTGCACTGTCGGTGGCCCAGTTGGGCGAGGCATCGCGCGACTGGCTGCTGGGTCACGACATGATCCCGCTGGACGTGCAGCGCGCCTGGCGCGACGCCTGCGAGCAAGCCCTGGCCACCATGGCCGACAGCGGCCTGCCGCTGGCCGACGGCAGCCTGCGCCCGGTGCTGGCCGACGCGCAGCACCTGCGCCTGCACGGCGACTGCCACCCGGGCAACATCCTCTGGACCCCCGTGGACCGCCCGGACGGCGGCCCGCACTTTGTGGACCTGGACGACGCGCGCAGCGGCCCTGCGGTGCAAGACCTGTGGATGCTGCTATCGGGCGAGCGCGCCCAGCGCACACAGCAACTGGCGGTGCTGCTCGATGGCTACGAGCAGTTCCGCACGTTCGACCGGCGCGAGCTGGGGCTGATCGAGCCGCTGCGCACGCTGCGGCTCATCCACTACAGCGCGTGGCTCGCGCGGCGCTGGGAAGACCCGGTCTTTGCGCAGGCATTTCCCTGGTTTGGCAGCAGCGACTACTGGCGCGGCCAGGTGGACATGCTGCACGAGCAGATCGAGGCCATGTCGGAGGCCCCGCTGGCGGTCTGAAAGCAGCGAAACGCCAGCGCAGGCTGCGCGTTCAGCGCGGTGCAGCCGGTGGCCCCGCAAAACGGCGGAAACCCGGCACCAGCACCTCGGCCACATAAGTGCGGTCGAGCCACAGCCACAGCATCACCGGCACCAACGTGGGCAGCACCAAGGCACCCGCTTGGTAGCCGTAGATGATGGCTTCGAGCTGCCACATATCGGCGCGCAAGGCGCGCAGGTTGAACTGCGCAGTCGAGATCATCTGCATGAGCAGGAACATCACCGTGCTCAGCGTCTGGGTGGGCCACAGCAGCACGTACCCGGCCAGTGCGCGCTGCCACAGCCCGCGCCGCCGCCAGCCTGCGGCCAGCAGCAGGGCCAGCAGAATCGGCAGCCCGTAGGCGTAGCGGGCCGGGCTGGCTTGCACCGAGAACTCGGCCTTGCGCCCGCCGGCCTGGGGCACGGCAATTTCGATGGTGGTCTCCGCCTCGATCACGCCGGGGCGCACATGCACCTTGCGCACCCACATGGGGGCCCCCTGCTCCAGCGCCACGTGCGTCAGCCAGGCCACGGGGTAGGACGTCCAGGCAGAAACCTGGCTCCAGACCACGGTGAGCGCGATCAGCCAGGCCACGGCGGCGGCCATGAAACGGGCGATGGGGGGCAGCCGCCAGCGCGCCATGCGTCAGCCTCAGGCCAGGGCCGGGGTGCCCGGCGTGGCGGGCGGCGGAGCGTTCGGCGGCGTGCCGTCGCGGTCGACACCGCCCTTGTTGCCCGCCCGCACCCACAACAGCCAGACGATGAGCACGTCCAGCATGATCAGCGCCTGCCACAGGTATTCGTGCGCGAAATGGAACACGGGCGTGCTCCACTGCCCCAGGTAGAACAGGCTGATCACACGCACGATGTTGAGCGCCTGCACCGCCACAAAGCCCACCACCAGGCCCACGAGCTTGTGCCGCCAGGTGGCGGGAAAGGCCATCACCGCCGCGAACAGCACGATACAGGCCTCGATGCCGTTGCAGCCCGGCTCGATGGACACTCCAAAGCCGCTCTGGGTGTTCCACAGCACCTTGCCCGAGGCCGCCGCAGTGGTGTCGAACAGCGTGACCAGTTGCACGCACATGCGCGCGAGCAGTTCCGTCCAAGGCAGCACGATGTGCTGCTGCACCCAGTTGAGCATGTTCAGGCCGAACAGCGTGAGCTGCAGCGCGATGAAGGTGATGAGGAAACGCAGCATGAAGGCCCCAAGCCCAGCGAAAGATGGCCGCACGCACGCGGCGCCGCCGAAGCCGCGATTATCGGCACGCAACCGAGGCGGTCCAGCCTTGTCTGGCATGGGCCCGGTCACGTTGGGGGCTCGCCCTTACCAAGGTCGGGTGCAAGCCGAATGATTTGCTATTTTTTTGATAGCTGCTCGTGCTTGACTTTGAAGCACGAGCAGCCGATTTGGCATTCACCCCATCCGCCCGCAGGGTGGCGCTGCGGCCCCAACCGGGCAGGGCCTTCGAGTGAACCAACACGCCGCCAGGCCCGCCCGGGTCGGCGCTCCGCGTGCCGCCCGGCTGCCTTTGCAAGTCTATGGATCGCTGCGCATGCCGGGGGTGGCAGCGCGCGCAGCGCCTGCGGCAGACAGCCCCCCCGCGTGGCTGGGGGACAGCGAGCGCAGGCCGCGGCGCTCAGACGAGCAGTGCGTTCACGCGGCGCACGTAGGCGGCCGGGTCTTCGGGCAGGCCGCCTTCGGCCAGCAGCGCCTGGTCGAACAAGATGTGCGCCAGGTCGTGAAAGTGCACGCTGCCGTCGAGCTTCTTGACCAGCGCGTGCTCGGCGTTCACCTCCAGCACGGGCTTGGTGTCGGGGGTTTTCTGGCCGGCCTGCTTGAGCAGGCGCGCAAGCTGATTGCTCATACCGCCCTCTTCCACGACCAGGCAGGCGGGCGAATCGACGAGGCGCGTGGTCACGCGCACGTCCTGCGCCTTGTCCTTGAGCGCTTCCTTCAGCTTGGCCAGCACGGGCTTGAAGGCTTCGGCGGCTTCTTCGGCGGCCTTCTTCTCGGCCTCGTCCTGCAACTTGCCCAGATCGACCGCGCCCTTGGCCACGCTTTGCAGCGGCGTGCCGTCGAACTCGTGCAGGAAGGTCAGTGCCCACTCGTCCACGCGGTCGGTCATCAGCAGCACCTCGATGCCCTTCTTCTTAAAGACTTCGAGCTGCGGGCTGTTCTTGGCGGCGGCCAGCGTGTCGGCGGTGATGTAGTAAATGGCCTCCTGGCCTTCCTTCATGCGCGCCTTGTAGTCGGCAAAGCTGACGCTCACGGTGTCGGTGGTGGTGCTGGCAAAGCGCAGCAGCTTGGCAATGCGATCGCGGTTGGCAAAGTCTTCGCCCAGGCCTTCCTTGAGCACCGCGCCGAACTCGGCGTAGAACTGGGTGTACTTGCCCTCCTTGGCCTTGTCTTCCTCGCTGACCACGTCGGTCACACCGTCGGCGGCTTCGCCCACGCTGTGCTTGTCGTGCTTGGCCAGGTCTTCCAGCATGCTCAGCACGCGCTTGGTGCTGCCTTCGCGGATGGCGCGCACGTCACGGCTTTCCTGCAGCAGTTCGCGGCTCACGTTCAGCGGCAGGTCGGCCGAATCGATCACGCCCTTCACAAAACGCAGATAGGTGGGCATCAGTGCTTCGGCGTCGTCCATGATGAACACGCGCTTGACGTACAGCTTCACGCCCGCCTTCTTGTCGCGGTTCCACAGGTCAAACGGTGCCTTGGCCGGGATGTACAGCAACTGCGTGTATTCGGTGCTGCCCTCGACGCGGTTGTGGCTCCAGGTCAGCGGGTTCTCGAAGTCGTGGCTGATGGCCTTGTAGAAGTCCTGGTATTGCGCGTCGGTGATGTCCTTCTTGGGCCGCGTCCACAGGGCACTGGCCTTGTTGACGGTTTCCCACTCGCCGGTCTTGACCATGGCGCCAGGCTCGCCCTCCTTGTCGCCGTCTTTCCACTGCTCTTTTTCCATGAGGATGGGCAAGCTGATGTGGTCCGAATACTTGGCAATGATCTGTTTGATCTTCCAGGCGTTGAGGTACTCGGCCGCATCCTCGCGCAGGTGCAGGATCACGCTGGTGCCGCGGGCCTCGCGGGTGATGGCTTCCACCTCGAACTCACCGGTGCCGCCGCTGATCCAGCGCACGCCCTGCTCTGGCGGCAGGCCTGCGCGGCGCGATTCGACCGTGATCTTGTCGGCCACGATGAAGCCGGAATAAAAGCCCACACCAAACTGGCCGATGAGCTGGGCGTCTGCTTTTTGGTCGCCCGTGAGCTTGCCCATGAAGTCTTTGGTGCCGCTCTTGGCAATCGTGCCCAGGTTGTCGATGGCCTCCTGCGCGCTCATGCCGATGCCGTTGTCGGTGATGGTCAGCGTCTTGGCGGCCGGGTCCACGCTCAGACGCACCTCAAGGTTGGGCGCGTCTTCGTACAGGGTGCTGTCGGCCATGGCCTCAAAGCGCAGCTTGTCGCAGGCGTCCGAGGCGTTGGAGACCAGTTCGCGCAGAAAGATATCCCGGTTGGAATACAGCGAATGCGTGACCAGGTGCAGCAGTTGTGCCACCTCGGCCTGGAAGGACAGGGTCTGTTTGCTCATGTGAGGGTTCTCCCAATGTGTGGATGCGTGCCCGCAGGCGGTCGGAGCGCGGCGGGCACGGCTGGCGCGCACATGGGGGCGGGCCGGCGAATTTCAAGGGCCGCACAAAGCAAAACCGCGCCCCGGGGGCGCGGTCTGCGTTCAATGGCTGTGCAGCAGGCGGACGGGACCTCAGCCGTCGAGCGTGATGCGGTTGACCAGCGTCTGCAGCACCGAGTCGGCCTTGTCGTTGGCCAACTGGCAGGTGCCTGCGGCCGCATGGCCGCCGCCGCCAAATTCGAGCATCAGATTGCCCACATGGGTCTTGCTCGTGCGGTTGAGGATGGACTTGCCCATGGCAAACACCGTGTTCTGCTTCTGCAGACCCCACATCACGTGAATGGAGATGTTCGCCTCGGGGAACAGCGCGTAGATCATGAAGCGGTTGGTCGCCCAAATGATGTCTTCGTCGCGCAGGTCGAGCACCACCAGCTTGCCGATCTGGATGCCGCAGCGCAGGATCTGCTCCTTGGCTTTGGGGGCATGCTCGTGGTAGAGCCGCACACGCTCCTGCACGTCGGGCAGGGCCAGGATTTCGTCGATGGTGTGGTCGCGGCAATACTGGATCAGATCCATCATCAGCGCGTAGTTGCTGATACGAAAGTCGCGGAAGCGCCCCAGGCCGGTGCGCGAATCCATGATGTAGTTGAGCAGCACCCAGCCCTGGGGATTGAGGATGTCTTCGCGCGAATACTGGGCCGAATCAGCCTGGTCCACCGCCGCCATCATTTCATCGGTGATGCGCGGGAATGCCGCCTTGCCGCCGTAGTAGTTGTAGACCACGCGAGCGGCCGACGGGGCTTTGGCTTCGATGATGTGGTTGGTGTCGCGGCGGCCGGCGTTGCGCACCGTCTCGGACTCGTGGTGGTCAAACACCAGATGCGCCCCGGGCACATACGGCAGGTTGGTGGTGATGTCCCGCGAGGTGATCGCCACCTTGCCGTCCTGCATGTCCTTGGGATGCACGAACGTGATCTCGTCGATCAGGTTCAGCTCGTTGAGCAGCACCGCGCACACCAGACCATCAAAGTCGCTGCGGGTCACCAGGCGGTATTTCGTCTCGCTCACTGAATTCTCCTTGTTACATATTCGCGCATTGGCGACATGGTAGCGGCCGCGGGACAGCAGGCCAACCATCGGCTGCGCAGTCGCAGTCGCAGTCGCAGTCGCACCATGCTGACACAACGCCAGCCGGCTGCAACCAGGCCAGCAATCGGCGGGCCACCCCAGGTGGCGCTCAGCAGATCCCAATGTCCCAATGCCCGAGGCGGTGCAGCACGATGCGCGCGGGCACTGCGCGCCACCAGACCGCCCATGGTGTGGGCCATCACCAACACCTCGGTCAACCGCGTCGACCAGGCCCGCACCAGGTCGCAAAGCATGGCATGGCCCCCGCAGGCCTGACGCATGCCGGCAACGGGGCGGACCTGTATTCCGGCTCAGGCGGCGTTTGGCGGGCGCCGCCCCCGGGGGAACAGAGGGGGCAGACATGGGGCTTCCAATCGACATGGCAGCCCTGACCGGCAAGGATCAGAACCGCTCGTGCGGTGCGAGATAGCGCCATTGGCCGACCGGCAAATGCCCCAGCGTCACCTGCCCGATGCGGATACGCTTGAGGCCCACGACTTTGAGACCGACCAACTCGCACATGCGGCGAATCTGGCGCTTGCGGCCCTCGGTGAGCACGAATCGCAGTTGTTCAGGGTTCTGCCATTCCACGCGTGCAGGTCGCAGCGCCTTGCCATCCAGCGACAGCCCGTGGCACAGCCGTGCGAGCCGTTCGGCCGGAAACACGGCCTGCACGTTGGTGGCGACATCGCCATACTGCACGCGCACCAGGTATTCCTTCTCGACCTCGGAGTCTTCGCCGATGAGTCGCCGGGCAACGCGTCCATCCTGCGTGAGCACGAGCAGCCCCACCGAATCGATGTCCAGCCGCCCGGCAGGCGCAAGCCCCCGCAACTGGCCCGGTGCAAAACGCTGCCGGCTCGCATCGCCCTGCCAGTGCGTGCGGGCGTTGATGAGAGCCACGGCTGGCGTGTAGCCATCTTCGGCCTGCCCACTGACATAGCCCACCGGCTTGTGCAGCAAGATCGTGACCTGCTGCCCCTGCTGGCCTCGGGCCTCGGGGCTGACCTCGATCCGATCCAAAGGGGTGACCTGCAGGCCCATGACCGCCACTTGGCCGTTCACCCGGACCCATCCCCGCGCAATCCAGTCGTCAGCCTCGCGTCGCGAGCACAGTCCCATGTCGGCCAGCCGCTTGTTCAGCCGCATACCCCCGGTCGTCGACAGCGTGGCCGAGGCGCGAGGCAAACGTTGCGACACGGGCGCCGCCCCGGCGGGAGCGGGCGACCGGGACGCAGCCGATCGCTGGCCACCAGCAGATGCCGAGCGCACAGCACCGGTCGATGGACCGCCCACCCGATCAGCGCGGGACGCCGGCGTGGCCGGGTGGCCCCTTGCGCCAGGCCGCAGCGGCGGGCGAGAAGGCGCTGCATTCACCACCGCCGACGGTGTGGCAGGTCGCCGCAAGATCGGCCTTGTGGGGACTGCGCCAGAGGCGTCCCCCGACGCATCGACGGACAGAGAGGACGCGTCGGCAGCATCGGAGACAGCAGATGGCGGGGCAGGAGGCTGGGCGGGCATGGCGCTATTGTCCCCGGTCCTGTGCCTGCGTCGGCGCCCCTGCGGCCGGAAGCTGCTGCGCCTGCCAACGCCAGAATTCCTCCTGCGACATGGGACGGCTGATGTGATAGCCCTGCGCCTCGTCACACGACAGGGCACGCAGGCGCTCCTGAATGGCCGCGGTCTCAACACCTTCTGCCACCACACTCAGGCCCAGGTTGTGGGCCAGGTCGATGGTGGAGCGCACGATCGTCGCGTCGTCCTCGTCTTGCTCCATGCCCATGACGAAGGACTTGTCGATCTTGAGCTCGTTCACCGGCAGGCGCTTGAGGTAGGCAAGCGACGAATACCCGGTGCCAAAGTCGTCAATCGACAGTTTGAACCCCTGCTCGGACAAGCGGTTGAGCATGGCTTCGGCCCGTGTCGGATCGTCCATGATCGCGCTCTCGGTGATCTCCAGGCAAAATGCATGGGCCTGCACACCATGGCGCTGGAGCACCGCCCCCAGCCGTGTGCTGAGATCCGGGTCCAGCAGATCGCGGGTGGAAAGATTGACCGACACTCGCAGACCGCATGCCCGGGCAGAGGGCGTGGCCAGCAGCCGCGCTGCGGCTTCAAAGACCCAGAGCGTGAGCTGCCGCACGAAGCCCGTCTGCTCCGCAAACGGAATGAACTGCATGGGTGGCACCAGACTGCGCTGTGGGTGCATCCAGCGCACCAGCGCTTCAGCCGCAACGCCGGACTGGCCACGCAAGGGCACCTTGGGCTGCAGGTACAGGCGCAACTCCCCCTGATCGACCGCGCGCCGCAACTCTGTGAGCAAGGAGAGATTCTGGCTGCTCGACGAGTCAAACGCCGCGTCGTAGAGCAGGGGGCCACTGAGTCGGCGCTTGGCCGCATACATCGCAATCTCGGAGTGGCTGAGCAGCGTGTCCGCATCGCTGGCAGGCCCCGGCCAGCAGGCAATGCCCATGCCGGCACTCAGGTCCACCGTCTGGCCCTCCAGTGCCAACGGCTCCTCAAACGCCTGCGCCACGCGCCTTGCCATGGCCTGGGCCTGTGCCGCATCGGTACGCGGCAGCAGCAGCGCAAACGAGTTCCCGCCCAGGCGTGCCACCAGATCGCCAGAGGGCTCCACCAGCGCCTGCAGCCGGCTGGCGACGGCTTGCAGCAAACAATCGCCAAAGGCAAAGCCCAGCACGTCATTGACATGTTTGAAGCGGTCGAGATTGAGCGTCACCACCGCCAGTGGCTCGCCGGACTTGCGGCTGGCGGCAATGGCCTGCCCCAGGGCCTCGCGGAACTGTTCACGGTTGGGCAGCCCCGTCAAGCGGTCCCAGTAGGCCAGTCGGCGGATTTCCTTCTGCTGGGCCGCAACGTCAAGCCGCATACGGTCAAAAGCCCGCGCGAGGTTGCCGATCTCGTCCTGCCGCCCCATGTGCTCCAGGGGCGTGTCGTATTCTCCGCGCGACAATCTCTGGGTGGCCGCCAGCAGCGAACGCAGCGGCGTGGCCACGTGCTGCGCTACCAGGCCGGTTCCCACCGCAAAGAGCAGCACGCCCGCGACGGTGATGACCGCCAGCAGCCACTGCAAGGCCCGGTAGGGCGCCACCACGGGCTCCACCGAGCGCAGCACCAGGGTTTCCACCTCGCCGCCCAGGCTGGGTTGCTGCACGACCCGAGACAGCAAGCTGCCCTCTGGGGTGCTCATTTCCTGCACCGCATCGGTCTGACGCGCGACCTCACCCAGCAGTTGTGCAGGCAGCGTTGAAACCGGCATCGCCCAAGGCTGCCCAGCCATGCGCACCCGCAACGCCAC
>JBKBUN010000012.1:0-21685 GCA_046289925.1 Burkholderiaceae bacterium | reverse complement strand
TGCACGCCGAGCAACCGGCGCATCTCGTCGGCCAGCCTCTGGTCCACGGGAAATCCCATCAGCACCCAGCCGATGAGCTCCGGCGCTCGCATGGGCACCATCACAAACTGGTAGGGCAGCCCCGACACCACGACCATCTCGCTGGCTTGCGGCGATGCCGCAAGCCGCGCCGCAAGGGGCGCTACCAAGGCGCGGAAGGCGGATTCGTCCAACTCAACGCTGACCGCCTGCAACGCCAACTGCGTGTCGAGAAAGGCTGTCACGGCAGCACCGATGCGGCTGCCGTGGTTCTCCAGCACCGACTGGATGGTTTCACGGTCATCCGAGTTGATGGCGGAACGAAAGCCATAGTCGGCCGCCAACAGGGCAGAGCTTTGCCGGAGCTGCTCGCCATTTTGTGCCAGCAACCGCTTCCACACGTTTTCGTCAATGTCCAGCTCTCGCGCGATCTGGATCCGCGCATTGCGCTCGATGGAAGCGCGCACCACGGCAAAACCCACCGCCTGCACCAGCAGCAGCAACAGCAGCGAAATGCCCACCAGGCGCAGAATGAGGCTGCGCTGGACAAGATTCCACATCAAGGCGCAAGCCCCTCCAGGCGTACGACCGCCTTCACATCGCCCGAGGGGGGCACCACCAGGCTCTGCTGCTGCGCAGCAGTTCCGACCGGCAAGCGGGCATGCCAACTGCGCAGCTTGTACGTGCCCGGCGGAACGCCTGCCAGGGATGCCTGGCCACTGGCGCCCGATTGCCCCCAATAAGGCGTATCCACCACCACCACCCAGCCGACCATCTGGTCATGGATGTTGCACCCCAGCACCACCACCCCGGGTTGGTCAAAGACCACGGGGTTGGCAGGCCGTCCGGTGTAGAGCTTCAGCTCAAACTTCTTCGCAGGCGAAAAGGAATAGACGTGGTGGCGAACAGAGTCGCGGTTGGGGAAATGCACCTCGGTTCCCACGGTGATGGCAAGCACACCCGGCACGAACTGGCGCTTCTCCTGCGCAATCTCTTGTGCTGGCATGGGCCGCACCAAACGCCGCGCTTCGGCCGACTCAAGAAACACCACCGCATCCGCCAAAGGCTTGCCCGCTGCATCTGCCACCTCGACCGTGACCGTGCCCGCAACCGCCGTCACGCACGCCACGACCGCGGCGGCCACCAGCAGACACGCAGCCCATCGGCGGCACTTTCGTGCCGGCGTCGCGATCACATCGGGGAACGCATGCACCAGCTGCAGGTCACGCCTCCCCCAAGTTGTCGCATTTTGTATCGCCATAGGGGCTCCTCTCACCAAATGGGCCTGTGGTTTTATACCGCAAGCACCGCCGTCTGGACGCCCTAGGCCCCTTCATGACCCAAGGTCAGCGCGGTGCGAGCTCTTGGACATCGGGGAAAACTCTCCAAGCAAGATGCGAAACATTTGGCAACAATGGGTCATGCGACCTGTGCATTGCCCCATGGCAAAGCCACATGCCACGCCCAGGCTTTTGCGCCTACACTGCGCCGACGATTGCGCAGGCCAAGGGGTCGAGACAAACGCACAAGGCCCGACTGTTGCTGCATCCGCCTGTTCATTTTTCAAGGGGAACGCCCATGGCCCTCACTGCAGCCCTGCATTCGATGTCGATCTCCACCCGCCTGCGCCTGGGCTTTGGTTGCATGCTGGTTTTGCTGATGGCGGTGGCCGCAGTTGGCCTGGTGGCGAACAACCGGGTGCAGGCCCAAATGCAAGAAATCGCCATGCAGGGCGCGGCCAAGGCCAAACTGGTCAACCAGATGCTGGAGACGGTGAGCGCCATGGGATTGCAGGGTCGTTCGGCCGCCATGCTCAACGACATTGATCCCAAGCGAGCCCGCGAACAGATCGATGCCGTGGGCAAGACGCTGCAGCAATATGCCCAGCAAGAGGCGGCCCTGGCCGAACTGCTGTCGCGCGGGGAGGCGACGGCAGTACAGACACAACTGTTCAGCGAAGCCCAGGCATTGGCGCGCAAAACGCACCCTGAGCTCGAAACCGCCATCAAAGCCGCAGACGACGGCGACACGGTCAGCGCAACCCTCGCACTGATGACCCGGGTGGCGCCCATGGAGGCATCGTGGCGTGGCAAGCTCTCTGAACTGATCGACCTGCAGAACAGCCTCAACGCAGAGGCGATGGCCAGCGCCGAGCGTACCCAGTCTCGGGCTCGGTGGACCAGCGGGACGTTGGTGGCTTTGGCCTTGGGCCTGGGCATGCTGATTGCATGGCGCATCACCACCAGCATCACGCAGCCGATCGGCCGCGCCGTGGTGGTAGCAGAACGTATCGCGCGCGGTGACCTGACTTCACAAGTTGAGGTTCGCATTCACGACGAGACAGGACGTCTGCTGGACGCCATTGCCGCCATGCAAGAACGGCTGCGCTCGTTGGTGGGCGAGATCAGCGAAGCGTCCGACTCGATCCTGGTGGCCAGCTCTGAGGTGGCGTCTGGCAACTTCGATCTGAGCCAGCGAACCGAGACCACCTCGCACAACCTGCAGGGTGCGGCTTCAGCACTGGCCGACCTCACCAGCACCGTGGTGCAGAGCGCTGAATCCGCGCAACAAGCCAATCGGTTGGCTGCCAGCGCCTCGCAAGCCGCGACGCGCGGCGGCGAAGTGGTGCACCAGGTGGTGCAAACCATGGACACCATCAGCAGCAGCTCGCGCAAGATCGCTGACATCATCGGCGTGATCGACGGAATCGCTTTCCAGACCAACATCCTCGCACTCAATGCGGCCGTTGAAGCGGCCCGGGCAGGCGAACAAGGACGTGGTTTTGCGGTCGTGGCGGGCGAGGTGCGGAACCTGGCCGGTCGAGCTGCCACCGCCGCGCGCGAGATCAAGGCGCTGATCCAGGCCAGCGTGGAGCAGGTCGAACAAGGCGGCACGCTGGTGCAGCACGCCGGCAAGACCATCGAGGACCTGGTGGGTTCAGTGCGCCACGTGTCGCAGATCATGGCCGAAATCACGGCGGCCACGCAGGAGCAAAGCCAGCGCATTGGCGAGGTCAGTCGCTCGGTGAACACGCTGGAAGAGATGACCCAACAGAATGCGGCATTGGTGGAAGAAGGCGCTGCCGCGGCAGAGAGCCTGAAAGATCAGGCAGATCGGCTCACGCAGATCGTGGGCAACTTCAGGCTCGCCCGAAAGCACGAAAACGACCGCGACTGGACGCCACCAGACGCACAGACGCCATCACCTGCCGTGTCAGCCACCATGGTGCCCCGCGCCATGGGCGGCGCTCCTCGCGCCCTGCCCCGGTCCTGACCGACGTTCGCAAAAGCGGCTTCAGGCCGCCTGCGACGGCAGTTTCAACCGCGCCAGTTGAAAGCCGCTCGATCGCAATGCAGCGAGATCCAGCACTCTCAGCCCTCCATACTCCACGCGGATGGCGCCCTGCTCTTGCAGCGCTGCCAGCGCTTCGTTCACCCGCTGTCGGGACAGCCCCACCAAATACGCCAGTTCCTGCTGTGTGATGCGCAGCACCTCGCCCACGCCAGGATAGAGCACCGGGTTGAACAGCGCCGCCAGACTGCGGGCAACCCGCACATCCGGATTGCCCAGGCGGTCGATCTCACGGGCTGCGATGAACTGTCCAAGTCGCTCGTTGAGCTGATTCATCACGAAACGGTTGAATCCGAGCGAGTGATCGAGCAGCCAGTGGAAGGTGTCAACGGGCAAACCGGCTACAACGCTCCTGCGCAAGGCCTGGATGTTGTAGCGGTAGGGCTCGCGCTTGAGCGCCGTGCCCTCGCCAAACCAGCCTCCCGGAGGCACGCCGGTGAAGGTCATGGTCTGGCCCTGAGCGTTGTCGCTGCTCATCTTGAGCAGGCCCTCCACCACGCCAAACCAGTACGTTACCGCGCGGCCTACGCGGCAGACATAGTCGCCGGCCAGCGCATCGCCCACCACCAGCGAAGCCAGGGCCCGCTCCCGCTCGGCAGGCTGGAGAAGCGGAAGCCAGGGAATGCCCTGCAACTCCTCCGCTGAAGGGGGACGACGGCGCTGGTGCAAGGAGAGATCCTGGGTCATGGCGGGTGACCATATCGCCGCCCGATGCAGGCGCCGATGCGGGAATACCAGGATTCCAATTGTCGGCGTAAAGACAGATTACTTCCAATTCACACCGCAAGATGCGACCGGACCGGGCGATCACGCCCGGGTATTGGAGACCGCGCCATGTCTTTTCAACGCTCTTCCTCAAACCGCTCCACAGAACCCACTCTGTCATCCAAGCCGCCCTCAATGTCGCGTCGCCAATTGCTGGCGGCTGGCGCAACATGGCCGCTGTGGTCGTCCGAGCTCGCGCTTGCACAGGATGCCCCACTTCGCATCGGTCAGTCGATCGCGCTCACGGGCCCTCTGGCCGACCTGGGCACCGCCATGCACCTGGGGGCAAAAGCGGCCTTTGCCACGCTCAATGCCCGCTCGGGTGTGCATGGCCGGCCGATTGAACTTGTCACGCTTGACGACGCGTACGAGGTGCCCAAGGCCGTGGCAAATGTCGACCGCCTGATGGCCGACAAGGACATCTTTGCCCTGTTCAACTGCATGGGAACCCCCATGATCTCGGCCGTGCTGCCCAAGGTGCTGGACAGTGGCATACCGTTCTTTGCACCCTTTACGGGAGCGCTGGTCAGCCGCGTGCCCAACGCGCGCAACGTTTTCAACATCCGGGCGAGCTACCCGGACGAAGCCGAAAAGATCGTGCAGCACCTGGACACCATCGGCACACGCCGTATCGGCATCGTGTACCAAAACAATGCCTTCGGCAAAGAGGTCTTCACCGCCGCACAGCAGTTGATGGCACGCCTGAAGCTGCCGGAAGCCACGACCGCCACGGTTGAGAGCGACGCATCCGACGCCGCAGCCGCAGCCAGCCGACTGGCCAAAGCAGAACCCGAAGCCGTGATCGTGGGCCTGGCAGGCAAACCCACGCTGGACTTTGTAAGGGCTTTCCGGGCGCAACGGCGCGGCGTCACGCTCTATGCGCTTTCGGTGATGGGTACGCAGGCCACGGTGAAAGCCCTCGGGGCCGACGCCACTGGCATGGCCATCTCGCAGGTCGTGCCCCTGCCCACCAACGCCATCCTGCCGGTCGTGCGCGAGTTCCAGCAAGCCTGGAAGGCCCTGGGCACCAACGTGGAGGCATCTCACCTGGCGCTGGAGGGCTACATCAACGCGCGGGTCTTTGCAGAGGCGCTGCAAAGGGCCGGACGCAACCCCAGCCGCTCCGCCTTCATAGAGGCCACCTGGAGCCTGCGCAAGTGGGACCTGGGGGGCTTCGAAATCCAGGCCACCACGCCAGAGCGCAGCGCTTCACGCTTTGTGGAGCTCACGCTCGTCGGACGCGAGGGTCGCTTCTTACGCTGACAGGGCTTACACGCGGCTTGCATGCACCCACACAAAAGCACAGGGTTTTACCTGACAAGGACTAACCCGCAAATTGTCGTCGCAAAGACATATAGACGTCAAAGTGCCCCCTAGCATTCATTGAACGCGTGGCTGGCACGCCGCGTGCCGGACAGCCACCCGATCGTCCCCCTCACCTCACTAGGAACCGGAATGAAGACCACGTTCCCGCAACTGCTGCTCAAGCACGCTGCCGAGCGCCCGACCGCGGCAGCCTTGCGCGAAAAAGAATATGGCATCTGGCAGACGCACACCTGGGCCGACCTGGCGCTGCTCGTCGAGCACATCGCAGCGGGCCTTCACCAGGCCGGACTGAAACGACATGAGCACATGGTCGTCATCGGCGCAAACCGCCCGCGCCTATACGCCACCATGCTCGCCGCGCAGAGTCTGGGCGCCATTCCGGTCCCGCTGTACCAGGACGCAGTGGCGGCAGAGTGCGTCTTCCCGCTCAACAACGCAGAGGTTCGCTTTTGCCTGGTGGAAGACCAGGAACAAGTGGACAAGATGCTCGAAATCCGTGAGCAGTGCCCGCAGGTCTCGAATATCTACTTCGATGACCCGCGTGGACTGCGCAACTACAACGCACAGGGGCTGGCGTCCTTGGACACGCTCATCGCAAACGGACAGGCCTTCGTACGTCAGCATCCCCAGTGGTTCCGAGACGAGGTGGGCAAGGCAACCCCTGACGATGTGGCGGCGATGTTCTTCACGTCTGGCACTACAGGCAATCCCAAAGGCGTGGTGCATACACATGCCACGCTGCTAGACCGGGCAGCGGCAGGGGCCGAATTCGACCGCCTGACCAGCAGCGAGGAAGTGCTTGCCTATCTGCCGCTGGCATGGATCGGCCAGAACATCTTCTCGTACGCACAGTGGCTGGCATGCGGCTATGTCGTGAACTGCCCCGAATCGGCCAGCACGGTCACCATCGACCTCAAGGAAGTGGGGCCCACCTACTACTTCGCACCACCACGGGTGTTCGAAGGCCTGCTGACCAGCGTCATGATTCGCATGGAAGACGCTGGTCTGCTCAAACGCAAGATGTTCCATGCCTGCATGGCTGTGGCACGCCGGGTGGGTCCGGCACTGATGGACGGTGAGTCGGTCGGGCTGCTGGACCGCCTGAAATACGCGCTGGGGAACCTGCTGGTCTATGGGCCGCTGCGCAACAACCTCGGGTTCTCACGGGTGCGCGTGGCCTACACGGCAGGCGAAGCCATCGGCCCTGATCTGTTCACGTTCTACCGATCCATCGGCATCAACCTCAAGCAGCTCTATGGCTCCACCGAAACCGCGGTGTTCGTGTGCCTGCAGCCCGACCATGAAGCCCGCGCCGACACGGTGGGCGTGCCCTGCAAAGGGGTGGAAATCAAGCTCGCCGACAACGGCGAGATCCTGGTCCGGTCGCCCGGGCTGCTCAAGGAGTACTACAAGAACCCCAAGGCCACGGCCGAGGTGCTCACTGCCGATGGCTGGTATCACACCAGCGACGCAGGCTTCCTGGATGCGCACGGACACCTCAAGATCATCGACCGCGTCAAGGATGTAGGCCGGATCAAGGGTGGTGCCAACGATGGTGCGATGTTCGCTCCGAAGTACGTGGAGAACAAGCTGAAGTTTTTCCCGTACATCAAGGAAGCCGTGGCTCTGGGCGATGGCCGTGACCGCGTGTGCGTGATGCTCAACATCGACTTCGACGCAGTGGGCAACTGGGCCGAGCGCCGCAACCTGCCCTATGCCGGTTACACCGACCTGGCTGGAAAGCCTGAGGTCTACGAACTCATCCGCGACTGCGTGGAGAAAGTCAACGCCGACCTTGCGGCGGACGCGATGCTCGCAGGCAGCCAGATCCACCGTTTCTTGGTGCTGCACAAGGAACTGGATGCCGACGACGGCGAACTCACACGCACCAATAAGGTCCGCCGAGGCTTCATTGCGGAGAAGTACAGCGTGCTCGTCGAGGCCTTGTACGCAGGCCGCAAAGAGCAGTACATCGAGACACAGGTCAAGTTCGAGGACGGCCGTACCGGCAGCGTGAGTGCCGTGCTCAAGCTCTCAGACGCCAAGACCTTCTCGCCGGTGAAAAACGCCGCCTGACCACCTCCGGGGACCCGCATCCATGACCTCCAAGAAGATCGGCGACGTCATCCTTGACGTCCAGAACATCAGCCTCAGGTTCGGTGGCGTCAAGGCGCTGACGGACATCAGCTTCAACGTTCGCGAGCACGAGATCCGCGCGATCATCGGACCGAACGGCGCGGGCAAGAGCTCCATGCTCAACTGCATCAACGGTGTGTACACGCCGTCCGAAGGCTCGATCACGTTTCGCGGCAAGACCTTTGCACACATGAACTCGCGCCAGGTGGCCGAGATGGGTGTGGCACGCACCTTCCAGAACCTGGCGCTGTTCAAAGGCATGAGCGTGATCGACAACATCATGACCGGCCGCAACCTCAAGATCAAAAGCAACCTGTTCCTGCAGGCGCTTCGCTGGGGGCCGGCAGAACGGGAAGAGATCGCTCACCGCGAAAAAGTCGAACACATCATCGACTTCCTTGAAATCCAAGCCTTCCGCAAAACGCCTGTGGGCCAGTTGCCCTACGGTCTTCAAAAGCGGGTGGACCTCGGCCGGGCGCTGGCCATGGAGCCGCAGGTGCTGCTGCTGGACGAGCCGATGGCGGGCATGAACGTCGAAGAAAAGCAGGACATGTGCCGCTTCATCCTCGACGTGAACGACGAGTTTGGCACCACCATCGTGCTGATCGAGCACGACATGGGTGTGGTGATGGACATCTCCGATCGTGTCGTGGTGCTCGACTACGGCAAGAAGATCGGCGACGGCACCCCCGACGAGGTGCGCAGCAATGAAGACGTGATCCGGGCCTACCTGGGCACCTCGCACTGACCGCACGGAGAACCCCATGGCATTCTTTCTCGAAACCCTCATCGGCGGCCTTATGGCGGGCATGCTGTATTCGCTGGTCGCGCTGGGCTTTGTGCTCATCTACAAGGCTTCTGGCGTGTTCAACTTTGCCCAGGGCGCGATGGTGCTGTTCGCGGCCCTGGCCATGGCCCGCTTTGCAGAGTGGGTGCCAGGCTGGATCGGCATCGACAACAAGATCGTCGCCAACCTGATCGCGTTCGTGCTGGCCGGGGCCGTGATGTTTGTCGTGGCCTGGCTGATTGAGCGTCTGGTACTGCGCCATCTGGTGAACCAGGAAGGCGCTACGCTGCTCATGGCCACGCTGGGCATCACCTACTTCCTGGAAGGCGTGGGCCAGACGGTCTTCGGCAGCGACATCTACAAGATCGACATCGGCATGCCCAAGGATCCGATGTTCGCATTCGAGAGCGTTTTCCAGGGCGGCATCCTGATCAACAAGGAAGACGTGATCGCCGCCGCGATTGCAGCCACGCTGGTGGTGGCCTTGTCCATCTTCTTTCAAAAGACCAGCACCGGCCGCGCGTTGCGCGCTGTGGCAGACGACCACCAGGCGGCCCAGTCCATCGGCATCCCGCTCAACCGCATCTGGGTCATCGTCTGGTGCGTGGCGGGTGTCGTGGCGCTGGTGGCCGGGATGATCTGGGGCAGCAAGCTGGGGGTGCAGTTCTCGCTGGCCACGGTGGCGCTGCGGGCACTGCCGGTGGTGATTCTGGGCGGCCTGACTTCGGTGCCCGGCGCCATCATCGGCGGGCTGATCATCGGTGTGGGCGAAAAGCTCTCCGAGGTGTACCTCGGCCCCTATGTCGGCGGCGGCATTGAAATCTGGTTTGCCTACGCACTGGCGCTGGTGTTCCTGCTGTTCAGACCCCAAGGCCTCTTCGGGGAAAAGATCATCGATCGCGTGTAACGCAGAGCAAGAACACAGGAGACTTTCATGATCTACCGCGAAAACGGCCAGTTCAAGACCAGCTACCGGGCCGACCAGCAGATCTTTCCGATCGCACAGGACCGCATCGCCATCGCACTGCTGCTGGCCTTCGCCTTCATCGCTGTGCCCATGCTGGCCAGCGACTACCTCTTCCGCGCCATCCTGATTCCGCTCGTGATCATGTCGCTGGCCGCCCTCGGGGTGAACATCCTCGTGGGCTACTGCGGCCAGATCTCGCTGGGCTCTGGGGCTTTCATGGCCGTCGGGGCCTATGGTGCGTACAACTTCTTCGTGCGCCTGGATGGATTGCCCCTGATTCCTGCCCTGCTGCTGGGTGGGCTGTGTGCCACGTTCTTCGGCATCCTGTTCGGGCTGCCCAGCCTGCGCGTCAAAGGGCTGTACCTCGCAGTGGCCACACTGGCCGCCCAGTTCTTCGCCGACTGGATGTTCCTGCGCATCAAGTGGTTCACGCTGGACACGCCCTCGGGCTCCGTGTCGGTCTCCAACCTGCAGGTGTTTGGTATGCCGATCGACTCCGCCACCAGCAAGTATCTGTTCTGCCTGTCCGTGCTGGTGGTGATGGCCCTGCTGGCCAAGAACCTGGTGCGCGGCGCGATTGGCCGCGAGTGGATGGCCATCCGCGACATGGACGTGGCCGCGTCTGTGATCGGCATTCGCCCCATGTACGCCAAGCTCAGCGCGTTTGCCGTCAGCTCCTTCATCGTCGGTGTGGCGGGCGCGCTCTGGGCCTTTGTGTACCTGGGCTCTTGGGAGCCGGGCGCGTTCTCGGTGGACATGTCCTTTCGCCTGCTGTTCATGGTGATCATCGGCGGCCTGGGCTCCATCATGGGCAGCTTCTTTGGCGCGGCGTTCATCGTGGTGTTGCCGATTGCGCTGAACCAGTTCCTGCCGTCGCTGGCCGGGCTGTTCGGCCTGACCATCTCCACGGCCGCCATCGTGCACGCCGAATTCATGATCTTTGGTGCACTGATCGTGTGGTTCCTGATTGTGGAGCCGCATGGCCTTGCCAAGCTCTGGTCCATTGCCAAGCAGAAGCTGCGCCTGTGGCCCTTCCCGCACTGATTCGCGCCACACGCGCACACCCCGCCATACCCACTAGAGGCTTGCTCGCTTACACCGATGCGCTGCGCAGCGTTTGTACGTTGAATGAAAAGCCCAAAGCCTTTCACGCTTCCATTTTTAACCCACCGGAGACAACCATGAAGCTTCGCAATGTCGTGATCGCCGTGGCCGCCCTGGCCGCCAGCATGTCCGTGCTGTCCACCAGCGCCCACGCCCAGGCCAAGGAGCAGTACATCCCTGTACTGTCCTACCGCACTGGGCCATTCGCACCCAACGGTACGCCCTGGGCCAATGGCTTCGTGGACTACCTCAAGCTCGTCAATGCCCGCGGCGGCATCAACGGCGTAAAGCTGTCTTTCGAAGAGTGCGAAACCGGCTACGACACGGCCCGCAGCGTGGAGTGCTACGAGCGTCTCAAAGGCAAGGGCGCATCCTTTGTGCAGCCGCTGTCCACCGGCGCCACCTTCGCCATCACGGAAAAGGCCCCTGCCGACAAGGTGCCGGTGGTGACCATCGGCTACGGCCGCTCCGAAAGCGCCGACGGCTCTGTATTCAAGTGGAACTTCCCGATCGCTGGCACCTACTGGGTGGCCAGCGACGTGATCATCCAGGCCATTGGCAAGAAGGAAGGCGGCCTGGACAAGCTCAAGGGCAAGAAGATCGCCCTGATCTACCACGACAGCCCGTTTGGCAAGGAGCCGATTCCGCTGCTGCAAGAACGCTCGAAGATGCACGGTTTTGACCTGCAGATGCTGCCCGTCACATCGCCCGGGGTGGAGCAGAAGGCGACCTGGCTGCAGATCCGCCAAGCGCGCCCGGACTACGTGGTGCTGTGGGGCTGGGGCGTGATGAACTCCACCGCCATCAAGGAAGCCCAGGCCACCGGCTACCCGCGCGAGAAGATGTACGGCGTGTGGTGGGCTGGCGCGGAGCCCGATGTGAAGGATGTAGCCGATGGCGCCAAGGGTTACAACGCCGTGACCATGCAGCACGGTGCCGAGCCGCAGTCGAAGGTGGTCAAGGACATTCTGGCCATGGTGCACGACAAGGGCCAGGGCACGGGTCCTAAGGACGAAGTGGGCCAGGTGCTTTACATGCGCGGGGCCATGAGCGCCATGCTGGGCACTGAAGGCATCCGCGCTGCACAAGAGCGCTTTGGCAAGGGCAAGGTCATGACCGGCGAGCAAGTGCGCTGGGGCCTGGAGAACCTGAACCTCACACAAGCCAAGCTGGATGCGCTGGGCTTCGCCGGCGTGATGCGCCCGATCAGCACCTCGTGCACCGACCACATGGGCGCCGCCTGGGCCCGCATCCACACCTGGGACGGCAAGGGCTGGAAGTTCACCTCCGATTGGCTGCAGGCTGACGAGCAGATCATCAAGCCGCTCGTGAAAGCCACTGCGGCCAAGTACGCCGCCGAGAAGAAGCTCACGCCGCGCACGCCGGAAGACTGCCAGTCGTGATGGGCACAACCCCCTGAGGCGCTGCGCGCCTTCCCCCCTTCTCTCTTAGCGCTTCGCGCTGCGGGAAGGGGGACGCCACCAGCGCCGCGGGGCGGCCCTTGTGCGGTGTCACGGGTCTTTGGGCCGTGACCGTATCAACGGCTGGTGACGAAGCGGTTGCGCCCTTGTGTGGGCAGCCACCAATCCAAAGAGTTGCTTATTGATGCAGCAGCTCTTTGGATTGGCACAGCGAAGGCAACACCATGGACTCTCAAAAAATCGTTCTCAACGTCAACGGCATCGAGGTCATCTACAACCACGTGATCCTCGTGCTCAAGGGCGTCTCGCTGCAGGTACCCGAGGGCGGCATCGTCGCCATTCTGGGCGGCAATGGCGCGGGCAAGACGACCACGCTGCGGGCGATTTCCAACCTGCTCAAGGGCGAACGTGGCGAGGTCACCAAGGGCAGCATCGAGCTGCGCGGCGAGCGCATTGAAAACCTCTCCCCCGCCGACCTGGTCAAGCGCGGAGTGGTGCAGGTGATGGAAGGCCGCCACTGCTTCGCCCACCTGACCATCGAGGAGAACCTGATGACCGGCTCCTACACGCGCAGCGACAAGGGGGAGATCGCGGCCAATCTGGAGAAGGTCTACAGCTACTTCCCACGCCTGAAAACACGCCGCACCAGCCAGGCGGCCTACACCTCGGGCGGCGAGCAGCAGATGTGCGCCATCGGCCGCGCGCTCATGGCCAACCCCAGCATGGTGCTGCTCGACGAGCCCTCAATGGGCCTTGCCCCGCAGATCGTGGAGGAGGTGTTCAACATCGTGAAGGACCTCAACACCAAGGAGAAGGTCACCTTCCTGCTGGCCGAGCAGAACACCAATATGGCGCTGAAGTACGCCGACTACGGCTACATCATGGAAAGCGGCCGCATCGTGATGGACGGCGCGGCATCGGATCTGGCCAGCAACGAAGACGTCAAGGAGTTCTACCTCGGCATGGGCGGCAGCGAGCGCAAGAGCTTCCGCGACGTCAAGAGCTACAAGCGGCGCAAGCGCTGGCTGGCCTGACATGGCCAGCGCGCTCACCCAACGCACCGCGCGCAGGTGAGCGCGTGCGCACCGCCTCTCCTGAACCCACCGCCTGGCCGCCCATTCACACTGGCACGCCGGGCCTATTCCATCCGACAACCGCAGAGGACCCCCGGGCATGACCACGTTCTACGACGACCTGGAAACGCGCAGCCCCGAGCAGCGCGAAGCCGAACTCATGGCCGCCCTACCCGCCCAGGTGGCGCACGCCCGCGCGGCATCTCCGGCATTTGCCGAGATCCTCGCCAACGTGGACCCAACCGCAGTCAGCAGCCGCGAGGCCCTGGCACGCCTGCCCGTCACCCGCAAGCACGAACTGCTGCAGCGGCAGCAGGCCCACCGTGCGACCAACCCCTTCGGCGGCTTCAGCACCATTGGATTCGGCGCCGCGATGCCTCGCGTGTTCGCCAGCCCGGGCACGATCTACGAGCCCGAGGGCACGCGCCGCGATTACTGGCGCATGGCCCGTGCCATCTATGCGGCGGGCTTCCGGCCAGGTGATCTGATCCACAACAGCTTTTCCTACCACTTTGTGCCCGCCGGCTCGATGATGGAAACCGGCGCGCATGCCATCGGCTGCTCGGTGTTCCCTGGCGGCACGGGCCAAAGCGAGCAGCAGGTACAGGCCATGGCCGAACTGCGTCCCGCGGGCTACATCGGCACCCCCAGCTTCCTCAAGATCCTGGTGGAAAAAGCGGCCGAACTCGGCGTGGCCCTGCCCAGCCTGACCAAGGCGCTGGTCTCAGGCGAAGCCTTTCCGCCATCGCTGCGCGACTGGTTTGCCGCGCGCGGCATCGCGGGCTACCAGTGCTATGCCACAGCCGACCTGGGCCTGATCGCATACGAAACCAGCGCCCGCGAAGGCTTGGTGCTGGACGAGGGCGTGATCGTCGAGATCGTCCGCCCCGGCACCGGCGATCCGGTGCCCGAGGGCGAAGTGGGCGAACTCGTGGTGACCACGCTCAACCGCGACTACCCGCTCATTCGCTTTGGCACAGGCGACCTGTCGGCCATTTTGCCGGGCACTTGCCCCACCGGCCGCAGCAACACCCGTATCAAGGGCTGGATGGGCCGGGCCGACCAGACCACCAAGGTGCGGGGCATGTTTGTGCACCCGGGCCAGGTCGCCGAGATCGCACGGCGCTTTCCGCAGGTGCTGCGGGCCCGCCTGGTGGTGAGCGGCGAAATGGCCAACGACCAGATGGTGCTGCGTGTGGAAACCCGCGAAACCGCCGAGGGTCTGGCGCTGCAGATTGCCGAGGCGATCCGCGATGTGACCAAACTGCGCGGCGAGGTGGAGATGGTGGTGCCCGGCACATTGCCCAACGACGGCAAGGTGATCGAGGACGCGCGCAGCTACCGCTGATTGCGCAGCCGCCGCAGACCGTCGCGCCCAGCCCCCATAACGCCCCTGTGCGGGGCGTTTTGCTTGGCACAGGCGCGGCCAGTTGTGGCACGGACTTACCCTATGATTGCTATGATTTTGATAGCTGCTTGTGCTTGCTTGGAAAGCACGAGCATCGAAAATCATCAAAACCGCCTCATCCGTATTGCTACGTAGTACCCGCAATGCAGCCCCTACCCCTCGTGGCTATCATGGCGCGACTTTTACAGGAGCTTCTCCCATGCAAACACTGCTGAAACTCGGAACCATTGCGGCGGCAGTCGCGTTCTCGCTGGGCGCACAGGCCGCCGAGGAATTCCCGGCCAAGGACAAGACGATCACCATCGTCGTGCCCTTCGCCGCTGGCGGACCGACCGACCGCGTGGCACGCGACCTGGCCGAAGCCCTGCGCAAGCCTCTGGGCGCGACTGTGGTGGTGGACAACACCGCGGGGGCTGGCAGTTCCATCGGTACGGCCCGCGTGGCCCGTGCAGCCCCCGATGGCTACACCATCTTGCTGAACCACATCGCCATGTCGACGATGCCGGCCCTCTACCGCAAGCTGGCCTTCAGCGTGCCCAATGATTTCGAGTACCTGGGCATGATCAACGACGTGCCCATGACGCTGATCGGCCGCCCCACACTGCCGGCCAACAACTACAAGGAGTTGATGACCTGGATCAACCAGAACAAGGGCAAGATCAATCTGGGCAACGCCGGCCTGGGCGCTGCATCCCACCTGTGCGGCCTGATGTTCCAGTCGGCCCTGCAAGTGGACATGACGGCCGTGCCGTACAAGGGCACGGCACCTGCCATCACCGACCTGATTGGCGGCCAGATCGACCTGCTGTGCGACCAGACCACGAACACCACGCCGCAGATCGAAGGCAAGAAGGTCAAGGCCTTCGCAGTGACCACGCCCAAGCGCCTGACCACGCCTGCCCTCAAGGATCTGCCCACCCTGGCCGAATCGGGCCTCAAGGACTTCAACGTGAGCATCTGGCACGGCCTGTACGCGCCCAAGGGCACCCCCGCTGCCGTGGTCACCAAGATCAACGAAGCCCTGAAGATGGCCCTGAAGGACCCCGAGTTCATCAAGAAGCAGGAAGGCCTGGGCGCAGTGGTGATCACCGACAAGCGCGTCGAACCTGCAGAGCACAAGAAGTTTGTGCAGGCCGAAATCGACAAGTGGGGTGCCGTCATCAAGGCCGCTGGCCAGTACGCCGACTGATCTAGGAACACCCCCCTGAGGCGCTGCGCGCCTCCCCCCGCTCTCGCAACGCTACGCGTTGCGGACAAGGGAACGCAGCCAGCGCGGCGGGGCGGCCCTTGCACGGCTGCCTGCGCTGGGCACGGCCCCCTTGAAGAAGCTCCGCCAAAGATGACGCCGCTGTACCCACCGGGTGCAGCGGCTTTTTCGTTGTTGGGGTTATCCATCTGCAGCGATCGGCGCGGGGCGCGTAGAACGGGGCGACGCACCCAACGACGAAAGGACCTTTGCATGAAGCCGTTTCCCCGCAGTCGCCGCGCCGCGCTCGCTGCCCTGGCCTTGTCGGCCCTGCTTCCTGCCGCGCATGCGCAGCAGACCGGCACTTGGCCCAGCAAACCCGTGCGCATCGTCGTGCCCTTTGCCCCCGGCGGCACCACCGACATCCTGGCGCGCGCCATGGCACCCGAGCTCAGCCGCGTGTTCGGCCAAAGCTTCGTGGTGGAAAACCGCGCAGGCGCTGGGGGCAACGTGGGCGCCGAGTTGGTGGCCAAGGCTGCCCCCGACGGCTACACGCTGCTCATGGGCACCGTGGGCACGCATGGCATCAACCGCGCACTGTACCCCCGTCTGCCTTACGACCCGATCAAAGACTTTGCCCCCATCACCCTGGTGGCCGCCGTGCCCAATGTGATGGTGGTCAATGCCGACAAGGCGCGCAGCCTGGGCATTGCCAATGTGGCCGACTTCATCCGGGTGGCCAAGGCACAGCCCGGGCGCTTGAACATGGCCTCCAGCGGCAACGGCACGTCCATCCACCTGGCCGGCGAGTTGTTCAAGAGCATGACCGGCACCTACATGGTCCACATGCCCTACCGTGGCTCGGCCCCGGCACTCCTGGACATGGTGGGTGGCAATGCCGACGTGATGTTCGACAACCTGCCCTCGGCGCTGCCGCAGATCAAGTCGGGCAAGCTGCTAGCCCTGGCCGTGACCAGCGCCCAGCGGTCGGCGGCACTGCCCGATGTGCCCACCATCGAACAGGCTGGGGGCCCGAGTCTCAAGGGCTATGAAGCCAGTTCGTGGTTCGGCCTGTTGGCGCCGGCCGGTACACCCGCCGAGATCGTGCTGCGCATCCAGCAGGAATCGGCCAAGGCACTGGCCACGCCGGCCCTGCGCGAGCGGCTCGAGGCCCAGGGCGCGCTGCCGGGCGGCAACACCCCGGCCGAATTTGCCCGGCACATCGAGGCCGAACACCGCAAATGGGCGACAGTGGTCAAAGTGTCGGGCGCGAAGGTGGACTGATCACACGCCCCAGACCACGTCGCAGCCCTCGGCGGCGCTGCGCCGCAGCAGGTCGATGAAGGGCACCACGCGCTGCCGCAGGTGCACGGCGTCGGCCGGCTCGGATTCGGACTCGTCAGCGTCCTCCGGGGCGGCGTCGGCCGCTTGTCGGGCACGGCGCGCCTCTTCGGCGGCAACGGCCGACTCCAGCGCCGCGATCGCTTCGGGAATCTGTGCCACGGTCACGATGCCGGTCGCGCCAGGTGTCTTGCCGATGATTTCAAGGATCTGCCGGCCTTGCGGCTCCAGCATGATGAGATCGGCGGCCACGCGGGACTTGAACTTGTAGATCATGGTGCTTCCTTGTGGGGGCCGAGCCAATGCGCGCCCTCACCGATGCTGGCAGCCGGCCCTGTAGACCAGCGAGCTTATCGCGCGGGCACCGCCACGTCACCTGCGGCCATGCGCCGAGCCTGCCAGACCCGCACCAGTTGAGGGCCATACAGAATGCACACCAGTGCCGCCGCAATCAAAGGCAGCGCCAGATACACCCAGCCCGTCAGCACCTCGCCCCCCAGGGCCACGCCTACCACCAGGGCCACGGCAGGGTTCACAAACGAATAACTGCCCGCCACGGCTGCGCTGGTGTTCTGCAACAGCCACAGGTAGCTGTTGAGCGCGATCAGCGTGCCAAACACCAACAGGTAGCCCCATGCCAGCCATGCCTGCGGCGCTACATCGCCCAGCAACGCCATGGGCTCGCGCCACACAGCCACCAGCACCGCCAGCACGCCGCCCACCAGCCACTGCACCCCGGCCGCCATGGCGGGCGCGGGCAAGTCCATGCGGCGCGAGGCATAGGAGCCCACGCTCCAGCACAGCGGTGCGGCAAAGGCCAGCAGGGCTCCCATCCATGTGGCGGAGAAATCGCCCTCCAACGACAACAGCAAAGCCCCCATCACCCCCAGCACCACACCCAGCCAGCCCGTGCGCGGCACCCGCTCGCCGCCCCAATGGGTCCACAGCGCCAGCCACATGGGCATGGTGGTCACCACGGTGGCCATCAGCCCCGACCCGATGCCCATCTTCTGCGCCATGCTGATCAGGTTCATGGCCAGAAACACCATGAGCCCGCCCACCACAGCCGCATTGCGCCACTGCCGCAGGGTGGGCAGGGCTTGGCCCTGCACCAGCGCCAGGCCCACCATCACCAGCCCGGCGAGCACAAAGCGCAAACCATTCATCCACCAGGGCGGCATGCTGTGAAGCACCACGCTGGTCGCAAAATAGGTGGTGCCCCAGACGACGTACACCAGAAGCAGTGCGGCCGCGAGCTTCCAACGCGGCGTGGCATGGGCGGACTTTTGAACAAACATCGGCTTATCCTCTATATGGCCGAATAAAAATCGGCCATCTACATGAAAACCGAATTTTCACCAGAACCAAGCTCCAATGCAAGCAAATATCCAGCTTGACGAAACAGACGCCAGAATTATTTCGGCCCTTAGCCATGATGGCCGACGGTCTTATGCCGAGATCGGGGCTGAAGTGGGTTTGTCCACCGCCGCCGTGCACGAACGGGTGCGCAAACTGGTCGAGCGCGGTGTGATTGAGCGCTTTTCGATTGCCGTAGCCCCCGAGCGGGTCGGCCTACAGTTCGTGGCTTTCGTCGCCATCCGCAACGACGGCGGCATCCACTGCCGCGACGTGGCGCCGCGGCTCAAGGCCATGCCCCAGGTGGTAGAACTGCACAGCGTTGCCGGCGAATACGACTTTCTGGCCAAGGTGCGCACCACCCATGCGCGCGCCCTGGAGGACATCCTGTACGAGATCAAATCGATTGCGGGTGTGGCCCGCACCACCAGCACCGTGGTGCTCAACACCGAATTCGAGGATCGCCCACTCGATCTGAGCTGGATTGGGGGCGACAAGCCTACGGCCTGAGCGGCCTGCGCCGCCACGGTCCCCATCGACCCCCACCGTCTGCCCCGCACACCCCTATGGCACGCATCACGATCTATCACAACCCGCGCTGCGGCACCTCGCGCAACACCCTGGCCCTGATCCGCAACAGCGGCGAGGAACCTGCAGTGGTCGAATACCTCAAGACGCCCCCCGACAGGGCCACCCTCATGGCGCTGATCGACGCCATGGGCCTGCCCGTGATCGAGGTGGTGCGCACTAAAGAGGCGCTTTTCCAGGAGCTGGGCCTGGATGCGCCCGGCGTGACCGACGCGCAGCTCATCGACGCCATGCTCGCCCACCCCATCCTGATCCACCGGCCCATCGTGACAACGCCCCTAGGCACGCGCCTGTGCAGACCGCCCGAGCAGGTGCTGGACCTGCTGCCTGCGCCGCAGCGCGCAGCTTGTGCCCAAGAAAACGGCCTGCCCGTCGTCGATGCTCCAGAGCGCCGCGTGGGTGCCGGCTGAACTGAGGTTGAACGGCTCATGCCCCAGCGCAGACACCTCTGGCGGGCCGCCGCACTGCTGTGCGGTGCCCTGCTGCTGTCGGGGTGCAGCGGCACCATGGGCGCTGCGGGCTACTACTGGCAGTCGGTGCAAGGGCACCTGCAGATCATGGAGGCCGCCCGGCCGCTGGAAGACTGGATCGCCCGACCCGACATCAGCCCTGCGCTGCGAGCGCGGCTGCAACTCGCCCAGCGCGCACGCCACTTTGCCAGCCAGGAGCTCGGGCTTCCCGACAACCCCAGCTACCGCCGCTACGCCGACCTGCAACGCTCGGCAGCGGTCTGGAACGTCGTGGCCGCGCCGCCCTTGGCGCTCACGCTGCACACCTGGTGCTTTCCGGTCACGGGCTGCATCGGCTACCGCGGCTACTTCTCGGAAGCCGACGCGCAAGCCGAAGCTGCACGCCTACAGCGCGAAGGGCTGGAAGTCGAGGTGTACGGAGTGCCCGCCTACTCGACACTGGGCTACATGAACTGGCTGGGCGGAGACCCGCTGCTGTCCACCTTCATCGGCTGGCCCGAAGGCGACTTTGTGCGCCTGCTGTTTCATGAGCTGGCGCACCAGGTGGTGTACGCCCGAGGCGACACCTCCTTCAACGAATCGTTTGCCACCGCGGTCGAACGACTGGGCGTGCAGCGCTGGCTGGATACCCAGGCCAGCCCGGAAACGCGAGCGGCCCATGCCGCCAGCGAGGCACGCCGCGAAGCCTGGCGACAGCTCACCCGCCGCACCCGCGCAGCCCTGGCCGAGGTCTATGACGACCACGCGCAAGCCCGTCTGGACGAGACCACCGCGCGCGAGCGCAAGCACAGCGTCATGGCCCGTTTTCGGGCGGACTACGCGGCTGTGCGCACGCAGTGGCTGAACACCCCGGGCACGGCCGTCACCCCAGCGCTGCTGGGCGCTTACGACCGCTGGGTCGCATCGGCCAACAACGCAAGCTTTGCCGCCCAGGGCGCCTACAACGACTGGGTGCCCGCGTTTGTGGCACTGCATGCACAGCACCGCGGCAACTGGGCTGCGTTTTATGATGCCGTACGACAACTCGCCCGCCAGCCGCAGGCGCAGCGCCACGAGGCCCTGCGCGCGCTGATGCCCGACAAGGAGACGCCCGGTGCCTGACATCCACATCCATCGCGACCACCACCTCGGCTTTGCCAAGGCCCGCAAGCTTGCCTTCAACTGGGCCGAGCAGGCCGAGCAAAAGTTCGACATGGAATGCGTGTACGAAGAAGGCGAGCACGAGGACACGCTGCACTTCAGCCGCACCGGGGTCAAAGGCACGCTGCTGGTGGATGCCCACCGCTTTGAAATGCACGCGCAGCTCGGCTTTTTGCTGGGCGCGTTCAAAGACCGCATTGAAGCGGAGATCAGCGAGCAGCTCGACGCGCTGCTCGGCCCGGCCGAAGCCAAGGCACAGGCGGCCCACCATGCGCACACCGCCCGTGCACCGGCGGCGCCACGCAAAGCCGCTGCCAAGCCCGCTGCCGACGCCACATCGGCCCGCAAGACCAGCGCCCGCAGCAAGCCCGCCAAAGGCTGAGGCCCGCGGGCCGTTCGCGCGCCCCGCACGGCACAGCCCCCCAGGAGTTGCCATGACCCTCACTGCCGAGCACGGCGTGCTCGACGCCCTGGCCCACGGCCGCTACAGCTGCCGCGCCTTCCGCCCCGACCCCGTGCCGCGCGAGCAGCTGGAGGCCGTGTTCCGCACCGCGCAACGCGCAGCCTCCTGGTGCAACGCTCAGCCCTGGCAGGTGACGGTGGCCAGCGGCGAGACGCTCGCGCGCCTGCGCACGGCACTGGCCGAGCGCCTTGTCGACCCTGCGCCCCCGCAGCCCGACCTGCCCTGGCCCACCGCCTACGAAGGCGTGTACCAGCAGCGCCGGCGCGAATGCGGCCTGGGCCTGTACGACGCCTTGGGCATTGCCCGCGGCGACCGCGAGGCCTCTGCACGGCAGGCGGCGCTGAACTACACCATGTTCGGCGCGCCGCATGTGGCCGTGATCACGAGCGATGCTGCATTGGGCGTGTATGGTGCCGTGGACTGCGGCGCCTACGTATCGCAGTGCCTGCTGGCCGCGCACAGCCTGGGGCTGGGCAGCATCGCGCAGGCGGCCCTGGCCGCTTACCCCGAGGTGCTGCGCCGCGTGCTCGACCTGCCGTCCGGGCGGCCCGTGGTGTGTGCCGTCTCGCTGGGTTGGCCCGATCTGGACCACCCGGCCAACCGCTTTCGCACGCGCCGCGCTGCGCTGGACGAAGCTGTGCAGTGGCGCAACTGAGCCTGCGCCTTGGACGGCGGCACGCAGGCATATAACCCTAGGAGCCTGTCGGGCTTGGGGCGTCGAAAGCGAAAATGAGCCTCAGCGAGGACAGTTTTCGCCGTATTTGCAGCCCCATAGCGGGGCTATG
>JBKBUN010000127.1:0-9489 GCA_046289925.1 Burkholderiaceae bacterium | reverse complement strand
CGCCCCAGCCACTTGAGGCCGTGGTTCCAGCACCAGTGGGCAGGCCGGTGCAGCCAGATGGCGTGCAGCCCCGGGTAACAGGTGATGACATCCCAGGTGCTGCGGGCCGCGGGGTCGCGGTCCAGGATGCACTGGATGTCGGAGCGCAGACGGTCGAACATGGGCAGGTCTATCAGAATGGGACAGGCAGTCTAGCGCTTTGACCCGGCGGTCTCGAGCATGGCTTTGGCGACACCGCGCAGGATGTGGATTTCCTCGACCCCCAGTTGCGCTCGGTGGAACATCTGTTGCAGGCGCGGCATGAGCTTCTTCGGCGCAGCCGGGTCCAGAAAACCCACGGCCTGCAGCGCTCGCTGCCAGTGCTCGAGCATGCCCTGCACCTGCACGGCATCGGCCAGCACGCGGGGTGCAGTGGCCTCTTGCACGGCAAAGCCGCCCAGCGCCAGCCGCCACTCGTAGGCAATGACCTGCACTGCGGCCGCGAGGTTGAGCGAACCAAAGTTCGGCGCAGTCGGAATGCTCAGCGCCACATGGCAGCGGTACACGTCTTCGTTGCGCATGCCAAAGCGCTCCGAGCCAAACAGAAAGGCCACGCCGGGCTGGCCGCAGGCATCGGGCGGCTCGGCCGTGGCGTCGCAGGGCGCTGACGGCAGTGAATCGCCGCTTCCGCGATGTGACAAATGGCTTGCTTGTGCTTGACCCTGCTGAATAAAGCGCTCACTTTTTAAAAGCGATTCGAAATAGGCCCGTGGTGTGGAGGTCGGCGGACCGAAATCCCGCGGCGTCATGGCCGTGGCGCACAGGTGGTGCATGCCATCGAGCGCCTCGTCCAGGGTGTCGACGATGCGCGCCTTGGCCAACACATCCAGCGCCCCCGAGGAGCGCTGAATGGTCTCTTCCCTTCGCAGCACGTTGGCCCAGCGGGGAGCGACCAGCACCAGGTCGTCAAAGCCCATGGTCTTCATGGCGCGTGCTGCGGCACCTACGTTGCCCGCATGGCTGGTCTGGATCAGAACAAAGCGCGTCTTCATCGAAAGGTGTCAAAAAAGGCAAAACGGGTAAAATCGCGCCCTTATTGTCGCTGCCCGCATCGCCGGGCTGCGATGTTCCGCTCCTGATTCGCCCCGCGCGCCGCCCTGCTCTGCACAGCCGCCCGGGGCCTCTGCCCACAATTTATGTCGTCCAACCTGCACCCCATGCTCAACGTGGCCATCAAGGCCGCACGCGCCGCCGGCGCCCTCATCAACCGCGCGGCCCTGGATGTGGAGTCGGTGCGCATCTCGCAAAAGCAGGTGAACGACTTTGTGACCGAGGTGGACCATGCAGCGGAGCAAGCCATCATCGACACCCTGCTGACCGCCTACCCAGGCCACGGCATCTGGGCCGAAGAAACAGGCCGTGAGCGCGGAGCCCAACATTCGGACTTTGTCTGGATCATCGACCCACTGGATGGCACCACCAACTTCATCCACGGTTTTCCGGTGTACTGCGTGAGCATTGCGCTGGCCGTGCACGGCAAAATCGAACACGCCGTGGTGTACGACCCCACGCGCAACGACCTGTTCACGGCCAGCCGGGGCCGCGGAGCGTTCCTCAACGATCGCCGTATCCGCGTGAGCAAGCGCACCCAACTCAAGGACAGCCTGGTGTCCACCGGCTTCCCCTTCCGCCCGGGCGACCAGTTCAAGACCTACCTGCAGATGCTGGCCGATGTGATGCCCCGCACGGCCGGTGTGCGCCGCCCGGGTGCGGCCGCGCTCGACCTGGCCTATGTGGCTGCAGGCTTCACCGAAGCCTTTTTTGAAACCGGCCTCAACCCCTGGGATGTGGCCGCGGGCTCGCTGCTCGTGACGGAAGCCGGTGGCCTGGTGGGCAACTTCACGGGCGAGTCGGACTTCCTCGAACAGAAGGAATGCCTGGCTGGCACGCCGCGCATCTACGGCCAACTGGTGCCGTTGCTGGGCAAGTACAGCAAGTTCGCCAGCGCTGGCGACAAGGCGGCCGTGCGCCAACGCCTGACCAGCGACGCGGGCGAAACGCCTGATGTGCCCAACACCCAGGCCAACGCCACCCAAGGCGATGCCCCTGCCCCCGCCAACCCGGGGCGCGAGGATGCTCCGTTCTGATCTCCCATCCAGGCCAGCCGCTGCGGTCTGACGCGCGCCGGCAAGGCTCCGGCACTGCAAGGAACCAGCGCGCCCTCTTGCCAGGCGCGGTCCCGGCTCACTCAGGATCGGGGTAGCGCGAGGCGATGGTGCGGAAGTCTTCCGCAATGTCCACAAACGCATCGACCATGTCCGGATCGAAGTGCGTGCCCTTGCCGCGTACGATGGTGCTGCAGGCTTGTTCGTGCGAGTAGGCGGGCTTGTACACACGCTTGCTGATCAGCGCGTCGTACACATCGGCCACCGCCATGAGCCGGGCCGATACCGGGATGGCGTCCCCCGCCAGCCCTTGCGGATAACCGCTGCCGTCCCATTTCTCCTGGTGGCTGTAGGCAATTTCTTTGGAGATGCTCAAAAAAGCCACCCGCATCCCCAGGCGGCGCTCAGCGTCCTCGATGGCCTTGCGCCCCAGCGTGGTGTGGGTTTTCATGATCTCAAACTCTTCGACCGTGAGTTTGCCGGGCTTCAGAAGGATGCTGTCCGGAATGCCGATCTTGCCGATGTCGTGCAGCGGGGCCGACTTGTAGAGCAGTTCGATCATGCGGTCGTTGAGTACCGCCTCAAAGCGCGGATGGTGGCGCAGGCGCTCGGCCAGGGTCTTGACGTACAACTGCGTGCGCCGGATGTGGTTGCCCGTTTCGCTGTCGCGCGTTTCGGCCAGGGACGTCATGGCCATGATGGTCACGTCCTGGATGGCTTGCACCTCCAGTGTGCGCATGGCCACCTCGCGCTCCAGGTAAGCGCTCTTGTCCCGCAGGAAATCGGCTGTGGCCTTCAGCGCGAGGTGGGTGCTCACGCGCGCGAGCAGGATGGGAGGACTGATCGGCTTGGTGATGTAGTCCACCGCGCCCAGCCCTAGGCCCATGCGTTCGTCGTCGGGGTCTGAGCGCGCCGTGAGGAAGATCACGGGGATGTCGCGCGTGGCCGCATGGCGCTTGAGCTGGCGACAGACCTCGTAGCCATCGACCCCCGGCATCATGATGTCCAACAGCACCAAGTCGGGCGGACTGCCCGACAGCGCAATCTTCAGAGCCTTCTCGCCATTGTTGGCCACCTTGACCAAGAAATGCTCACGCAACAGGCTGCCCATGAGCGTGAGGTTGTCAGGCGTGTCGTCCACCACGAGCACGGTGGCGATGGGTTTTTCCACAAGCGGGCTGCGGTGGGCAGCGAACGGGGCATGCTCCATGGGCGGGCGTTCCTGCGGTTCAGTCCTGTGGGGCTGCCCCCAAGGGCGGCCCGGACAACGGCGCAGCCGGCAAGGCCTTCAGCGCCTGGTCATAGTCGAAGTGGCGGATGTGCGCACTGACTGCCGCATAGGCAGGCCCGAGCGCATGCTCCAGCATGCTGGCATTTTGTTGCAAAAATTCAAACGCTGCAGGGTCGTCCTGCTCCAGCAAGGTGCGCAGGGTATGCAGCGGCCGATCGGCATCTGGCGCCGCCTGCGGATCGTCCGAAGGGGATTGTGCGCTGTCGGACATGCCATCGCACCAGCGCTGCAACGCGTGCACCAGCGGCAGCAAAAGAGCCTCTAGCGTCTGCAGGTGGCCGAGGATCTCAGACTCCGCAGCCGATTCCCGGATCGCACGCTCGGCCGATTCGGCTGCCGCAGACACCGGCAGCGCACCTATATTGGCGGCCACCGAGCGCAGGGTGTGCACGAGCCGCTCGGCGGTCAGCACATCCCCTTGCTGCAGCAGCGCCTGACGGGCCTGCGTGACGACCTGCGACTGCCCGGCGGCAAAGCGCTGCAGCAGCTCGACATACAGCGCTGGCTTGCCCAACGCACGCTGAAGCCCCAGCACGGTGTCCAGTCCTTCGATGCGCGGCAGTGCGCGCAGGCCTGCGGTGCCCATGCTCGCATGGGCTGCGGCATCCCCACCCAGCACGGCAGCCCTGTATGCCCCCGCACCCAGCGGCCGCGGGCGAATCCAGCGCACCAAGGCGGCCCAGAGGGCTGCCGGCTCGATGGGCTTGGCGACATGGTCGTTCATGCCGGCGGCCAAACAGCGCTGCCGATCGGCTTCCATGGCGTTGGCCGTCATGGCCACGATGGGCAGCTGCGCATAGCGTGGATCGGCCCGCAAGGCGCGCGTCGCACTCTCGCCGTCCATTTCCGGCATCTGCATGTCCATCAGCACCAGGTCGTAGTCCTGGCGGTGGATGCGATCGATGGCAGCGCGACCGTTATCCGCCACATCCACTACAAATCCAGCATCGCGCAGCATCTCGGCCGCGACCATTTGGTTCAATTCGTTATCTTCGACCAGCAGAATGTGCGCGCCGCGCACCTGGGCTGGCAGGTCCGCCTCGGCGGGCAGAGCTTGAGGGCTTCGCATGCCGACTGGTCCGGCCTCCAGGGGCTGCATGAGCGTGTCGAGCAGCACCGATGCGTTCACCGGCTTGATCAGCACAGTGTCGATGCCTTGCGCTTGTGCCGCCCGCATGACGTCCTCGCGGCCATAGGCGGTGACCATGAGCATCTGGGGCACGCGGGCCAGCCCCAGCGCGCGGATACGACGCGCCAATTCGATGCCATCCATCCCCGGCATGTGCCAGTCCAGCAGGAGCAGCCCGAACGGCTGCGCCTGTTCATGGGCCTGGCGAATGCAGTCCAGCGCCTGGACACCCGAATGCGCCTGCTGCACCACAAAGCCCATGGATTCGAGCATGTCCGACAACACGCTGGCTGCGGTGTGGTTGTCGTCGACCACCAGCACGCGCTGGCCGCGCAGGTCTGGTGGGGGCAGCATGGCGCGCGCCGGGGCACCGCGCTCAAGTGGCAGACTGACCCAAAAGACCGAGCCCTTGCCGTGCTCGCTCTCCACCCCAACCTGCCCTCCCATGAGTTCGGCCAGGCTCTTGCTGATGGCCAGCCCCAGCCCGGTACATCCGTAGCGGCGGGTCGTCGAGGTGTCGGCCTGCTGGAAGCTCTGGAACAGGCGGCCCATCTGCTCGGCTGTCAGCCCGATGCCGGTGTCACGCACCTCAAAACGAAGCAGGACTCGATTGCCGGTCAGGGTGTCGATCTGGCGCACGGCCAGCGTGATTTCGCCCTGCTCGGTGAACTTGACTGCGTTGTTGGCGAAGTTGATCAGGATCTGCCCGAGCCGCAGTGCATCGCCCACCAGATTGGGCGGAACATCGGCCGCCACGTCGCAGACCAGCTCCAGCCCCTTGGCGCCCGCCTTGTATGCGACCACGTCCGAGACGCTTTCCAGCAGGCGATCGAGCACGAAAGGCTGACGCTCCACGCTGAGCTTGCCGGCCTCGATCTTGGAGAAATCCAGGATGTCGTTGATCACGCCGAGCAAATGCTGCCCCGCCTGCTGGATCTTGCTCACATAGTCGTGCTGCCGGGCGTTGAGTCCAGACTTGAGCGCCAGATGAGACATGCCGATGATCGCGTTCAGCGGCGTGCGGATTTCGTGGCTCATGTTGGCCAGGAAGTTGGACTTCATGGCGGCGGACTCCTCGGCCAACTCTTTGGCGCGCCGCAGCTCCTGCTCGGCACGCTGGCGATCGGTGATGTCCACCAATGTGCCGATCAGGCCGCCCGGCGCACCGTCGCGGCCTGAAAAGCCATGCAGCCAGAACAAGGTGTGGTGGATCTGCCCATCTGCATAGCGCAGGTCGACCTCCTGGTGCAGCGCCTGACCACCGGCCATCGCATCGGCCGCATCGGCATTGAAGCGCTCGCGCTGCTCCGGCGGCAAAAAGTCCAGATCCAGCAGAGTACGGCCCACAAGCCGATCGCGTTGAACGCCGAAAGCCTGCTCGTAGGCTTGGTTGAAGCCGAGGTAACGGCCCTCGGCGTCTTGGTAGAAGAGCGGGACCGGAATGGCATCGATCAGCGCCTGCTGGAAGTCGCGCTGGGCCTCCATACGGGCTTCCAGTTGCTTCTGGTCGTGGATATCCACGTTCACGCCCACCACACGCACCGCCTGCCCCTGGGCATCGCGGAAGATGCGCGCAGCCTCCAGGAACCAGCGCACCTCTGCGTCCTGGCGCACCACCCGCCAGGAGTCGCGCAAGTAGTCGTCCTGACCCGCCAGACAGGCGTCGAAGTACTCGCGTGCCTTCTGCCGATCCTCCGGATGCAGACACGACAGCCAATGGTCGCGGTCCCGCGGCTGCGTGCCGGCCGGGAACCCCATCATCACCGCCAGCTTGTCCGACCACAAGATCTGCCCAGTGCGCAGATCGATATCGAACACCCCGATCTTGCCCGCCTCCTGCGCCAGCTCCAGACGCTCCTTGGATGCCAGCAGCGCGGCCTCGGCGCGCCGGGATTCGCTCACGTCCTCGATCACCCAGATGGAGGCCGTGCGGCAACCTTCGATGTGCAGGCTGCGGCCAGCCATGCGGGCCTCGAAGCAGCTTCCATCCATGCGGCGCAGGCTGGCATCGGCACGCACCGGCCGTCCGGAAGACAGCTCCTGGCCCACGCGCGCCAGGAACGAACCCGACGCGGAGCCGTCGCCCAGCACCGCCGCCGCATCGAGTCCTGCCAGTTGGTCCGCAGGGGCACGCATCAGCTCCACAAAGGCCGGGTTGAACTGCCGCAAGCAGCCGTCGCACACCAGCACGATGGGGGGCGCGTTGTCGAAAATCGCTGTCTGCTGCTCCAGCAGCTCATTGAGCCGGCGCTCGCGGCGCTGCAACTCGGCCTCGGCGCGGATGCGCTCGGTCACGTCCTCATGCAGACCCACAATGCCAATACGGCGCCCTCGATCGTCCAGCACCGGCGAGAGTGTTGCCTCGTCGTGGTAGAGGGAGCCATCCTTGCGGCGGTTGACGAACTGCCCCTGCCACGATTGCCCTGACATCAACGCCGCCCACATGGCTTGGTAGACCTCAGGCGCCGTCTGGCCGCTGGCCACCAGAGAGGGCTTACGTCCCCGCACCTCGTCCAGCGTATAGCCCGTGTTGCGCTCGTATTGGGGGTTCACCCACTCAATGCGCCCGTCCCCGTTGGTGATGACCACCGACACCGGACTGCTCGCCAGCGCCATGCCCAGGATCTGAAACCGCTCGAGCGCAGATGCCATGCGCTGTCGGCTTCGCAGCAGATCCAGCAGCAACAGGCCCAGCAGAAACACCAGCCCGAACGCGGCCGCCCCCACCCGCAGGCGCTCCAGGCCCGAGACCAGCGCACTGACATCGTCCAGCACCACGATTTGCCAAGGTCCAGCCGGGTCTTGCCAGTCGATGCTGCGCCGCGCGATCGCATGCTGGCGCCCCTGCAGTTCCACCGAGTCCGCATCGACCGCAAACGGCAAGGCCGAGGCATGGCTGGCTTCGAAATACCGCCCGAGTTGGGCAGACGCGCGCAAGGCATCGATACGGGCCTGCGTGAGCGGCGGGGCCAGCGTGAACAGCCACTCGGGGCGGGTGGACGAGAACGTGACACCTTGAGGGGACACCAGCAACGTGTCGGAGAATCCCGAGCGTTTGAGCATGCCGTCGACAACCGCGAACGACACCTTGAACATCACCACCCCCACGATAGCGCTGGCTGGCGTGTCGCTTTCATACAGGGGGGCGGCGTAATAGAGGCCGCGCTCCTGGCTGGTGGCGCCCACCCCCGCATACATGCTCACGCTGCCCTGGAGCACCTGCTCGAAGTAGGGGCGAAACGTCACTTCGGAGCCAGTCGAGCGCTCGCCCACTGTCTCGTGTGCGACCACGGTGCCATCCGCCGCGATCACGTAAGCCCCATGAACCAGAAAACGCCCTCTTGCCACGCCCAGGCGCGCCAGCACGCCGGGATGATCGGGCGGTAGGCGTCCGAGCGCGACGTCTTTGAGCAGCGGCTCAGCGAGCCCGAGAAGCGACACGACCCCCAGCAGACCGCTGCCGGAGGTCTGGGCCATCAAGGCGTCGGCCATCTGCTGCACTTGGCGCTCGCGCTCCAGTCCGCGCTGAGAGGACTTCCAGTGACCATACGCCAGCGCTGCCAGCAGCGCCCCCGCCATGGCGAACACTGCCACCAGCAAGAGACCACGCCAACGGGGCGAGTCGGCATCCAGCACACCGCCCCGGAACATGCGGCCAGCGTCTGGTTTCACGACCTGCCTCCCGCCATGCCGGCCCTGTCAGCCCAACGGATCGAGGTATTCGCTCAGCGCCTCCGGGGGCGCAGGCCGACCGAACAAATAGCCCTGGAAGGCCTCGCACCCGTGCAGCCGCAAAAAGGCCAGTTGCCCCGCCGTCTCCACCCCCTCGGCCACCACCTGCAGGTCCAGGCTGTGCGCCAGCGCCAATATCGTGCGCACAATCGCCGCGTCGTTTGGGTCCGTCAGCACGTCCCGCACAAATCCCTGGTCGATCTTCACCTGCTCCAGTGGCAGCCTCTTGAGGTAGCTCAGGCTCGAGTAACCCGTGCCAAAGTCATCCAACGCAAATCCCACGCCCTGGCTGCGCAGCTGCTGCATGCGTTCGATGGTGTCTTCCACTTCTCCCAGCAGCAGGCTTTCGGTGAGTTCAAGCTTGAGCCGGCTGGCCTGCACTCCATGGGTTTCAATGGCTTGCTGCACGTGCTGCACGAAGCTGGGGTGGCGAAACTGCCGTGCGCTGACGTTGACCGAGATGGTCAGGTGCCGCGTGCGTTCGCTTTGGCCCCAGGCCGCCAGCTGTGCGCAGGCGCTGTGCAGTACGGTCTGCCCCAGCGGCACGATCAGGCCGGTCTGCTCGGCCAGCGCGATGAAGGCGGCGGGGCTGACCATGCCGCGTTCAGGGTGCTGCCAGCGCACCAGGGCTTCGGCTCCGATGAGCCGGCCCTGGTGGTCGACCACGGGCTGGTAGTGCACGCACAGTTCCTGGCGCGCAAGGCCTTGCCGCAGTTCGGCTTCCAGGTGCAAGCGGGCGTTGACGGCGGCCTGCATATCGGGGTCGAAAAAGCGCTGGGTGTTGCGTCCGGCGGCCTTGGCCTGGTACATGGCCAGGTCTGCGCGCTTGAGCAGTTCGTCCACGGCGATGCGTTCGTCGCCAAACAGGGTGATGCCGATGCTGGGGGTGCTGTAGTGCTGCTGGCCGCCCAGCGTGATGGGCTGGTTCAGGCTGGCGAGCAGCTTTTCCGCGACAAGCTCGGCCTGCGCGGCCGCCTGCGACGGCTCGGAGCTGAGGCTTTCGAGCATGACGACGAATTCGTCGCCACCCAAGCGCGCCACGGTGTCCACTTCGCGCACGCAGCCGCTCAGGCGCTGGGCCACCTGCCGCAGCAGTTGGTCGCCCATGTCGTGGCCCAGGGTGTCGTTCAGGTCCTTGAAGTTGTCCAGGTCGATGAACAGCAGTGCGCCCCGCAAGCGCGAGCGCTGGCATG
>JBKBUN010000126.1:0-9517 GCA_046289925.1 Burkholderiaceae bacterium | reverse complement strand
CCGCGTCGTCTCGCCTTGCCTGGCGCGCCGATCACGGCACTGGCGGGCGCATCCAACTGCGGTTTCTAGGCTGAGTGCCTCGCGCAGAGCCCTTTGTATCCAGAATGCTATCATTTTGCTAGCTGCTTGTGCTTGTTTTATAAGCACAAGCAGCCTTTTGAATCAATGTCCACGGCAGGGCGCGCCCAGCCAACATGGCGGGTGCGACAAGGCATGCGCAGCCCCTGCTCAGGGTGCTGCGCGGCTCAACGCATGAGTTCTTCGCGCACGGCCGCCACCTGGCGGCGCGAGACGGCCAGCAGCTCTGTCAGCCCCTGCAGACGCACGGCCCAACCTTCGCCCTCGTCGGGGTCGTGGTGCTTCTCTAGCGCCCGCACGGCGCGGCGTGCCACCAGGGCGTTGCGGTGCACGCGCAGAAAGTGCTCGGCATAGCGCGTTTCCAGCTCGCTCAAGGTGCCGTCCAGGATATAGCTGCGTGTGACGGTGCGCACCGTCACGTATTTCTGTTCGGCCTTGAAGTACAGCACCTCGGCCAGAGGCACACGCTCGGTGCGGCCGCGGTCCTGGATCAGCAGCGCCTCGCCCGGGGCCAGCCCGGCCGGGGGGAGTGTCGGCGCGTCGGGTCGCACCGTGCGCAGGGCCTTGCCCAGCGCCTGTTGCAGCCGCTCGCGTCGCACAGGCTTGGTGAGGTAGTCCACGGCGTCTAGTTCAAAGGCGCTCACTGCATGGTCGGCGTGCGCGGTCACGAACACGATGACGGGCGCGTGCGGCAGGCTGCGGATGGCGTGCGCCAGTTGCAGGCCGTCCTGACCGGGCATGTGAATGTCCAGCAGCACCACGTCCACCGGACGGCCCGTGCCCGATTGCAAGAGCGCCATGGCCTCGCCCGCATGGGCGGCTTCGCTCAGCAGCAGCGGTGTGGGCAGGCTGCAGTCGGCCAGCAGGGTGCGCAGGCGGCTGCGCGCCAGGGTTTCGTCGTCAACGATCAGGATGTGCATGGTCGTCCGTGGTCAGGAGGGGGCGCGCGGCGTGCGTGCGGTCTTTGCGCGTCCGGGCTTCCCGGTCGCGGGTCTTTGGGTGGTGCGGGGGCGCGTTGTGTCGGGCCGCCGCGCAAGGCCGTGGGCGGGCAGGGTGATGCGCACCTGGTACAAGCCGTCTTGCGCCCCGGCGGTGAATTCGGCCTCCACGTCGTGCAGCAGCGCCAACCGCGCGCGCACGTTGGCCAGCGCAATGCCGTGGCCGCGGGGTGCACCGCCGTCCGGCGTGTCGCGCGGCGGCAGGGTGTTGGTGATGCGGATCAGCACGCGGCTGCCGCGCAGTTCGGTTGTCACACGCAGCTTGCCGCCGTGGGGACTGGGCTCCACGCCATGTTTGACCGCGTTTTCCACCAGCGGCTGCAGCAGCAGCGGCGGCAGCACGGCTTCGTCGCAGCGCGGGTCGATGGACCATTGCACCTGCAACCGAGGGCCGAAACGCACCTCTTCAATCGCCAGGTAGCGCTGCGCAAGGCGGATCTCTTCGGCCAGGATGACGGATTCGCCTTGCTCCACCAGCGCGTGGCGGAACAGGTCGCTCAGGTCTTCGAGCAGCGATTCGGCCTTGGCCGGTTCGTTGCGCACCAGCGCAATCGCGCTGTTGAGGGTGTTGAACAGAAAGTGCGGCCGGATGCGCGATTGCAGCTCCGTCAGGCGCGCGGTGGTGGCCGCCGGGGTGCGGCCGCGGGCGCGCAGCACCAGCGCCGTGACCAGCATGGCGGCCAGCAGCGCGCCACTGGCCGCGCTGGCGGCCCAAGGCGGCTGTTGCAGTACACCCGTCAGCGCGAGCATGGCGCAGGCGTAACTGCCCGCCACTGCGCCCAGCGCCACACCAGCCGTGTATTGCAGCGTGGTGGACGCCCGCTGCAGCAGCCGCTTGAGACTGCATGCCACCACCAGCCACAGCAGGGTGGCGGGCAGTGCGCCGCCCGTGATCATGGCCATGGTGCCCAGCCATTCCAGGGGGGTCGTTGCGTGGTACAGGGCACCCACGCCCACCACGGTTTCGACAAACAGCACCGCGCGCAGCACCACGCCGACATGGCAGGCATCGAACACCAGCACACGCCCCTGCAACCGCGCCGCGCGCAAAGCCGCAGCCGGCGAGTCGGTCACGCCGGGGCGGGTCGATAAAATTTGCGTGCTCTGCATTGCGGCATCCGGGTGGTCCGGGTGTCTGAACCACCGGATTATTGCCCCCCTCATGTCCACCAGCCAACCCACGCAACCGTCCCACAACCAGCTCGACACCAAGGCCCAGGCCTGGTCGGCCCTGTTTTCCGAGCCCATGAGCGAGTTGGTCAAGCGCTACACCTCAAGCGTGTTTTTCGACAAGCGCCTGTGGCTGGCCGACATCACAGGCAGCCTGGCGCACGCTGAGATGCTGGCCGCCCAGGGCATCATCGCCACAGCCGACTACGAGGCCATCCAGCGCGGCATGGCGCAGATCCGCAGCGAGATCGAAACCGGCCAGTTTGAGTGGAAGCTTGAGCTGGAGGACGTGCACCTGAACATTGAGGCGCGGCTGACGCAACTGGTGGGCGATGCCGGCAAGCGCCTGCACACCGGCCGCAGCCGCAACGACCAGGTGGCCACCGACGTGCGCCTGTGGCTGCGCAGCGAGATCGATCTGATCACCGACCTGCTCAAGGAGCTGCAGCGATCGCTTGTGGAGGTGGCCGAGCAGAACGTGGACGTGATCCTGCCGGGCTTCACCCACCTGCAGGTGGCCCAGCCCGTAAGCTTTGCGCACCACCTACTGGCCTATGTGGAGATGTTCGCGCGCGACGCCGACCGCATGCAGGACGTGCGCCGCCGCACCAACGTGCTGCCCTTGGGCTCGGCCGCGCTGGCCGGCACCACCTACCCGCTGGATCGCGAGCGCGTGGCCCGTACGCTGGGCATGGAGGGTGTGTGCCAGAACAGCCTGGACGCTGTGAGCGACCGCGACTTCGCGATTGAATTCACGTCTGCCGCCAGCCTGTGCATGGTGCACGTAAGCCGCTTGAGCGAGGAACTCATCATCTGGATGAGCCAGAACTTCGGCTTCATCCGGATTGCCGACCGCTTTACCACCGGCAGCTCGATCATGCCGCAGAAGAAGAACCCCGACGTGCCCGAACTGGCGCGCGGCAAGACTGGCCGCGTGGTGGGTCACCTCATGGGCCTGATCACCCTGATGAAGGGCCAGCCCCTGGCTTACAACAAGGACAACCAGGAAGACAAGGAGCCGCTGTTCGACACCGTGGACACGCTCAAGGACACGCTGCGCATCTTTGCCGAGATGGTGGGCGGCCAACTGAACCCTGCCACGGGCAAGAAGGAAGGCGGCATCACCGTCAACGCGCAAGCCATGGAAGCCGCGGCGCAAAAGGGCTATGCCACCGCCACCGATCTGGCCGACTACCTCGTCAAGAAGGGGCTGCCCTTCCGCGACGCACACGAAACCGTGGCCCATGCCGTGAAGGCCGCGCACAGCCATGCCTGCGACCTGTCGGAGCTGCCGCTGAATGTGCTGCAGAGCTTCCACCCCGCCATCGAGAAAGACGTATACGAGTGCCTGAGCCTGCGCGGCTCGCTGGGCGCGCGCAACACGCTGGGCGGCACGGCACCTGCCCAGGTGCGCGCGCAGCTGGCGCGCCACCGCGCCCGCCTGGGCTGAACGGGCGCCGCGGCCTCCGCGGCATTGGGCTTGTGGGGCGCAGGGCGTGTTGGGCGTGGCGCTGTGCCAGGGGCCGCGCTGGAAGGTGTTGGGCCACTGACCCATGGGCCGTTCCGACCGTGCCCTGTACGCTAGCAAACGCGAGGCCAAGGGTGTGGCCACGCTCGCTGACGATGCAGGCTGTGGCGACGGCCTGGCAGCGGCCGCGGGCGTGTAGGGCCGGTGGGCACGCAGCCTGTATTTTGCTTCTACCCCCTGCCGTGATTGCCGAGCCGGGCCGCCACCGCACGGCAGCGCTGGCCGGGAGTCGGTGGCTGCAGTGTGCTGTTTCTGTGCAACAGTGCAGGGGTCTGCGCAGCGGTGGTGCGCCGCCACGCGCGTAAGGGCTTGCAACCGACCTGCCAACGCAGCGGGCATTTGTTAGGCTGTGGACCCATCGAGAGGGAACACACCATGACAACACCCGCACACAGCGTGCTGGCCGCCGTTGCGGCCTGGGGACTGTTGCTGGCCGCACCGGCAGCGCAGGCCCTGCAGATCAGCAGCCTGTCACCGCAGGGCGAGGTGGCGCAGGTGCGCCAGGTGGTTGTGAAGTTCGACGCCGCGGCCACCACGTTGGGCGATGCGCGAGCGCCCGCTCCGGTGGCGGTGCAGTGCAGCGACGCCCAGGCCTCGCAGGGCAGCGGCCGCTGGAGCAGCGAGCGCGAATGGGTGTTCGACTTTGCCAACGACCTGCCGCCTGGCGTGCGCTGCACGGTGGCTGCGCGTCCGGGCTTTCAGTCGCCCGCGGGCGAGGCGCTGCGCGGCACGACCAGTTTTCGCTTCCAGACGGGTGGACCCTTCGTGCGCCAGATCCTGCCGGGCAGTTGGACCCCCATCGAAGAGGAGCAGTTCTTTCTGTTGCAGCTCAATGGCCCAGCCACGGCCGAGAGCGTGCAGGCCAACGTCTGGTGCACGCTGCAGGGCGTGGGCGAGCGCATTCCGGTGCGCCTCATCGACGGCCCGCAGCGCACGGAACTGCTGCGGGCGCAAGGGCTGGAGGCGCTTGCAGCCAAGCAGCCGCTGGCCTTGCACGCGCTGGCCTGCAACCGCCGCCTCACGTCGGGAGCGCAGATGCACCTGGTGTATGGCAAGGGCGTGGCCACGCCCAGCGGCCTGACCAACAGCGTGGAGCGCCGCTACGCCTACAAGGTGCGCGAGGCCTTTGCCGCCGAGTTTGCGTGCGAGCGTGAAAACGCCCAGAGCGCCTGTCTGCCGATCCGGCCGCTGCAACTGAGCTTCAACGCCCCAGTGCCACGCAAGCTGGCGCAGGCCATTCGCCTGAAAGGTGGCGGGCACACCTTCAAGCCCCAGCTGGAGGGCGACCCGGGGCCCGGCGACAAGCCGGCCGATCCCGAGGGCCTGGTACACAGCCTGCAGTTCAAGGCCCCGCTGCCGCAGGACTCGGCCTTCACCATTGAGCTGCCCAAGGATTTCAAGGACGCCTCTGGCCGTTCGCTGCGCAATGCCGGCAGCTTTCCGCTGCGTGTGAGCACGGCAGGTATGCCGCCGTTGGCCAAGTTTGCGGCGGCGCCCTTCGGCATCGTCGAGCGCCTGGCCGAAGGCCCAGGTGGGCCGGCGCTGCTGCCTGTCACGCTGCGCAATGTCGAGCCCGCGCTGCGCGTGCAGGGCCTATCCCCTGGCAATGGGCAGGTGCGCACGCTGCAGCCGGGCAGCGACGCCGAGATCATCGCCTGGTGGCACCGGATGCAGCGCTTTGACCGTTTCACGCTGCCGCGCCACGACGTGCAGCGCGAGGTGCGTGGCCCCCTGCCCAAGCGCCTGCTCGACGACGAATCGGGCGATGTGCAAACGCGCATGGTGTCGCTGCTGGACGGTCGCCCGGGCGTGGCAGCGCTCCAGCAGCCAGAACCGGCCAAGGGCGAGCGCAAGGCCGGTGCCAGTGGCGAGGCACTGCGCCCGTTCGAAGTAGTGGGCATTCCGTTGCCGCCGGGCTTCCATGTGGTCGAGATCGCCTCGCCGCGGCTGGGCCTATCGCTGCTGGACGAGCGCCATGGCGCTGCGCGCACCATGTACGTGCGCACCTCGGCGCTCGTGACCAACCTGGCCGTGCACTTCAAGCTCGGGCGGGAAAACGCGCTGGCCTGGGTGACCACGCTCGACAGGGGCCAGCCGGTCTCGGGGGCGCAGGTGCGCGTGTCCGACTGCAGCGGCAAGGAACTGGCCACTGCGCGCACCGACGCGCAGGGCGTGGCGCGCATCGAAGGTCTGTCGCCTGACCCCCTGCGCTGCGGCGAGGGCGGCGGCTACTTTGTGAGCGCCCGCGCTGCCGGGCCCGATGGCGTGCAGGACCTGGCTTTCACCTGGAGCGACTGGCAGCGCGGCATCGAACCCTGGCGTTTCAACCTGCCCACGAGCAGCGATCCCACGCCCGATGAGCGCGCCCACACGGTGATGGACCGCATGCTGCTGCGCGCGGGCGAGACGGTGTCGATGAAGCATGTGCTGCGCACCGAAACCGGGCGGGGTTTGGGTCTGCCTGCGGCACGCCCTGAAAGCCTGGTCATCACCCATGTGGGCAGCGGCCAGCAGTTCACGCAGCCTTTGGTATGGCGCAGCACGGCCAGCGGTGGACTCAGTGCGCACAGCGAGTTTGCGATTCCGCCGGCCGCGCGCTTGGGCGAATACACCGTGCAACTGCAGCGTGCTGCCCACCCCGAGCGCTTTTTTGACACCGGCCGCTTCCGTGTGGAGGAGTTCCGCCTGCCGGTGCTGCAAGGGCAGATTGCGCCCCAGCAGAAGCAGCCGCTGGTGCGACCCCAAGCGGTGCCGACCGAGGTGCAGGTCCACTACGTGTCGGGTGGCCCGGCCGCACAGTTGCCGGTGCGTGTCTCGGCCCTGGTGCGCAGCAAGGTGTTGGATTTTGCCAACTACGAGGGGGTGAGCTTCCAGCCTCCGCGGCCCGTGGGCCAGCCGCGCAGCGGCACGGGCGACCACGAAGAAGCCGCGGCCGGCGACGAGGCCAAGCTCGTGGCCGACAAGCTGCCGCTACTGCTCGACCGCCAGGGCCAGGGACGCATCACCATCGAGAACCTGCCGGTGGTGCGGCAGCCGCGCGAACTGGTGCTCGAAGCCGCTTATGCCGATCCGAACGGCGAAATGCAGACCCTGCGCAGCGTGCACACCCTGTGGCCCGCGCAGGTGGTGGCCGGCATCAAGGCCGACGGTTGGGCCTCGGCGCGGCAGAAGCTGCGTTTTCAGGCGCTGGCGCTGCAGCACAACGGTAAGCCCGCGCCGGACGTGGCGCTCAAGGTCAAGGCTGTGGCGCGCATCACCACCACGGCGCGCAAGCGCATGGTGGGCGGTTTCTACAGTTACGACCACCACACCGAAACGCGCGACCTGGGCGTGCTGTGCGCGGGTCGCAGCGACGCGCGCGGGCTGGTGCTGTGCGAGGCCAGCCTCAAAGATGCGGGGGAGATCGAACTCGTGGCCATGGCCACCGACCGCGACGGCAACACCAGCGAGGCCGCGACCACGGTGTGGATCACGCGCCAGGGCGAGCTATGGTTTGGTGGCGAAGACCACGACCGCATCGACGTGTTGCCCGAGAAAAAACAGTACCGCGCGGGCGAGGTGGCGCGCCTGCAGGTGCGCATGCCGTTCCGCCAGGCCACGGCCCTGGTGGCGGTGGAGCGCGAGGGCATTCTGGAAACCCAGGTCGTCACGCTGCAGGGCGATGATCCGACCGTGCAGGTCAAGGTGCAGCCCGCGTGGGGGCCCAATGTGTACATCAGCGTGCTGGCGCTGCGCGGACGCCTGCGCGAAGTGCCCTGGTACAGCTTTTTCACCTGGGGCGTGCGCGCACCGCGCGAGTGATGGAATGCCTTCTGGTACGAAGGCCGCGAGTACGTAGCCCCCACGCCGCTGGTGGATCTGAGCAAGCCCGCCTACCGCTTGGGTGTGGCCGAGATCCGTGTCGGCACCGAGGCCCACCGCCTTGATGTGCAGGTGCAGGCCGACCGCGAAAGTTACCCCGTGCGCGGCAAGGCGCAAGTCACCATCACCGCCCGCCTGCCGGACGGTCAGCCCGCGGCGGGTGCCGAGGCGGCCGTGGCCGTGGTGGACGAAGCCCTGCTGGAGCTGATGCCCAACACCAGCTGGGACCTGCTCGATGCCATGCTGCAGCGGCGCAGCTGGGGCGTGCAGACGGCCACTGCGCAGATGGAGATCATTGGCCGCCGCCACTACGGCCGCAAGGCCGTGCCCGCCGGCGGTGGCGGGGGGCGCGCAGGCACGCGCGAACTGCTGGACACCCTGCTGCTGTGGCAGCCTGCGCTAGCGCTGGATGCCAAGGGCCAGGCGCGCGTGACAGTGCCGTTGAACGACGCGCTGACGCGCTTTCGCGTCGTGGCCGTGGCCGACAGCGGCACGGCACGCTTTGGCACGGGCATGGCCAGCATTCGCACCACGCAGGATCTGCAGATCATCAGCGGCCTGCCGCCCCTGGTGCGCGAGGGCGACCGCTTCCGTGCGCAGATCACGCTGCGCAACACCACGGCGGCCCCCATGAAGGTGCAGGTCAAGCCGCGGGCCACGCTGCTCGAGTTGCCCGTGCAGACCATCGAACTGCCGGCCGGAGAGTCGCGCGAGGTGGCCTGGGACGTCACCGCCCCCGAGCCACTGGCCTTCACCCGAGCCGAGGCGCTGCTCTGGGAAATCGAGGCGCGCGACACCCTGGGCACTGCGCGCGACGCGCTCAAGCTGCGCCAGCGCATCGTGCCGGCCGTGCCGCTGTCGGTGCAGCAGGGCACGCTGGTGCAGCTGGACGCTCCGCTGAGCCTCGATGTCAAGGCCCCGGCCGACGCGCTGCCCGGCCGCGGTGGCGTGCGCGTGGCGCTGCAACCCCGCCTGGCCGAAGGTCTGCCGGGTGTGCGCGACTGGTGGGCCCGCTACCCGTTTGCCTGCCTGGAGCAAAAGGTCAGCAAGTCCATCGGCCTGCGCGACGCAGCGCTGTGGCAGGGCGTGGCCACTCAATTGCCCACCTACCTTGATGCCGACGGCCTGGCCAGCTACTTCCCGCCGCGTGCGGGCGAAGGCAACCGTGGCAGCGACACGCTCACGGCCTACCTGTTGGCCGTCACGCACGAGGCCAGCCAGATCAACCCGGCCTTCGCACTGCCCGACGCTGCGCGCGCCGCCATGGAGCAGGGCCTGACCGCGTTTGTGGAAGGCCGCATCCAGCGCGAGGTGTGGAGCCCGCGCAAGGACCTGGACCTGCGCAAGCTCGCGGCCATCGAGGCCCTGTCGCGCTACGGCCGGGCGCAGCCGCGCCTGCTGCAGAGCATCACCATCGCGCCGCAGCAGTGGCCCACGCATGCGCTGATCGACTGGCTGCTGATCCTGCGCCGTATGCCCGACCTGGCCGACCGCGACAAGCGGCTGGCCGAGGTTCAGCAGACGCTGCGTGCGCGGCTGTCCTTCCAGGGCACGCGCCTGGTGTTCAGCACCGAGCGCGACGACTACTGGTGGTGGCTCATGCAAAGCGGCGACGTGAACAGCGCGCGGCTGCTGCTGGCGGTGATGGACGATCCAGTCTGGAAGGACGACCTGGGCCGCATGGCCTCAGGCTTCATTGCGCGCCAGCAGGGCGGGGCATGGCACACCACCACGGCCAACCTGTGGGGCGGCCTGGCGCTTGAGCGCTTCTCGGCGCGTTTCGAGTCGGCCCCCGTCACGGGCAGCACGCGGGCCACACTCGCCGGCCAGGCCGCGGCGGTGGACTGGGCGCGCGTGGAGCGCGTCAAGACCACCGATGCCG
>JBKBUN010000125.1:0-9530 GCA_046289925.1 Burkholderiaceae bacterium | reverse complement strand
CCCAAGCCCGACAGACTCCTAGGTTCAGCCACTGCACAGCGTAGCGCACGCTGCGCGGCCGGTTCGATGCGGCGCACGGGCGGGCGTTCCACCGCACAGCACAAGGCGTGCCACCTGCGCCGTACCCGATCGCCCCCGGCTGGAGTCCCGGGGCGGTCAGTAGAATGCGCGGCGTCCGCATCCAACGGGGAGCCCCTGTGTCCGATCGTCTGTCCGTCCTGCCCCAGTACCTGCTCCCCAAGCGCGCTCTTACCACCCTGGCCGGTCGGCTGGCTTCGGGCCGGCATGGCAGCCTGACCACCGCCGCCATCCGGCGCTTTGCAGCCCGTTACGGCGTGGACATGAGCGAAGCCGCCAACCCCGACTTTGCCGCCTACGCCAGCTTCAACGACTTCTTCACACGCGCCCTGCGGCCGGGTGTCCGCCCGCTGGCGCAAGCCGACCTGGTGTGCCCGGTGGACGGCGCGATCAGCCAGTTCGGCCCCATCGAGCACGACCAGATCTTCCAGGCCAAGGGCCACCGCTACAGCACCACGGCACTGCTGGCGGGCGATGCCGAGGCCGCACGCGCCTACGAGGACGGCCACTTTGCCACGCTGTACCTGAGCCCGCGCGACTACCACCGCATCCACATGCCTTGCGCAGGCACGCTGCGCCGCATGGTGTACGTGCCGGGCGACCTCTTCTCGGTGAACCCGACCACTGCGCGCGGTGTGCCCGGCCTGTTTGCGCGCAACGAGCGCGTGGTGTGCCACTTCGATACCGAGCGCGGTCCGTTCGTGCTGGTGCTGGTGGGCGCCACCATCGTGGGCAGCATGGCCACGGTGTGGCACGGCCAGGTGAACCCACCGCGCACCGGGCAGATTCGCCAATGGGACTACGCCCCCGGCCAGGTGCAGCTGCAAAAGGGCGAAGAGATGGGGCGCTTTCTGCTGGGCTCTACGGTCGTCCTGCTGTGGCCGCGCGGGCCCATGCGCTTCAACCCCGACTGGGCCCCTGCCCGCACGATCCGCATGGGCGAGGCCATGGCCAGCTGGCCGATGCTGACGGGCAGCGCCGCGGCCTGACCGGCGCCCGGCCCTTGACGGGCGCCCGGATGGTGCCGGGCGTGCGGGTCAGCGGTTAGCCCCATCAGTGCGAGCCGCTCTGCAACCTCGCGGGCCGCATGCCCCACCAGGTACACGCACATGCCACCGCGGCGCAGGATCGCATGGCTCACGGTTTCGGGCTGCCCCTGCAAGGCCCCGGCTGTGCCGGGCCGAAACAGCGGACAGGCTCCTAGCCCATGCGGCGCGCAAAAGCCAGCGCCTGCGCCAAAAGCTGCTGCAGCACGGGCTGCACACGCGCGGCCAGCGCAGGCTGGTATTCAAAGGGCAGGGATTCCTGCATGTAGCTGCACTGCGTCATCTCCAATTGCACCGCGTGTACGCCCTGCCCGGGCTGGCCATAGTGGCGGGTGATATAGCCCCCCTTGAAGCGGCCATTGAGCACGGCCGTGTAGCCCTCGGCGCTCTGGGCGATTTGGAGCAGCGCCTGGGCCAGCGCCGGGTCGCAGCTGGCACCGTCGGCAGTGCCCAGGTTCAGGTCCGGCAGCTTGCCTTCAAAAAAGCGCGGCAGCACCGAGCGGATGGAATGCGCGTCCCACAGCACGGCCACGCCGTGCTGCGTGCGGATGCGGTCCAACTCGGCACGCAACTGGGCGTGGTAGGGGGCCCAGACGGCCTCACGCCGGGCGGCAATTTCGGCGTCATCGGGCACATCGCCTGCGGCATAGATGGGCATGTCGTCGAAGGTGTCCACGGGACACAGGCCTGTGACGCTTTGGCCGGGGTAGAGGCTCGCGCCATCGGGCGGCCGGTTCAGGTCCACCACGTAGCGCGAATGCGTGGCCACGAGGAGAGACGCGCCCATGTCCTGGGCAAACGCATACAGGCGCTCCATGTGCCAGTCGGTGTCGGGCACCTGGCGCGCCTCGGCCGTAAAGCGTGCGGCAAGCTGCGGCGGCACGTAGGTGCCCGCATGGGGCATGGAGACCAGCAAGGGCGCGGTGCCCGGGTGGAAGACAAAGGGAGGCGGTGCGCTTTCAGACATCAAAACCCCGTATAAGACCCAGTATGGAGGTTCAACCCAAGAACCCTCATGCAGCAGCCACTGTTGCAGAACGGGCCGCCACAAAGGCGGCGGCAGCGGCATCGTGCAGCGCATGGCGGCCCTGGGCCACGCGGCGCTGCCCCCCCACCCACACGCTGTCGATAGCCGACGTGCGGTGGCTGGCAAACACGTGGGCGGACAGCATGGCCGGCGCTGGCAGGCCCTGCAGCGCAACATGCTGCGCGTCCAGCTCCACCCAGTCCGCGGGCTGACCGACTGCAATGCCCGCCGTAGCCCCAACCCCCAGGCGACCTGACGCTTGCACCCCGCCCTGCACGGCTTGTAGCGTCATGGCGGTGGCCACCTCGGCCTGCGCGTCGGACGCGAGCACATTGCGCTGGCGGCGCGCCAGCCGCTGGCCGTATTCGAGCATCAGCAACTCCTCCGCCGCATTGACGCAGGCATGGCTGTCGGAGCCCACGCCCCAGCGCCCGCCATGCTGCTGCCACAGGGGCATGTCGAAGATGCCGTCGCCCAGATTGGCCTCGGTGGTGGGGCAGATGCCGGCCACCGCGCCGGTGCGCGCCGCGTCGGCATATTCCTGCTGCGTCATGTGCGTGGCATGCACCAGGCACCAACGCGCATCCACCGGCGCATGGTTCAGCAGCCACTGCACGGGGCGCTGGCCGCTCCAGGCGATGCAATCCTCCACTTCCTGCGTCTGCTCGGCAATGTGGATGTGGATGGGGGCCTGCGGGTTGAGCGCCGCAAGCCCCTGCACTGCGGCGGCCAGGCTGTCGGGTGGCACGGCGCGCAGCGAATGCGGGGCCAGACCCAAAACCACCGCTTGTGCTTGTGCGGCGGGCGTGAGGCGCTCCAATAAAGTGAGCATGTTGTCGGTGCTGCGGATGAAGCGCGCTTGGTCGGCCCGGGGCGGCTTCGCGCCAAAGCCGCTGCTCTGGTACAGCACGGGCAGCAGCGTCAGGGCGATGCCCGCCGTGCGTGCCGCGCGCAGCAGGGCCAGCGACAAGGTGGCGTCGTCTGCATAAGGGCGGCCGTCGGTGTCGTGGTGCACGTAATGGAATTCGCACACGCTGGTGTAGCCCGCCTCCAGCATTTCGATATAGAGCCAGGTGGCGATGGCTTCCAACGATTCGGGCGTGATGCGCTGCGCAAAGCGGTACATCAGGTTGCGCCAGCTCCAGAAGCTGTCGTGCGCCTGACCGCGGTACTCCGTAAGGCCCGCAAACGCGCGCTGAAAGGCATGCGAATGCAGGTTGGGCAGACCGGGCAGCAGCGGGCCTGCGGCGGTGGACACGCCCGCAGGCGCCGCGGCATGGGGTGTGACCTGGGTGATGCGCCCCGCCCTGTCCCACGCAATGAGCACATCGCGCGTCCAGCCCGTGGGCAGCAACGCATCGGCCGCAAAGATCTGGTTCATGCCGAGGCTCCGTACACGCGCCCTTGGCGCACGATGGTGCAGGCGGGTTTGTGGCCGAACCAGTAGGCCAGTTCGGCCGCGTCGGCCACCGGCCACAACACAAAGTGGGCGGGCCGGCCCGATGCGATCAGGCCATGCGAGTCCTGCAGGCCCAGCGCGCGCGCTGCATGCAGGGTGATGCCCGCCAGCGCCTCGGGCACTGTCAGGCGAAACAGCGTGCAGGCCATGTTGGCCATGAGCAGCAGGCTCAGGGCGGGCGAGGTGCCCGGGTTGTGGTCGGTCGATACCGCCATGGGCACGCCGGCATCGCGCAGCGCCTGGATGGGCGGCACATGCGTGTCGCGCAGGGTGTAGTAGGCCCCGGGCAGCAGCACGGCCACGGTGCCCGCGGCTTTCATCGCCGCAATGCCCTGCGCCGACAGATGCTCGATGTGGTCGCACGACAGCGCACCGTACCGCGCCGCCAGCACCGCACCGCCCATGTCCGACAACTGCTCGGCATGCAGCTTGACCGGGATGCCCAGGCGCTGCGCAGCCGCAAAGACCTGCTCTGTCTCAGCCAGCGTGAAGGCGATGCGCTCGCAGAACACGTCCACGGCATCCACCAACCCTTCTGCGGCCAGCGCGGGCAGCATCTCGTGGCAGACCATGTGGATGTAGTCCTGGCTGCGCCCGGCATATTCGGGCGGCAACGCGTGTGCGCCCAAAAAGGTGGTGCGCACCGTCACGCCAAAGACTTCGCCCAGGCGGCGGGCCACGCGCAGTTGCTTGCGCTCATGCGCGAGCGCCAGGCCGTAGCCCGACTTGATCTCGATGGCGCACACGCCCTCTGCCAGCAGCGCCTGCAGGCGCGGGGCGGCTTGTGCAAAGAGTTCGTCCTCGCTGGCCGCCCGCGTGGCTTGGACCGACGACACAATGCCGCCCCCGGCCTTGGCCACTTCTTCGTAGGTGGCGCCGGCCAGGCGCATGGCAAATTCGTGGGCACGCTGACCACCGTACACCAAATGCGTGTGGCACTCCACCAGCCCGGGCGTGACCAGCCGCCCTGCCCCCTGCCGGCGCGGCAGCGCCTGCCAGGCCGCGGGTACGCCCGCATCCGGCCCCACCCAGCGGATCTGCCCCTGCTGCACGGCAATGCTGAGCAGCGCACCGGGCGGCAGCGGCACATCGGGCGCAACCAGGCCCGGCACCGGCACCAGGCCGTGCCACAGGCCATCGGCACTCTCGGGATGGGCGTCAACGAAGGAATCGTTCATGGCACTTGGCGCTATATTTTTGATAGCTGCTTGTGCTTGATTGTGAAGCACGAGCAGCGGATTTGACTAAAAGCTCAGCGGTTGCACATCCACCCACACCAACGCGGGCCGGGCGTCTGCGGCAAAGGGTTGGGCGGCCGCCATCTCGGGCGACAGGGGGTACAGCGGCTGCAGCACCCGCGCGCCGGGTGGCGCAGGCCACCACAGGCCCTGGCCTGCATGCAGCACACGGGCCCTGTCGTCGCCCAGCACGGCCCACTGGCCCTGCAGCACCAGGCAGAGCCCAGCACCGGCCGCCCCCACGGTGCAGGCTTCGTGCAGCACCCGCATCTCGCCCTGCCACTGGCCGCGGCGCAGCATCAGGTTGAAGTCGGTGGAGGGACCGCCGATCAGGCGGCAATCGAGCGCCTGCTCGCCTGCAAAACCCCAGGGCTGCCAGCGCTGCTGTAGGCGGTGTTGCAAGCTTGCGTCCTCACCATGCAAGGTCACGCCGTCGCCGTCGAGCAGCATGATCTGCCGGTCCACCCCCGCAAACTGCGAAAATGGCCCGGGCGCGGCAATGCGCGCCACGCTCACGCGCCAGCCAAAGGCATCGGTGCCCGCCCCCGGCGGCCAGCAGACCAGCTCGCGCGTGCTGCCGCCGCCGTTCTTCCAGGGCGTGGCGGGCACGCTGCGCAGGTCCAACCACTGCAGCCCACCGGCCTGCAGCTGCGCAGCGGCGGCCGCATCGGCAGCGGGCATGCAGCCGCCTGCAGCGCGTACGGGGGCGGCGGCGAGCATCAGCGCCCTCCGCTGGCGCCCGCAATCATGGGCAGCTTCAGACCCTGTTTCTTGGCTGTTTCCACCGCCAAGGGGTAGCCCGCGTCGGCATGGCGCATCACGCCGCTGCCGCAGTCGTTGACCAGCACGCGCGCCAGGCGCTCGGCCGCTGCGTCGGTGCCATCGGCCACGATGACCATGCCCGAGTGCTGGCTGTAGCCCATGCCCACGCCGCCGCCGTGGTGCAGGCTGACCCAGGTGGCGCCACCTGCGGTGTTGAGCAGCGCGTTGAGCAGCGGCCAGTCGCTCACGGCGTCGCTGCCGTCGCGCATGCCTTCGGTTTCGCGGTTGGGGCTGGCCACGCTGCCGGTGTCCAGGTGGTCGCGGCCGATCACGATAGGGGCTTTGAGCTCACCGTTCTTCACCATCTCGTTGAAGGCCAGGCCCGCAATGTGGCGCTCGCCCAAGCCCAGCCAGCAGATGCGTGCGGGCAGGCCCTGGAAGGCAATGCGCTCGCCCGCCATGTCGAGCCAGCGGTGCACATGCTTGTTTTCGGGGAACAGTTCCTTGATCTTGGCGTCGGTCTTGCGGATGTCTTGCGGGTCGCCCGACAGCGCCACCCAGCGGAACGGGCCCTTGCCCTCGCAGAACAGCGGGCGGATGTAGGCGGGCACAAAGCCGGGGAAGTCGAACGCGTCCTGCACACCTTCGTCAAACGCCACCTGGCGGATGTTGTTGCCGTAATCCACCACCGGGATGCCCATGCGCTGGAAGTCGAGCATGGCGCGCACATGCGCGGCGCACGACTGGGCCGCAGCCTTTTTCAGCGCGGCGTGCTGTGTCGGGTCTTGCTGGGCCGCACGCCACTGCGCTACCGTCCAGCCTGCGGGCAAGTAGCCGTTGACCAGATCGTGCGCCGAGGTCTGGTCGGTCACCAAATCGGGCTTGAGGCCACCGGCCTTGGCGCGGCGCACCAGCTCGGGCAGGATCTCGGCGGCATTGCCCAAGAGGCCAATGGAGATGGCCTTTTTCTCTTGCGTGTAGCGCTGGACGCGCGCCAGCGCATCGTCCAGGTCGCTGGCCTGCTCGTCCAGGTAGCGCGAGCGCAGGCGAAAGTCGATGCTGCTTTGCTGGCATTCGATGTTGAGCGACACCGCCCCTGCAAAGGTGGCGGCCAGCGGCTGTGCCCCCCCCATGCCGCCCAGGCCCGCCGTCAGAATCCACCGGCCCGCCAGCGAACCGCCATAGTGCTGGCGCCCGGCTTCGGCGAAGGTCTCGTAGGTGCCCTGCACGATGCCTTGCGTGCCAATGTAGATCCAGCTGCCCGCGGTCATCTGGCCGTACATGAACAGGCCCTTGCGGTCCAGCTCGCTGAAGTGCTCCCACGTGGCCCACTTGGGCACGAGGTTGCTGTTGGCCAGCAGCACGCGCGGGGCGTTCGGGTGGGTCTTGAACACGCCCACGGGCTTGCCCGACTGGATGAGCAGCGACTCGTCTTCGTTCAGGTCTTTGAGCGAGGCGAGGATCTGGTCAAAACACTCCCAGTTGCGCGCTGCGCGGCCGATGCCGCCGTACACCACCAGGTCTTGCGGGCGCTCGGCCACCTCGGGGTCAAGGTTGTTCTGGATCATGCGGTAGGCCGCTTCGATGAGCCAGTTCTTGCAGGTGAGCTGGCTGCCGCGCGGGGCACGCACCACGCGGGTGGGGTCGTGGCGCGGGTCGGCTGCAGCAGCCGTGGCCTGGGCGGCGTGGAGGATGGCATCGTTGGCGTTCATGGGGCTCTCCGGACGTGAAATCGGGGTAATGGAGGGAGGGGGCAACACAACAGATCAGGCGCCGGGCGCGTGGCTGGGCAGGCAGGCCAGCAGCGGCTCTGGCCACTCGGCCTTCTGAGCCCACAGGCGCATGGCCTCGATGTCGGGCGCGAGGTAGCGGTCCTGCTCCAGAAACGCCACACGTGCGCGGATGGCGGCGAACTGCGCCTCCATCAGCGGCGAACTGCGCAGCCAGCGGCCCGGTGCCGCGGCATCGGGGCGACGGTCAAACTCCAGCCCCTGTGCGGCGGCCATGGCCTCAATGCCCACGATGACTGCGGTGTTGCGCACCATGTCGGCCAGGCGGCGCGCGCCGTGCGTGGCCATGGAGACATGGTCTTCCTGATTGGCCGACGTGGGCAGACTGGTCACGCTACTCGGGTGGGCGTGGCACTGGTTTTCGGCGGCCAGGGCGGCGGCTGTCACCTGCGCAATCATGAAGCCCGAATTCACGCCGCTGTCGCGCACCAAAAACGGCGGCAGGCCCGACAGGCCAGGGTCCAGCAGCAGGGCCAGGCGGCGCTCGGTGATGGCCCCGATCTCGGCCACGGCCAGCGCAATGATGTCGGCCGCAAAGGCCACGGGCTCGGCATGGAAGTTGCCGCCCGACATCACCTCGCCCGTGTCGGTGAACACCAGCGGGTTGTCCGACGCGGCGTTGGCTTCAATGCGCAACACCCGGGCAGCATGGTGCAAGTTGTCCAGGCACGCCCCCATGACCTGCGGAATGCAGCGGATGGAGTACGGGTCTTGCACACGGCCGCAGTGGGGGTGCGAAGGGTCGATCTCGCTGCCCTCGAGCAAGGCCCGCACAGCCGCCGCCACTGCGATCTGCCCGGGCTGGCCGCGGGCCTCGTGGATGCGCGCGTCAAACGGCTTGACCGAGCCCTTGATGGCTTCAAGCGACAGCGCGCCAGACACCAGCGCGGCCGCGAACACGTCTTCGGCACCGAACAGCCCAGCCAGGGCCAGCGCCGTAGACACCTGCGTGCCGTTGAGCAGCGCCAGCCCCTCTTTGGGCCCGAGCACGAAGGGCGCAAGGCCCACGGCGGCCATGGCCTCGCGGCCGCTGACCACCCGCCCCTGCACCTTGGCCTGACCTTCGCCGATCAGCACGCAGGCCAGGTGCGCCAGCGGTGCGAGGTCGCCCGAGGCGCCCACCGAGCCCTTGGCCGGGATCACGGGCAGCACATCGGCATTGGCCAGCGCAATCAGCGCATCCACCAACGCGGGGCGCACGCCAGAGTGACCGCGCGCCAGGCTCACGGCCTTGGTGGCCAACACCAGGCGCACCACGGCGTCGGGCAGCGGGTCTCCTGTGCCCACACTGTGCGAAAGCACCAGGTTGCGCTGCAGCTCGGCCAGCCGATCGTGCGCGATCTTGGTGCTTGCGAGCTTGCCAAAGCCGGTGTTGATGCCATAGACCACCTGGTCTTCATCCACGATGCGCTGCACCACCGCCTGCGACTGCACCAGCGCATCCTGCGCCGAGGCATCGATTTGCAGGCGTACGCCGCCCGCGGCAATGCGGCGCAGCTGCGCAAGCGTGACGCGGCCGGGCTGCAGCAGCAGCGGCGCGGCCGTGTGGTCGGCAGCCCCCACGGCAGCGGGGCGCTGGGTTTCAGGGGTGGCAAAGCTCATGGATCAATCCTGTATATACAAGTTCATACAAGCGTATCACGCAGCACAAAACCATGCAATCGGGCCAGGAGCCTGTCGGACTTGGGGCGTCGAAAGCGAACATGAGCCCCAGCGAGGACCGTTTTCGCCGTATTTGCAGCCCCATAGTGGGGCTATGGGGCCAAAAGACGGTGAAAAATGGACCGCTGCGGCTCATTTGTAGCCGACGATTCCCAAGTCCGACAGGCTCCTAGGGCCTGTGGCGGCCACTCAGCCGTTGATCGGGTGCCCGTCGGCGCGGAAGCGGCTGCCCAGCCGGTAGCGCGTGGCCGGATGCAGGCAGCGCACCAGCGTGATCACTGTGCCGCGCGACCAGGTGCGCCGCGTGAGCAGCAGGCAGGGCTCACCTGCGGGCATTTCCAGCAATGCGGCCTGTTCGGGCGTGGGCATCACGGCATCGACCACATGCTCGATCTGGTCAAAAGGCACGTTGCGCACCAGGTACTCCGACGGCTGCAGCCGCGCAAAATCCTGTGCACCGAACTGCGG
>JBKBUN010000124.1:0-9607 GCA_046289925.1 Burkholderiaceae bacterium | reverse complement strand
GTGCGCCGCGTCGTCTCGCCTTGCCTGGCACGCCGATCACGGCACTGGCGGGCGCATCCAACTGCGGTTTCTAGGATAACTGGGACAATACAGGGATGAGCGACACGATCACCCCTGCCATCCCTTCGACGCCCACCCCGCCGCCCCGCGTGGGGTTTGTGAGTCTTGGTTGTCCCAAGGCACTCACCGACTCCGAACTCATCCTGACCCAACTGAGCGCTGAGGGGTATCAAACCTCCAAGACGTTCGAGGGAGCGGATCTTGTCATCGTGAACACCTGCGGCTTCATTGACGATGCGGTCAAGGAAAGCCTGGACACCATCGGCGAGGCCCTGGCCGAGAACGGCAAGGTCATCGTCACCGGCTGTTTGGGCGCCAAGTCGGCCGAAGATGGTGGGAACCTGGTGCAGCAGATTCACCCCAGCGTGCTGGCTGTGACCGGCCCGCATGCCACGCAGGAGGTGATGGATGCGGTGCACCAGCACCTGCCCAAGCCGCACGACCCTTTTCTCGATCTCGTACCAGGCGGCTTTGGCGTGGCAGGCATCAAACTCACGCCGCGGCACTACGCATACCTCAAAATCAGCGAAGGCTGTAACCACCGTTGCACCTTCTGCATCATTCCGTCCATGCGCGGCGACCTGGTTTCGCGTCCGATCGGAGACGTGCTCAAAGAAGCGCAGGCGCTTTTCGATGGCGGTGTGAAGGAGTTGCTGGTGATCAGCCAGGACACCTCGGCGTATGGCGTGGACGTGAAGTACCGCACCGGCTTCTGGGACGGCAAGCCGGTCAAGACCCGCATGCTCGAACTGGTGCAAGCGCTTGGCGATCTGGCCGAGCCGTATGGCGCGTGGGTGCGATTGCACTATGTGTACCCCTATCCGTCCGTGGACGAGGTGATCCCGCTGATGGCCACGGGCCGCGTATTGCCATACCTGGATGTGCCCTTCCAGCACAGTCATCCAGACGTCCTGCGCCGCATGAAGCGGCCCGCCAGCGGCGAGAAGAACCTGGAGCGCATCCAGCGTTGGCGCGAGATGTGCCCGGACATCGTGATCCGCAGCACCTTCATTGCGGGCTTCCCTGGTGAAACAGAAGCCGAGTTCGAGCACTTGCTCGACTTTGTGCGCGAGGCCCAGATCGACCGCGCAGGCTGCTTTGCTTACAGCCCCATTGCGGGCGCAATCGCCAACGAACTGCCCGGCATGCTGCCGCAAGAGGTGCGCGATGAGCGCCGTGCGCGCTTCATGGCTGTGGCCGAAGAGGTGTCGGTATCCAAACTGCAGCGGCGCGTGGGTGCCAGCATGCAGGTGCTGGTGGATTCGGCGCCTGCCATGGGCCGCAAGGGTGGCCGGGGACGCAGCTATGCCGACGCGCCGGAGATCGATGGCGTAGTGCACCTGCTGCCTCCGGAAAAGATCAGCAAGCAGCTCAAGGTGGGCGAGTTCACCCGTGCCCGGATCGTGGGTACGCAGGGCCACGATCTGGTGGCTGTGCCGGTGTGAGCGCACGCAGCGAACAGGCGTGACCGAGAACTCCCGCGCGGCGCGCTCTTGCGTGCCGCCCGGTTGCACACAAAAGACTTGCCGTGCGCCCAAGGCCCGGGTGCAATGCAGGCATTACATTCATTGACGAGGAAGGGGAAATCATGCGTTTCATGCCCCGCGCGTTTGCCGTAGCCGCTTTGAGCCTGATGGCGTTTCACGCCACGGCCGGGGAGTATGCGTTTACGCTGCACAACCGTGCCAAAGGCTGGACCATCAATGGTTTCTACACGTTCCAGGATGGCCGCTGGAGCAAGAACTGGCTGGGCAAGGGTGATCGCATTCGCCCAGGCGAATCGGCCGCCATGGACTGGCACAGCGACGACGGCGACTGCGTGGTGCCGTTCCGCGTGAGCTGGGAGAACTACGGCACCGACGAGTTCAAGCTCGACTGGTGCAAGGGCGTGAAAAACGTGTACATGCTGGACAAGGGCTTTCGGTCCGACTGATCCCCGCACACGCGCTTAGCCGGGCTTTTGCAGCCCATGAAAAAAGGCTTCCCGAGGGAAGCCTTTTGACTGGGGCGTGTGATCTCAAACGCGCTTGCGGTACTCGCCGGTGCGGGTGTCGATTTCGATCTTGTCGCCCTGGTCCACGAACAGCGGCACGGCCACTTCAAAGCCCGTGGCGATTTTGGCAGGCTTCATCACCTTGCCCGACGTGTCGCCTTTGACGGCTGGCTCGGTCCAGGTGATTTCGCGCTCCACGCTGGTGGGCAGTTCCACCGAAATGGCCTTGCCGTCGTAGAACACCACTTCAGCGGCCATGCCGTCTTCCAGGTAGTTGATGGCGTCGCCCATGTTGGCGGCTTCCACTTCGTACTGGTTGTAGTCGGCGTCCATCCACACATACATCGGATCAGCGAAGTAGGAGTAGGTGCACTCCTTCTTGTCCAGGATGACGTTGTCAATCTTGTCGTCGGCCTTGAACACGACTTCGGTGCCCATGTTGTTGAGCAGGGCCTTGAGCTTCATGCGCACCGTGGCGGCACCGCGACCACCTCGGGCGTATTCGGTCTTCAGCACGATCATCGGGTCTTTGCCCTGCATGATGACGTTGCCGGCGCGGATTTCTTGAGCGATTTTCATAGCGATTGCTGGGGTTGGAGCCGCTCAACGCGTCCGGCGGTGTGCTCCATGTGGGCGGCACCGGGGCATGTTCTGCGGCGAAAGGCGCCGTGGGGCGGCACGGCATCGTGCCGGCAGTCATGGCGCAAAGCCTGCGATTTTAGCTTTTTTCCGTGACGAACCCCAGCAACTGGGTCACGAGGTCCGCCTGAGCGGTCAGCCGATCGCGTGCCGCACGCACGCAGTCCTGCCAGCGCTGCAGGTGGGCGGGGGTGATGGCTGGCAGGGTCGCATCGGGGCTCAGGCCGTTCCACGCCGCGTGAAACTCGCGCAGGCAGTCCGGGGCCTGCAGCCAGTCGAGGAACGCTTGCAGCTTCGCATGGTGGGCGTTGTCGTCCTGGGGGTAGATGTGCCAGACCAGCGGCCGAGCAGCCCAGAGTGCGCGCACCAACGAGTCTTCTCCGCGCACCAGGTTCAGGTCGGCCGCCCAGAGGCGTTCGTCGAAGTCGGTCTGAGGGCAGTGCGAGAAGCGGTGTGTGCGCGAACGCAGGCGTGCCTGGTCTGCGGCTGGGAGCGTGTGCAGGGCTGCGTCCAGGGCATTCGCTGGCCGGCCTGGCTGTACGCACCAGTGCCAGCGATCTTGTGGCAGCAGTTGTTGCAGCAGTGCAGGCAAGCCTGGTGGCTCGTAGCAAAACAGCAGGAGCGCTGTGTCGTCCGGCCCGAGGCCATGTGCTGCGCGCCATGCGTTGCGGTCAAACGTGGCCTGCCGATGTGCCAGGTCGGCTTCGCGCAGCAGCCCGCCGGTGCGGCTGGTAAACCCGGGGTAGTAGAACCAGCGCGTCAGTCCACGGCCAGGCCCGGCCATGATAGGCGAGGCCAGACGGTGGCAGCGTTCTACATATGGCTCGGCGGACAGGTACTCCAGGTTGATCCACAGCGGTGCCCGCGGGCGGGCTGCCATGGCCGCCACAAACGCGTCTGGCAGCGTGCAGCCGAAGGCCTCGATCACGACGTCGCCGGGGCCGTCCTCTGGTGCGCTCTGTGGCCAAGCGCGGACTTCGACCCCCGTGCAACCTGCAGGGGCCATCCAGGCCAGGGCCGATGCGTCGTCGATCCACAGCCGCACCGGCACGCCGCGGCGTGCGAGGTCGGCGCACAGGCGCCAGCACACGCCCACATCGCCGAAGTTGTCAATCACCTGGCAGAACACATCCCAATGGCGTGTAGTCGGTGCGGGCGCGACCACATCGCCTGGCAGTGGGGGGGTGGGCGGCGCTGTCATGCGGTGGACACTGCGCTGTCGGGGCGGGCCAGAGGGGCCAGCCGCTGACGGACCGCCGGGGCAAGGGCTTGCAGCACCCTTGCGCCCAGACCGGCCGCCACCCGCAGGCGCAGCGCGTCGCAGCGCCTGGCCTGGGCGGCGGATGCGGCGCGGTGCCACAGGTGGTGGATGGCGCTGCCCGGGTGGGCGCCGATGACGTCATAGGGCCGGGCGTCGGCCAGTCGCACCGGGCGTCTGCAGGCCATGGCATGCCCTGCGGGCGCCACCAGCACCAACTTGCCGCAGTGGCAGCGCGTGAACAGGCCGCCCCAGAGGCTGTCGTCCAGCTTGGCCAGGCGGCGGCTGACGGCAGACGCCACCCGATGCCCGCGCTCTGCTGCGGCCGCGACGGTGTTTTCTCCCATCACGGTCACAAATAGGCGCAGGGGCACGAGGGCGAGTTGCATGGCGGCGGTGCGGGCGTGGCAGGATGGTAGCAAGCCGAGTCCTGCCGTGCCTCTGGGCAGCGCAGACTCTCTGCGCAGCTGGCGGCTGCGCGCGTACCAGTCGGCAAGGTGTGCACCGCGCGGGGCATTGCCGCCGACCCGCACGACCGGGTGCGCGACATGCTGCTGCTCCAGACCACGCGGGACGGCCACGCCCTGCAGATGCCGAGCACCGCGCCCAAGTTGTTGGCAACGTCAGGTGCCATGCGCAGCAGCGCGCCGCGACGGCCGGTGTCACTGCGGCACTGTGTGCAGCGGACTGTGGGCCCGGGGCTGCGCAGCGTTGTGCTGTGCGACACCGCAGACATGGCGCATTCTGCGCTGGCAGCGCAGCGCATGGCCGGCCCTTGGTCCTGTCGGGGCGGTGGCCCAGGTTTTATGGAGAAAATCTGTTGCTTGTGCTTGAAAGTCAAGCACGAGCAGCTATCAAAATAATAGCAATCGTAAGCCCAATCGGTGGCAGAAGCCGCGACACAATACGCGCATGTCAGACGCGCATTCCGACGAACTCTTGGCCCAGGTGGCGGCGTTGCCGTCGCTGCCCGGCGTGTACCGCTACTTTGACGCCGACGGCACGCTGCTGTACGTGGGCAAGGCGCGCAGCCTCAAAAAGCGCGTGTCCAGCTACTTCCAGAAGAACCACGGTGGCACGCGCATTGGCCACATGGTCAGCCGCATCGTGAGGCTGGAGACCACCGTGGTGCGCTCTGAGGCCGAGGCGCTGCTGCTGGAAAACAACCTCATCAAGACGTTGAACCCCAAGTTCAACATCCTGTTTCGCGACGACAAGAGCTACCCCTACCTCAAGATCACCGCCACCGCCGCGCAGCAGGCGCGGGGTGAGCAGCCTGCCGAACAGTTTCCGCGCGTGGCCTACTACCGCGGTGCAGTGGACAAGCGCCATCGCTACTTCGGGCCCTACCCCAGTGCCTGGGCCGTGAAAGAAACCATCGAGTTGCTGCAGAAGGTGTTCCGCCTGCGCACTTGCGAAGACACGGTGTTTGCCAACCGCTCGCGCCCCTGCCTGCTCTACCAGATCAAGCGCTGCAGTGGCCCCTGTGTGGATCTGATCTCGCCCGAGGCCTACGCCGTGGACGTGCAGCATGCCGAGGCCATGCTGCGCGGCGAAACGCAAGAGCTGCTCAAGACCCTGGAATCGCGCATGCTGGCGCATGCCGAGCGGCTCGAATTTGAGCAGGCGGCCGAGTTGCGCAACCAGATCACAGCACTGTCGCGCGTGCTGCACCAGCAGGCGATCGAGACCGTGAGCGACAAGGACGTGGACATCCTTGCCGTGCGCGTGCAGGGCGGTCGCGCCTGCGTGAACCTCGCCATGGTGCGCGGTGGCCGCCACCTGGGCGATCGGCCGTACTTTCCGGTGCACGTTGAAGACGCTGTGGCCATCGACGCCGAAGCGCTGGCCGCTGAGGCCCAAGCCACCGAAGCCGAACCAGAGGGAGCAGGCGGGCAGGGCGCTGCACCCGCGTCTGCGGCCCAGCGGCCCGTGGAGGTGCAGGTGCTCGAAGCCTTTCTGGCCCAGCACTACACCGCCGTGCCGCCACCGCCTGTGCTGGTGGTGAGCGAGCCGGTGGACAAGGCGCTGCTCGAGGCGCTGTCCGAGCAGGCCGGGCTGCGCCTGTCGGCCGTGCACCAGCCGCGTGGCCAGCGCCGTGCCTGGCTTGACATGGCGCGGAAAAACGCCGACCTGCAACTGGCCCGGCTCCTGGCCGAAGAGGGCTCACAGCAGGCGCGCACCCGCGCGCTGGCCGAGGCGCTGGACCTGCCCTGCGACGAACTGGAGCGCCTGACCATCGAGTGCTTCGACATCTCGCACACCGCGGGCGAATCGACCCTTGCCTCCTGCGTGGTCTTTCATCACCACAAGATGCAGAGCAGCGAGTACCGGCGCTACAAGATCGAAGGCATCACCGGTGGCGACGATTACGCCGCCATGCGCCAGGTGCTGCTGCGCCGCTACAGCAAGGTGGCCGAGGCCGCACGCGAGCAGGGCATGGCCCGCCTGCCCGATCTGGTGCTCATCGACGGCGGCAAGGGCCAGGTGGGCGTGGCGCGCGAGGTGTTCACGCAGCTCGGGCTTGACCTGTCGCGCATCGTGGGCGTCGAAAAAGGCGAGGGTCGCAAGGTGGGACTGGAGGAGCTGGTGTTTGCCGACGGCCGCGAGAAGGTGTACCTGGGCCGGGACTCGGCCGCGCTGATGCTGGTGGCGCAGATCCGCGACGAGGCGCACCGCTTTGCCATCACCGGCATGCGGGCGGCGCGCGCCAAGGTGCGCGTGGGCGGCAGCCAGCTCGAAGACATACCGGGCGTGGGGCCCAAGAAGCGCGCGCGCTTGTTGCAGCGCTTTGGTGGCGTGCGTGGGGTGGCCGCGGCCAGCGTAGACGACCTCGCCACTGTGGAGGGCATCTCGCACGAGCTGGCCGAGGCGATCTACCAGGCGCTGCGCTGAGCGCCTGCTGCGCGGACTCGTTCCTGCGATGTGCCGTGGCGGGGCAGGCGGGCGCGGTCGCCAGCGCCAGCGCTGTCGACGATGCCCACGCTGCACAACCGGACACGAAATGCGGCCGCAGGCCGTGACACAATCGCGGCCATGTTTCTGACCATCCCCACCATCATGACCTGGACGCGCATCGTCGCGATACCGCTGATCGTGGGGGTGTTCTACGCACCGCTAGACCCCGGCCTGCGCAACCTGATCGCCACGGTCATGTTCGTGCTGTTCGCCGCCACCGACTGGCTCGATGGCTACCTCGCGCGGCGGCTCAACCAGACCTCGTCCTTCGGCGCCTTCCTCGATCCGGTGGCCGACAAGTTCCTCGTGTGCGCCTCGTTGCTGGTGCTGGTGCACCTGCAGCGTGTGGATGTGTTCGTGGCGCTGATCATCATCGGACGCGAAATTGCCATCTCCGCCCTTCGCGAATGGATGGCCCAGATCGGCGCTAGCAAGAGCGTGGCGGTGCACATGCTGGGCAAGGTCAAGACCACCGTGCAGATGGTCGCCATTCCCTTTCTGCTGTACGACGGCCATCTGCCCGGCGGCATCGATACCGGTCTGTGGGGCATCGTGCTCATCTGGATCGCGGCCGTGCTCACCGTGTGGTCCATGGTGTACTACTTGCAAAAAGCCTTGCCTGAGATCCGCGCGCGTGTGCGCTAAGGCGTCTTGCCCCGCCTGCGGCGTGCACCGCGCGGCGATTCCGTCCCTTGTTTTCATCCGTTGTGCCCTATGACGCGACATCGCATTGCAGCCATCGCCGGCGACGGCATCGGCAAGGAAGTCATGCCCGAAGGCTTGCGTGTGCTCGACGCAGCGGCGCGCAAGTTCGGCATTGGTCTTGAAGTCGATGTGTTCAACTTTTCGAGCTGGGACTACTACGAACGCCATGGCCGCATGCTGCCCGAGGACTGGAAGGACCAGATCGGTGGCCACGACGCGATCTTTTTCGGCGCTGTGGGCTGGCCCGAGAAGATTCCGGACCACGTCTCGCTCTGGGGCTCGCTGCTGTTGTTCCGGCGCGAATTCGACCAATACGTGAATCTGCGCCCGGCCCGGCTCATGCCCGGCATTGTGGCCCCGGTTGTGCGCCGCGATGGCAGTGCCCGTCAGCCCGGCGAGATCGACATGGTGATCGTGCGCGAGAACACCGAAGGCGAGTATTCCAGCATCGGCGGTCGCATGTTCGAAGGCACCGAGCGCGAGCTGGTCATGCAGGAGACGGTGATGACCCGACACGGTGTAGACCGCGTGCTGCGCTTCGCCTTCGACCTTGCGAAGCGTCGCCCGCGCAAGCGCTTGACCAGCGCCACCAAGTCCAACGGCATCGCGATCACCATGCCATATTGGGACGAACGGGTGGCCGCCATGGCCCAAGCCTACCCGGAGGTTGCGGTGGACAAGTTCCACATCGACATTCTCACGGCGCACTTCGTGCAGCGGCCCGACCACTTCGACGTGGTGGTGGCCAGCAACCTGTTCGGGGACATCTTGTCCGACCTGGGGCCTGCCTGTACCGGCACCATCGGCATCGCGCCGAGCGCCAACCTGAACCCGGACCGCAGGTTCCCCTCGCTGTTTGAGCCGGTCCATGGCTCGGCTCCAGACATCGCGGGCAAAGGCATCGCCAACCCCATCGGGCAAATCTGGAGCGCCGCCCTGATGCTGGACCACCTGGGCCACCGCGATGCGCACGATGCCATTGTGGGCGCCATCGAAACCGTGCTGGAGCCGTCCAACGGCGGGCCGCGCACCCCTGACCTGGGCGGCCGCGCAGGCACCGCCGACGTGGGGCGTGCCGTGGCGCAGGTATTGCAGGGCTGACCCCGGGCGCAAAGCCAGTTCCGGTGCGGCTTGTCAATCAGGAAACGTGCTCATGCAACGCCTGTGAGACAAAAGCCTGGGCTGGCCCGCGAGGGGCGGAATTTCCGCATAGAATTCAGCAATCGCTGCCGCAAACGGCGTGTTGTATTGACACTTGGAAAGCCGATGGCTTTAATCTGGCGCAGCAGTTCCTGCGGTGCCGGCACAGTCCTCCCCGTCAGACGGCCACCAGCTGAAAGCTGCTCGTTGTCACGAGTGAAGACGCCAAAGTCCAGAGACCTTCCATCAACGCTATTCCCGAGAGGCTTCTTGTGAACAAAACCGAACTGATTGAGCACATCGCGAACAACGCCGACATCTCCAAGGCCGCTGCCGCGCGTGCTCTGGAATCCACGATCGAGGCCGTGAAAAAGACCCTCAAGAAGGGTGGAACTGTGTCGCTCGTCGGTTTTGGTACGTTCGCTGTGGGCAAGCGCGCTGCCCGCACGGGGCGCAACCCCCGCACCGGCGCCACCATCAAGATCAAGGCCGCCAAGGTGCCGAAGTTCCGTCCTGGCAAGGCTCTGAAGGACGCCGTCAACTGATCACCCATGCGGTGGGGTGCTTAGCTCAGTTGGTAGAGCGGCGCCCTTACAAGGCGTAGGTCGGCGGTTCGACCCCGTCAGCACCCACCACATTTCAGCCAAGGGCCTGGAGTATTCCAGGCCCTTTTGCTTTGGTGAGAACCCTTGAACCCAGGAGCCTGTCGGACTTGGGAATCGTCGGCTGCATGCCAATGGCAGACGGGCCGCAGCGGTCCATTTTTCACCGTCTTTTGGCCCCATAGCCCCGCTATGGGGCTGCCAACACGGCGAAAACGGTCCTCGCTGGGGCGCATGTTCGCTTTCGACGCC
>JBKBUN010000123.1:0-9685 GCA_046289925.1 Burkholderiaceae bacterium | reverse complement strand
GGGTCGCCTTTTCTTTGGTGACTTTCTTTTGGCGACCCAAAAGAAAGTCACTGCGCCGCCGGGCGCACATCCCGGCCCCGGAACACAAAACAACCCAGCTGCAGACCAGTGCCAACAGAACCAAACGCTATGAATTCAATAGCGGCTCGTGGTTAAGAAACAAGCACAGGCAGCCTAAAGCGTACTCAACCCAGCCACTGCACACACCGCAATCCCCTCAATACACCAAGCGCTCCGGCCGGATCTCCTGCAGGATCGTGGTCGCAATCTCTTCGATCGACTTGGTGGTGGTGGACAGCCAGCGGATGCCTGCGCGCCGCATCATGGCCTCGGCTTCCGACACCTCCATGCGGCAGTTCTCAAGGCTGGCGTAGCGCGAGTTGGGCCGCCGCTCGCTGCGGATTTCAGACAGCCGCTCGGGGCTGATGGTCAGTCCGAAGATTTTTTTGCGGTACGGCACGAGCGCAGGTGGCAGCTGTCGGCGCTCGAAATCTTCAGGGATCAGCGGGTAGTTGGCCGCCTTCAACCCGCACTGCATGGCCAGGTACAGGCTGGTGGGCGTTTTGCCGCTGCGGCTCACGCCCACCAGGATCACGTCGGCCGACTCCAGGTCGCGGTTGCTCTGACCGTCGTCGTGGGCCAGGCTGAAGTTGATGGCTTCGATCCGCTCGTTGTATTCCTTGCTGCGGCTCACGTCTGAAAAGCGACCGATGCGGTGGTTGGATTTGATGCCCAACTCCACCTCCAGCGGGTTCACAAAGGTGCCGAACATGTCGAGCAGCATGCCCTTGCAGCCCGCCTGCAGCACGCGCAACACCTCCATGTTGACCAGCGTGGTGAACACGATGGGGCGCTTGCCTTCGAGTTCTGCCGTGTGATTGATCTGGCGCACCGCCTGATGGGCTTTGTCCACGCTGTCCACAAAGGGCAGGCGCACGTGTCGCGGCTTGAGCTCGAACTGCGCGAGGATGGCATTGCCGAAGGTTTCGGCGGTGATGCCGGTGCCATCGGAGACGAAAAAGACAGTGCGCGAATGCATGTGAAACCCCGTTGTGGACGGCGTCAGCCTGCCGCCAGTGGCGTCGTGGGCGTCGGCCTACAATGGAGCCCATTATCTGAATTCCGTCCATGCACCCCTTCGGCCTACAAGCAGAACTACAAAGCCGTGCTGCATGCGTGGACCTTCGCCGCTCGCCCGCACGGGGCAGGTGCGCAGACCCGGTTTCAACTTCTGGAGCTTTCCCATGTCTGCACTGTTCGACGCGACCGCCCTGGTCGTTCCGTTTGAGAACCTGAGAATGAGCGACGTCGAGGTCGTTGGCGGCAAGAACGCCAGCCTCGGCGAAATGATCTCGCAACTGCCCCAAGGTGTGCGCGTGCCCACCGGCTTTGCCACCACGGCGCATGCGTTCCGCGAGTTCCTGAAACACGAAGGTCTGGACGCGCGCATCAATGCCCGTCTGGACGCGCTGGACATCGAGGACGTGCGCGCGCTGGCGGCAGCGGGTGCCGAGATCCGCGCCATGGTCGAGGCCCAGCCCTTCCCGGCCGACCTTGAAAAAGCCATTCGCGAGGCCTTTGCCACGCTGTCGGCCGGCAATGCGCAGGCGTCTTTCGCGGTGCGCTCGTCGGCCACGGCCGAAGACCTGCCTGACGCCTCATTTGCGGGCCAGCAGGAAACCTTCCTCAACGTGGTGGGCATCGACGAGGTGCTGCACAAGGTGAAGGAGGTGTTCGCCTCGCTCTACAACGACCGCGCCATCAGCTATCGCGTGCACAAGGGCTTTGCCCATGCCGACGTGGCGCTGTCGGCCGGAGTGCAGCGCATGGTGCGCTCGGACCAGGGGGCGGCGGGCGTGATGTTCACCATCGACACCGAGTCGGGTTTTGAAGACGTGGTGTTCATCACCAGCAGCTACGGCCTGGGCGAGACGGTGGTACAGGGCGCCGTGAACCCCGACGAGTTCTACGTGCACAAGCCCATGCTCAAAGCGGGCAAGAAGGCGCTGATCCGTCGCAACCTGGGCAGCAAGCTGATCCAGATGGTGTTCTCGTCGCCGGAAGAAAAGGCCGCGAGCGGCAAGCTGGTCAAGACTGTGGACGTCCCCACCGAGCAGCGCAACCGCTACTCGCTGACGGATGCCGAAGTCGAACAGCTCGCGCATTACGCGCTGGTGATCGAGCAGCACTACGGCCGCCCCATGGACATCGAGTGGGGCAAAGACGGCACGGACGGCCAGCTCTACATCCTGCAGGCCCGTCCTGAGACGGTGAAGAGCCAGGCCAAGGGTCAGGCCGAGCAGCGCTACAAACTCAAAGGCATGGGCACTGTGCTGGCCGAAGGACGTGCCATCGGCCAGAAGATTGGCACCGGCCCGGTGCGTCTGGTGCACAACATTGCCGAGATGGACAAGGTGCAGCCCGGCGACGTGCTGGTGACCGACATGACCGATCCCAACTGGGAGCCGGTGATGAAGCGCGCCAGCGCCATCGTCACCAACCGGGGTGGCCGCACCTGCCACGCCGCCATCATTGCGCGCGAGCTGGGCATTCCAGCGGTGGTGGGCTGTGGTGACGCGACCGAGCGCCTCAGGGACGGTACTCTGGTCACCGTGAGTTGCGCCGAAGGCGACACCGGCAAGATCTACGACGGCCTGCTCGAAACCGAGGTCACCGAGGTGCAGCGCGGCGAGATGCCGCCGATCGCCACCAAGATCATGATGAACGTGGGCAACCCGCAACTCGCCTTCGACTTTGCCCAACTGCCCAACGATGGCGTGGGCCTGGCGCGGCTGGAGTTCATCATCAACAACAACATCGGCGTACATCCCAAGGCCATTCTCGACTACCCGAACGTGGATGCCGACCTGAAGAAGGCCGTCGAATCCGTGGCCCGTGGCCACGCCAGCCCGCGCGCCTTCTATGTGGACAAGGTGGCCGAGGGCGTGGCGACGATTGCTGCGGCCTTCTGGCCCAAGCCGGTGATCGTGCGCCTGTCGGACTTCAAGTCCAACGAATACCGCAAGCTCATCGGCGGCAGCCGCTACGAGCCCGAGGAAGAGAACCCCATGCTGGGCTTCCGTGGTGCGGCGCGCTACATCAGCGAAGATTTTCGCGAGGCCTTTGCCATGGAATGCGAGGCGCTCAAGCGCGTGCGCATCGATATGGGCCTGACCAACGTGCAGGTGATGGTGCCCTTCGTGCGCACGCTGGGCCAGGCCGAGCGCGTGACGCGCCTGCTCGCCGCCCACGGCCTGGAGCGCGGCAAGGACGAGCTCAAGGTCATCATGATGTGTGAGGTGCCGAGCAACGCCATCCTGGCCGAACGCTTCTTGCAGTTCTTCGACGGCTTCTCGATCGGCTCGAACGACCTGACCCAGCTCACGCTGGGACTCGATCGCGACTCGGGCCTGGAACTGCTGGCGCATGATTTCGACGAACGCGACCCGGCTGTGGAAGCCCTGATCCACCAGGCCATTCAGGCCTGTCGAGCGCAGGGCAAGTACATCGGTATCTGCGGGCAAGGGCCCAGCGACCACCCGGACTTTGCCCAATGGTTGGCCCGGGAGGGCATTTCGTCGATCTCGCTCAACCCCGACAGCGTGATCGCCACCTGGCAGCAACTGGCCGCTGCTTGACGGCTGCGCTGTGCAGCACATGGCCCCTATCCCGCCCGAGTCCGAGCAGGAGCCTGCGGTGGCTGTGCTGCACGATGCGCGGCATCTATGGCTCAAGGCCGTGCTGCTCGCGGTCTGGGCGCTCGTTTCCTTCGGAACGGCCTACTGCGCCCGTGACCTGCAAAACCTGTTGTTGGGCGAGTGGCCGCTGGCCTACTGGATGGCGGCGCAAGGGGCTGTGCTGGTGTTCATCGGCATCGTGGTGGTGTACTGCCTGGCGATGAACCACTTGGAGGCGACCGATGCGCGTGCAGCGGCCAAGGCTGCGGCAGGCGAGGGTGCGCCGCGCAGCACCGCAGGCCCGCATGGCTGAGCCGTCCCGCCCACTCTCTGGAGCGGCCTACGAGCGACGGCTGCACCGCATCCTGGCGCTGTATGTGCTGGGCGTGCTGGCGTTCCTGGCGCTCATGACCTGGGCCGAGCACGAAGGCTTGTCGCGCCATTGGATCGGTCCGATCTTTCTGTTCCTCACGGTGATGGTGTACGCCGGTATCGGCGTCTACGGCCGCACCTCGGATGCGGAGGAGTACTACGTCGCCGGGCGGCGCATCCCGCCGTTCTACAACGGCATGGCAACTGCCGCCGACTGGATGAGCGCGGCCTCGTTCATCAGCCTGTCGGGGGCGCTCTACCTGCAAGGCTTTTCCGGCAGTCCGGGGCAGCCTGGCGGGCTGGCCTATTTGCTGGGTTGGACGGGCGGCTTTTGCCTTCTGGCCATGCTGATCGCGCCGCACCTGCGGGCCATGCAGATCTACACCGTGCCCGATTTCTTCCATGTGCGCTTTGGTGGCCGTTGGCCGCGCGTGATTGCAGCTCTGGCGGCGGTGCTGTGCTCGTTCACCTACGTGGTGGCGCAGATCTATGGCGTGGGCCTGATCGCTTCGCGCCTGACCGGGGTGCAGTTCGAGATTGGCATCATGCTCGGCCTGGGCGGCGTGCTGCTGTGCTCGTTTCTGGGCGGCATGCGGGCCATCACCTGGACGCAGGTGGCCCAGTATGTGGTGCTGCTGCTGGCGTTCCTGATCCCAGTGTCGTGGCTGGCGTACAAGCAGCTGGGCAATCCCATGGCCCCCTTGGTGTATGGCACCCAGCTCGGCAAGATCGCCGACCTTGAGGTCCAGCTGCTCGATTCGCCTGTGGAGAACCAGGTGGTGCAAGCCTACTTGGAGCGAGCGCGCGATTACGAGCGGCGCCTGCAGAACGTAGAGGCCGCACTAGAACAGGAGCGCCAGCGCGCGCGCGAACGCATCCGCCAACTGCGTGCGCAGAACGCCGACGTGGGCCTGATCGTGGCGGCCAGCCGGGAGCTCGCCTCCCTGCCGCGGGACGCAGCTACCGCCCGCGAGCGCTGGACGCGTGAGATGCGCGAGAACTATGAGCGCGCGCGACCTTTGGGGGGGCTGCCGCGCCATGCCACCGCCTACGCTGGCGACCCTGATGGCACTGCACAAGAGCAGGCCGAGTACGAACTGGCCCGTCGCAACTTCCTCGCGCTGATGTTCTGCTTGATGGTGGGCACAGCCGGGCTGCCGCATCTGCTCACACGCTTCTACACCGCACCTACGGTGGCGGCCGCGCGTGCATCGGTAGGCTGGTCGCTGTTTTTCATTGCGTTGCTCTACTTGAGTGCGCCCGCGCTGGCGGCGCTTGTGAAGTACGAAGTGCTGCACAACCTGGTGGGTAGCAGCTTTGAGGCCTTGCCCGCCTGGATGGCCCAGTGGGCGCGGGTGGACGCATCGTTGCTGTCGGTGGAGGACGTGAACGGCGACGGAATCGTACAGTTTGGTGAAATGCATTTCGGGGTCGACCTGATCATGCTGGCCACCCCCGAAATGGGCGGACTGCCGTATGTGGTGTCGGGTCTGGTGGCCGCGGGTGGGCTGGCGGCCGCGCTGTCCACCGCCGATGGCCTGCTCCTGACCATCAGCAACGCCCTCGTGCGCGATCTGTATTTTCGCGAACGTGCGCGGAAGGCCTCGCCAGAGCAGCGTGTGATCCTGACCAAGTTCACGCTGCTCACGGTGGCGCTGTCGGCTGCGTTTGTGGCGGCGCTCAAGCCGTCGGACATTCTGCCCATGGTGTCCGCTTCCTTCTCGCTCGCAGCTTCGGCTTTTGTGCCTGTGATGGTGCTGGGCATCTTCTGGCGTGGCACCACGCGCCAGGGGGCCGTGGCGGGCATGCTTTGCGGCTTGGGTGTCACGGTGTACTACATGCTCTCGCATGCGCCGGCCTTCCGCAGTCTGCCTTCGTGGTGGATCGCAGACACGCTGTGGTTCGGTATCCAGCCGATTTCGGCAGGTGTGTTCGGGGTGCCGGTCGGCGCGGTGGTGGCGGTGGTCGTGAGCTACCTGACGCGGCCGGGCAACCTCCCTGTCGACCGCCGCGAGATCTGAGGCTCAAGCACCTGTGCGCCTGCCTGTGCGGCCTGTGCTTGCACCTGGAACTGTGTTGTACGCGACGGACCCAGGAGCCTGTCGGACTTGGGGCGTCGAAAGCGAACATGAGTTCCGGCTTCTAAGGGTTACCCGGATGGTTGCGCTCGGCTGGCTGTGCGAATCTACAAGCCGGTTGTTATCCGCACCCCACATGCCTTCCATGGTTCTCGTCAAAACATCGGCCGGCCAGCAATTGCTCAAAGACCGGCACGGCGCGCTCACACCGCGTCAGCGCTCTGCTTTCATCCTGTTTGACGGCAAGCGCACAGTGGCCGACGTGCTGGCGGCCACGGCCGCCATGGGCATCACGGAGGCCGACATCCAGGCGATGCTGGATCTTGGCGTGCTGGCTCCCCAGGGGCAGGAGTCGGCACCAGCGCCTGCGCCTGCCGCAGAGGCGGTGGCGGCCCCCACCTCGGGCAGCGAACAGGACACTGGACGCTCGATGATGCAGCGGTTCCAGGATGCCTACCCCGTGGCGACAGAGTTGACAGCTGGATTGGGGTTGCGGGGCTTCCGGCTGAATCTGGCGGTGGAGGGCGCCATGAACTACGAAGCGCTGGCTGCGCTTGCTCCCCAGATCCGTGAAGCGGTTGGGGAGGCCAAATACGAGCGTCTGCGCAAGGCGCTGTTCGCTTGACCCCAGGAGCCTTTCGGACTTGGGAGTCGTCGGCTGCATGCCAATGGCCCATGGGCCGCAGCGGTTCATTGTTCGCCGTCTTTGGGCTCCATAGCCCCGCTATAGGGCTGCAAACACGGCGAAAAAGGTCCTCGCTGGGGCTCATGTTCGCTTTCGACGCCCCAAGTCCGACAGGCTCCTGGGTTGACTGCTTGCTGCGCCGATGCGGCTTGGAGTGGCCGTGCACCGAAACCGCTGGTGGGTGGTGAGTGCCCTGTCCGGCGCGTGTGGGCCCTTGGCGCATCGTTGCGCCCGCTTCGGGGCCGAGGCTCAGCGGCCCAGGGCCAGCAATTCCACTTCGAACTTGAGCGTAGCATTCGGCGGGATCACGCCGCCCGCTCCACGGGCACCATAGCCCAGAGCTGCGGGGATGATGAGCGTGCGCTTGCCGCCCACCTTCATGCCTTGCACGCCTTCGTCCCACCCTTTGATGACCATGCCCGCACCGAGCGGGAAGTCGAACGGTGTGCGGCGGTCCAGGCTTGAATCGAACTTTGCGCCCTGTTGTCCGTCCTGGTATAGCCAGCCGGTGTAGTGCACCGATACGTTCTGGCCGCGCGCGGCTTCGGCGCCTTCGCCAACGACGGTGTCTTCGTACTGCAGGCCAGAGGCCGTGGTGATCATTGCCATGGTGTGCTTTCACGAGGATGAAAAAAAGCTTCTGGTGCCCAGCAGGCCAAGCCAGAAGCCGTGTTGGAGCGCAATGCGCTTACTTGCCGCGGGCGCGCCCTGATGCCCAGCGCGTGGCAAAGGCCTGCACGTCGCTCAGACGCTTGAGCAGGTCTTGTCCGGACGAGGTCACGGTGTAGCCGTCGCTGCCGTGGTCGATCAAGCCGATTTCGCGCAGCTCTTTGATACGGGTGTTGAGAGTGTTGGGCGTGATGCCGCCCACGCTGTCTTGCAGCAGGCGGAACGTCTGTGGATGTCCGTCGCGCAGCGCCCACAGCACGCGCAGTGCGTAACGGCACTCAAGCCGTTCGAACAGCTGGTTGATGGCCGCGTTTTCCTTGGAGCTCATGCAGGCTTCTCCTGGCGCTGGGGTTGTGTCACCGGGCAGCCACAGGGCCCCCGAACCTGCGGCCGACTATAGCGCGGAACCGTATTTGCTACAAGTTTGGTAGCTTGTCGTGCTTGTTTGCTGTACGCTGGCGGCATATTTAAGGGTTGATATGCTGCATTTTGTTGCATCTCTGCGACGTTGCTGCAGCGCGTTGCGGGCGGCCTGCTCCCGCCCGCTCAGGATTCTTTGCCATGACCGACTGCTCTCGTGCCGCTGCCGATTCTGATCGACGCCCCATCGCTGCCGCTGCTCAAGCGCTGCCTCTGGCCGGTGTGCGCGTGGTCGAATTCAGCCACATGGTCATGGGGCCGACCTGCGGCATGGTGCTGGGCGACCTGGGGGCCGAAGTCATCAAGGTCGAGCCCATCGAGGGCGACCGCACGCGGCATTTGCTGGGGGCAGGGGCGGGCTTCTTTCCGATGTTCAACCGCAACAAGCGCAGCGTGGCGCTTGATTTGCGCCACCCCGAGGGCCTGGCGGTGGCCCGTCGGCTGGCCCTGTCGGCCGATGTCGTGGTGCAGAACTTCAAACCTGGGGTCATGGCCAAGTACGGGCTGGACTACGCGGGCTTGACCGGAGAGAACCCCCGGCTCATCTATGTCAACCACATGGGTTTCCTGCCGGGGCCGTACGAGCACCGCACGGCGCTGGATGAGGTGGTACAGATGATGGGTGGGCTTGCCTACATGACAGGCCGGCCCGGCGATCCGCTGCGCGCTGGCGCGAGCGTGAACGACATCATGGGTGGCATGTTTGGCGCCATCGGTGCGATGGCCGCGCTGATGCAGCGCGGCATCACCGGACGCGGGCAGGAAGTCGATTCCGCGCTGTTCGAGAACAACGTGTTTCTCGTCGGACAGCACATGATGCAGTACGCAGTCACGGGGCAGCCGGCAGCGCCTATGCCGGAGCGCATTTCTTCCTGGGCGCTGTACGACGTGTTCAGCGTGCAGGATGGTGAGCAGATTTTTCTGGCGGCTGTCAGCGACGCGCAGTGGACAACGTTCTGCGAGGCTTTTGGATTCGACGATCTGCGTACCGATCCTCGGCTGGCCACGAACAACGACCGGGTGCGAGCCCGCCCAAGCCTGATACCGGATCTGCGCCAGCGGCTGGCCAGATTCTGCGCAAGCGAGATAGCCGAGCGGTTTGAACGTCACGGGCTGCCCTATGCCCCCATTGCGCGGCCCGAACAACTGTTCGACGACCCGCATCTGCAGGCCACGGGCGGACTGGCCGAGATCACTTTGCCCGATGGCGAGCGTGCGGGGCAATCGGCCCGCACAGCCCTGCTGCCGCTGCGTATCGGCGGGCAAAGGCCTGGCGTGCGATCCGATCCGCCCACCCTCGGACAGGACACACTGGCGGTGCTGCAGGACCTGGGCTACACACCGGCCGAATGTGCCGCCTTGCAGGCCAGCGGGGCGGTGCGCTGACCCAAGGTGCCCGTTGGTGGATGGAGCTCTGGCATGCGGCTGGGCCTTGGCCAAGACGCGTTGCCGCGCACGGCACATGGTGGCCCTGCCATGACCGGGACGGTCTGCCCGTGCTGCCTCAGCCGTGGTCCAGGGTGGCTTGCGCGGACTTGCCGGCCGGAGCAGGCGCTTTCGGTGGGGCCAGGGCGGCGCGCAGGCGGAACACGGCCACGGCATCGACCACTTGCCGCGCCTGGGCACTGAGCCTAGGAGCCTGTCGGACTTGGGGTGTCGAAAGCGAAAATGAGCCCCAGCGAGGACAGTTTTCGCCGTGTTTGCAGCCCCATAGTGGAGCTATGGGGCCAAAAGACGGTGAAAAATGGACCGCTGCGGCCCATTTGCAGCCGACGATTCCCAAG
>JBKBUN010000122.1:0-9688 GCA_046289925.1 Burkholderiaceae bacterium | reverse complement strand
CCCAGATCGCCATCGAGAAGGAAAAGGAACGCAAGCGCCTGGAGCAGGAAAAGCGCGAGCGCGAGCAGAAGGAGCGTGAACGCAAGGAACGCGAACGCGCCGAGAAGGACAAGAAAGAACGCGAACTCAAAGAACGCGAACAGAAAGAGCGCGAGCAAAAGGAACGCGAGGAGCGCCGCCTGGCCGAACAGAAAAAGGCCGAACAAGAGCGCCAGAAGAAGCAGGCCGAGGAGCGCCGCAAGGCCGAAGAAGCCCGCCGCACGGAAGATCTGCGGCAGGAGCAGCTGCGCCGCATCCAGGGCCTGGCCAATGCCACGGGCAGCGAGAACGCGCGCGGCACGGCCGAGCGTTCCTCGGGCCCCTCGGGCAGCTACGCAGGCCGCGTGGCCGCGCGCGTCAAGCCCAACATCGTGTACCCCGAGGTGGTCAGCGGCAACCCGCGCGCCGAGGTGGAAGTGCGCGCCGCACCTGACGGTACCATCACGGGCATTCGACTTACGCAGTCCAGCGGCAACAAGGCCTGGGACGACGCCGTGGTGCGGGCGCTGCAACGCACCGAAACCCTGCCCCGCGATGTGGACGGACGCGTGCCCTCGTCGCTGGTGATCGGCTTTCGCCCACAGGACTGACCCCGGCGGCACGCAGCGCACGTGCCCCACCCCGCCGGGCGCGCCCCACCAGGGCGCCCCGGCCTGCTTGCACCACACAGAGACCACCATGACCCACCCTGCCAGCCCCGAACTTCTGCTGCCCGCCGGCTCGCTCGACAAGATGCGCGCCGCCTACGACTTTGGCGCCGACGCCGTGTACGCGGGCCAGCCGCGCTACAGCCTGCGCGCACGCAACAACGAGTTCCGGCTTGAGCAAATTGCCCAGGGCATTGCCGAAGCGCACGCGCGCGGCAAGAAGTTCTTCGTGACCAGCAACCTGATTGCGCACAACGACAAGGTGCGCACCTACCTGCGCGACATCGAGCCGGTGATGGAGTGCAAGCCAGACGCGCTGATCATGGCCGACCCAGGGCTGATCATGATGGTCAAGGAGAAGTGGCCCGAAGCCGAGGTGCACCTCTCGGTGCAGGCCAACACCACCAACTGGGCCACGGTGAAGTTCTGGCAGAAGGTGGGCGTGACGCGCATCATCCTCTCGCGCGAGCTGAGCCTGGACGAGATCGAGACGATCCGCCAGGAATGCCCCGACATGGAACTCGAAGTATTCGTACATGGCGCGCTGTGCATTGCCTATTCGGGCCGCTGCCTGCTGTCGGGCTACTTCAACCGACGCGACCCCAACCAGGGCACCTGCACCAATGCCTGCCGCTGGGAATACAAAACCCACAACGCCGCGGTGGACCCGAACACCGGCGAAGCCCTGGCGCTGCCCATGGAGTCCGGCTTCGACTTCAACAAGGCACGCGAAGAGGCCGACGCCCAGTTCACCGCCACCGCAAGCAGCACCTGCGGCGGCGGCCAGCGCCACCCCAAGGCCGACCAGGTGTACCTGATCGAGGAGATGGGCCGCCCAGGCGAGCTCATGCCCATCATGGAGGACGAGCACGGCACCTACATCATGAACAGCAAAGATCTGCGCGCGGTCGAGCATGTGCAGCGCCTGGTGCAGATCGGGGTGGATTCGCTCAAGATCGAGGGCCGCACCAAGAGCCTGTACTACGTGGCACGCACCGCCCAGGTGTACCGCCGCGCCATCGACGACGCTGTGGCTGGCCGCCCGTTCGACCCCACGCTGATCACGGAACTCGAAGGCCTGGCCAACCGCGGCTACACCAGCGGCCTGCTGGAACGCCGCCCCGCGCAGGACTACCAGAACTACGAAACCGGCCATTCCACCCTGCACCGCAGCCACTTTGTGGGCGAAGTGCGCGCCGTGGCCGACGGCTGGGCCGAGGTAGAAACCAAGAACCGTTTTGCCGTGGGCGACACATTGGAGATCATCCACCCCTCGGGCAACCGCCGCATGGCACTGACCACCATGCACGACCTGGAAGGCCAGCCCATCACCGTCGCGGCGGGCAACCCGGTGCGGGTGCGCATTCCCATCGAAGGCCCGGCCGAGGGCGCGCTGATCGCGCGCCTGCTCTAAGCCGCAGCAGCATCGTACGGCCGCGCGCAGGGGGGGGCGCTCCGCTGCCTTCGGCCTAGGAGCCTGTCGGACTTGGGAATCGTCGGCTGCATGCCAATGGCCAATGGGCTGCAGTGGTCCATTGTTCACCGTCTTTGGGCCCCATAGCCCCCGCTATGGGGCCGCAAACACGGCGAAAACGGTCCTCGTTGGGGCTCATGTTCGCTTTCGACGCCCCCCCACAAGTCCGACAGACTCCTAGGGTGGCACCACAGGCCCTGACACGCCCGTGCTCCGGGCTGTACCGGTGGCAGGCCTTTGCCTCAGGGCACTGCGGCCGGGCTGGGTGGCTGGTCCTGTGCTGGGGCCGGGCGGCCCAGCAGGTAGCCCTGGAGTTGGTCGCAGCCTTCTTGCAGCAGCACGCCGCGCTCGGCTTCGGTCTCCACACCCTCGGCCACCACCACCAGGCCCAGGCTGTGTCCCATGGACACAATGGCCCGCACCAGCGAGCGCTTGCGCATATCCTGATCCACGCCCCGCACAAAGCTGCGGTCGATCTTCACGCTGCTCAAACGAAAACGCGCGAGGTAGCTCAAGGAGGAATATCCGGTGCCGAAGTCGTCGAGCGACAGGCCGCAGCCCGTATCGCGCAGCCGCGTCAGCAGGCCCTGCAGTTCGTCGTCTTCCCCGGCTAGCACCGACTCGGTGAGTTCCAGCTCGATCTGCGAGGCGGGCAAGTCGTGCAGCAGCAGCAGCGAATACAGTTGCAGCTCAAAGTCCTTGTGCAAAAATTGCCGCACCGACACGTTGACGCTGACCACCGGCGCGTGCCCGTGCGCCGCCCGCCAGGCGGCCACCTGGCGCATGGCCTCGTTCATCACCCAATGGCCCAGGTCCAGGATCAGCGCCGACTGCTCCGCAATCGGAATGAAACGGTCGGGACTTACAGGACCCAACGTGGGGCTGTTCCAGCGCAGCAAGGCCTCGACCTTGACCAGTGCGCCGGTGCGGGCGTCGCAGATCGGCTGGTAGTGCAGTTGCAGTTCTTCAGAGCCGTCGGCCAGCGCGCTGCGCAGCGCCGATTCGAGCCGCAGCGATGCCGCCAAGCGCGCGTCCATGTCGTCGCTGAAGAAGCGCCATTCGCCACGGCCGTGGGCCTTGGCCTCGTACAGCGCCAGCTCGGCATGTTGCAGCAGCGCCTGCGGCGAGCTGCCCTGCGGCTGCGAGAACGCAATGCCGATGCTCGCACCCATGGTCACGCCCAGCCCGCCCTGGCGCACCTCGCGTTGCAGTTGGGCCAGCACCTGGCGCGCGCGGTCTTCCACCGTCAGCACGCTCTCGCGCCCGGTCAGGCCGGACATCACCATCACAAATTCGTCACCGCCCACGCGGGCCAGCAGGTCGCAGCCCTGGCAGCAGCCGGCCAGCAGTTGAGAGATCTCGCGCAACACCTCATCGCCTTTGAGGTGCCCCAGCGCGTCGTTGATCTTCTTGAAGTGGGCGATGTCGATCAGCAACAGCGCGCAGCGCTGGCCCTGCGCCTCGCTGTGGGCCAGCAGTTCGCGCAGCTTGAACTCCAGATGCTGGCGGTTGGGCAGACCGGTGAGCAGGTCGGAGGTGACGAGGCGCAGGCGCTCTTCCTCGGCCTGCTTGCGCTCGGTCAGGTCGCGCACCTGGGCCAGCACCACAATCTGGCCGAGGTCGTCGAAGCTGGAATAGGTGATCTCGGCCGGAAACACGCCCCATCGGCACGGCGGATGGGCCGCTCCATCGTGACCGGCGTGGACATGGCTCCGCGCTCCGCCACGGCGTTGATCTCGTGCACCACGCGCGCGGTCTCGCGCTCGTCGGCCGACAGCAGCGGCACGGGCTTGCCCACCATGAGCCGGGGCGAACGCACGCCGGCCAGCCGCGCAAAACTGTCGTTGCAAAACAGCACCGTGCCGTCGATGCGGCGGGCCACCACGGCGTCGGGCAGGTGGCAGATCACCTGCTCCAGCCGACGGCGCGACTGGCGCGAGGCCGTGCTCAGCAGCACCAGACCCAAAATGAGGTGGGTGGTCCAACTCGTCAGTGCCGCAGGCAGGCTTTGGTGCACGGTCGAAAAGTTCGCCCCGTCGATGAGCACAAACGCGAAGCCTGCGGCGCACAGCGCAAACGCACCGCTCACCCAGGGCAGCCGCAGCCGCGTCAAGAAGAAGTAGCTGGACCAGACGTACAGCAGCACCATCAGCGCCAGCACCAGCAGCCGCCCAGCGAGCTGGTCCACCCCGAAACCCAGGGCCGCAATCAGCCCCGCCAGGCCCAGCGACCAGGCCACCAGACGCCACCACGGCACCACGCGGCCTCGCAGCGCCTCGTTGGCGCAGTACATACACACCAGGTACAAGCCCGTGAGCATCACCGCCCCCCCCCCCAGCCAGGGCGCACCACCCAGCTGGTAGCGAGACCCGGCGATGGACGCAAGCGCGAGCGCAAGAAACGCCCAGCCCCAGAGCCAGGCGGCCTGGTGCAACCGGTCGCCCGACCAGACCAGGAAGAAGGCCAGCGAGAGCCATCCTACGGAATACGCACCCACGTCGTAGACCGCAAACACGAGCGCTGCCTCCCGTCTGAGCGAAGGTCGCGCCGGTGCCGGATGCACACGGACCGCAGCCCTAGCCTGTGCGCTGACTATATCGACGAGCCCCCATGGATTGCAACCGGTTGCAAACAGAGCCACGAGGGGTGCAGTGCCAAAGCCACAAACGCAGGGGAGCCCAGGTGTTGCCGCGCCCGTGTCAGGCGACTGCGGCAGCCGCGCGGCCTGGGTCGCTGCGACTGGCCGCTGCGGGACGGCGCGCGGCTTGCGCTGCTCGTCCACCGCCACCATGGTGAAGAAGCAGCTGTTGCCCCTAGGAGCCTGTCGGACTTGGGACATCGAAAACGAAAATGAGCCTCCGCAAAGACCGTTTTCGCCGTGTGTGCAGTTCCATAGCGGGGCTATGGCCCCAAAGACGGTGAAAAAAGGACCGCTGCGGCCCATTGGCCATTGGCATGTAGCCGACGATTCCCAAGTCCGACAGGCTCCTAGGCTCAATGCTCCAACACCCACTGGATGATGCCCTTGGCCACAAAACCCAGCATGCCGAAACCCAGGCCCAGGAAAATCACAAACGCTCCGAAGCGCCCCGCTTTCGATTGCCACGCGAGCTGGCCGATGATGAAGAGCATGTAGAGCATGAACGCTCCCACGCCGTAGGTGAGGAAGAAGCTGGCAATCTCCGCCTCGGTAAAACCCAAGATCACAGCGCGCCCTCCGCGCCTTCTGGCTCGCGGGCGGGCAGACCAGACACATCGACCAGGTCGCGATAGGCATGCCAGCTGGCATGACCCAGCATGGGCATGATGGGAATCAGGCCCAGCAGCAGCGAGCCCAGGCCCAGCAACGTGAACCCGAGGATGAGCGCTGCCCAGATCGCCATGGGCAATGGATTGTTCGCCACGGCCTGCCAGCTTGTGAGCACTGCTTGCAGCACGGTGGCCCGGCGGTCCAGCAGCAAGGGCATGGCCACCACGCTGGACGCAAAAATCGGCGCGGCCAGCAGGCTGCCAAGCGCCAGCCAGGCCTCGAACAGCCACCCCTCGCGCGCCAGCATGACCTGCAGCACGAAGTCCATGGGCTTGAGCACAGGCTGGGGCGCAAACGCGATGATGAGCGCCGCCGAGGTCAGCACCCACCCTGTTGCAGCCAGCGCCAGCAGCAGACCAAAGTGCACCAGGCACCAATACTCGCGACCGCGCGCGCCTTGCCAGCGCGTCCAGGTACGCCACACCACTGCGCTGTCGGCCGGCTCGCGTCTTTCGATCGCGCGGCTCAGCGCATAGAAGCTGGTGGCCAGCACAGGCGCCACCACCAGAAAGCCGGAAAGCGCCCCCGCCATGAGCCAGAAACGATCGCGCCCCACCCACAGGATGGCCGCACCCAAGAGGGTGAGTGCCAGCCCATGGGCAAAGCTGATCCAGCCAGCGTGCGCCATGTCGCGCCAGGCCAGTGCCAGCCAGGTCAGCGGTTGCAGCGGGCCGATGCGGCGCACCGGCGGAACAAAGGGAGGGGGAGTGTGCATGGTCGGGCGACGAATGGACCGCCTGCGCCCAAGGGGCGCGTTGAGGGAGACAATCGCGGCCAGCCACGATTGTGCGCCATGCACGCACTGCGCCGGTGCAACACATCCGCCAAGAGGCTGATCGCCGTCAAAGCGCCGCACGCAAGACGTGCAAATCGGGCACTTCAAGGTGTGCGCGGAACGCGTGCCCCCAGACCGCCCCCTGCCGGTTCACCCAGGCGGCCTGCATCCCGGCCTGCAAAGCTCCCTGCACGTCCAGATGCGCGTCGTCGCCCACATGCAGCACCGCTGCACTGGGCACGCCAGCGTGCGCGGCGGCCGCATGGAAGATTCGCGAATCGGGCTTGGGCACGCCGAACTCTCGGGCACTGACGCTGTGCCGGAAATACCGCCCCAGCCCTACGCGGACCACATCCGCATTGCCATTCGAAAGCGCCACGATGGGATACCGAGCGGCCAGCGCGTCCAGTGCCTCCAGCACATCTTCAAACAGGTCCACGCGCTGGCGCTCGGCAAAAAACAGATCGAAGGCTGGCTCTGCCAGCGCCGGGTCGTCCCCGGACTCCTGCAGCACCAGCCGGATCGACTCGCGGCGCAGGGCTGACAGGTCGTGCTGGAGGTCTGGCCGCAGCGACACCATGCGTTCGCGCACGGCACGCAGCTGACGGGCATCTCCCAGCCGCAAGGCGGTGGCAGGCGCATGTTGCTGCAGCCACGCATGCAGGATCGCCTCGGCGCGCGCAATGGTGGGCCAGATCGGCCACAGGGTGTCGTCCAGGTCAAGCGTAATGGCACGCACCCGGGCTGGATCCCAGTCGAGCGTGGCCAACACGGAGGGTGACAGGGGCAAGGCATCCATGGTGCAACCGAGAATACTCCAGCCGCTACGGGGCCAGCGGGCTTTTGCCACAATGGCCGCATGCGCTCTCCGTTTCACAGTGAACCTCCCTACGAGCATGGCCAGGTCGCACGCACTGCGGTTCTGCTGTGCAACCTCGGCACACCCGATGAGCCCACAGCGGCGGCCCTGCGGCGCTACCTCGGGCAGTTTCTGGCCGACCCCCGGGTGGTGGAGATTCCCCGGCTGATCTGGTGGCCCATCCTGCACGGAATCATCCTGCGCGTGCGGCCCGCCAAATCGGCCGCCAAGTACGCAAGCATCTGGGGGCCAGACGGTTCGCCCCTGGCCCAATGGACGCGCAAGCAAGGCTTGCTGCTGCAGGGCTGGCTGGGCGAAGCCGGACATGCTGTCTGGGTGCGGCATGCCATGCGTTACGGCAACCCGTCCATCGCATCACAACTCGATGCGCTCAAGGCCGAAGGTGCGACACGGATCCTGATCCTCCCGCTGTACCCGCAGTACTCCGGCACCACCACCGCCAGCGTTTTCGACGCGGTGTACGCCTGGGCTTCGCGCACCCGCAATGTTCCGGAGCTTCGCTTCGTGAACCACTACCACGACCACCCGGGCTACATCGAAGCGCTGGCCCGTTCCGTGGAAGAGCACTGGAAGGCGCATGGCCAACCAGACCAACTGGTGATGAGTTTTCACGGTGTGCCGGAACGCACACTGCACCTGGGCGACCCTTACCACTGTGAAAGCCACAAAACAGCTCGCTTGCTGGCCGAGCGACTAGGGCTGCGCCCGGACCGCTACCGGCTCACGTTCCAATCCCGCTTTGGCAAGGCGAAGTGGCTGGAGCCCTACACCGAGCCGACCTTGATCGAAATGGGCCGCAGTGGTGTGCGAAGGGTGGACGTGGTGTGCCCTGGCTTCACGAGCGACTGCCTTGAGACCCTGGAAGAGATCAACCAGGAGGCGCGTGAAGCCTTCCTGCGCGCCGGTGGCCAGGAATTCCACTACATCCCCTGCCTCAACGACCGCCCCGACTGGATCACGGCACTGAGTGCCGTGGCCCAGCAGCACCTGTCCGGATGGCCCACCGCCGCGCCAGACAAAGCTGCTTTGGAGGCCGCGCGCGATCATGCGCGCCAGGGTGGCGCTCCGACTGGGCGCTGTCCCGTCGCACACTGATCTGGCGCAGTCCGCACCTGGTGCGCAATGCGCACCGTCTTGGCGCTGCCAGGTCGTAACATGCGCTCTTCGGTCCTGCATGTATGCAGGGCCCTTCACCAGGGCATACACGCCCGCAACGCTTTCCCATGGCCGCCTTTTCGATTCCTGCCGAGCAGCTGCGCCTGCACATCGACCCATCGTCACTGGGCTTTGATACCACTGAGGGGCTGCACCACGAGCCCCTGCCCTGGATAGGCCAGGAAAGAGCCCAAGCCGCCGCGAGCCTGGGACTGTCGTTGCAACAGGCCGATTTCCACCTATTCGTGCTCGGGGAGTCCGGTAGCGGGCGCATGTCGCTCATGCTGCAGGCAATGCACGAGGCCGCAAGCCGACGCCCCGTACCACCCGACCTGCTCTACCTGTACCGGCATGAGGCTCCCCAGCAGCCCTGGGCTCTGCGCCTGCCCCCAGGCCAGGGCCGGCGCCTGCGCGATGGCATAGCGGCACTGACTGCGCAATGGCCCACGCAGATCGTGCAGCGACTGGCCAACCCTGAGTACCGGGCGCAGGCCGCAAGCATCCAGCAACGGGCGAAAACCCGCGAAAGTACCGCGTTCGCTACGCTGGAAGCCTTCGCCAACGCGCAAGGCTTTCGCCTGTCGCGCGACGATGGCCAACTGGTCTTCACACTGATCGGAGCCGACGGCAGCGGGGTGACGGCTGCCGAGGCCGATGCATGGTCTGCAGAAAAGCGCAGCGCAGTCGAAGCGGCCGAGGGTGCACTGCGCCGTGCCATCGACGACTTCATGCAGACCGTCCAGCAGGATGAACTTCAGCGCGATCAGGCGCTGGCACAGCTGCGCCGTGAGGCCGTGCAGCCGATGCTGCGCGCCGATCTGGACGCGCTGCGTGCATCGCTGCAGCCCGAACCCATTCAAGCCGAACGCCTGCAGACCTGGTGCAAGCAAGTGGAGGACGCTGTGCTGAACGCGCTCGACCTGATGGCGCCCTTCCAGCATGCCGCTCACACCGAGGACGAAGCAGAGCAGGAGCGCAAGGACCAGGCCGCACATCTGCTGGCCAGCTTGCGCCCGCACCTGCTGGTGGACAACGCGCTGCTGCCCCATGCTCCAGTATGTGTCGAAGACCACCCCCAAGGCCGCAGCCTCTTCGGCTCGATTGAGACACTGCCGGATACCGACCCTCCGCAAGCCGATCTATCGGGTATCCGCGCTGGCAGCCTGCTGCAGGCACATGGTGGTTTTCTGCTGGTCCATCTGCGCGACCTGATGGCCGAAGAAGGCTTGTGGCCGAGGGTGCGGCGCTTTCTCCGGTGCCAACAGCTGCAACCGGGCGAGGCGGTGTCCGGCAGCAGTGGTGCTTCAGCCGCAATGCAGCCCGAAGCTGTCGCCGTGGATGTCAAGCTGGTCCTCATCGGCTCGGTGCAGGAGTATTACGCGTTGCAGGATGCCGACCCCGATACGGC
>JBKBUN010000121.1:0-9738 GCA_046289925.1 Burkholderiaceae bacterium | reverse complement strand
CCAAGCTCAAGGGCACCTATACCGACAAGCTGGCGCAGCTTGCGCTGCCGCGCACGGGCCGCGTGCACACCCACTACGCGCAGGCCGTGGCCGTCACGGGTCGCCTCTCCAGCAACGAGCCCAACCTGCAGAACATCCCGATCCGCACGCCCGAAGGTCGCCGCGTGCGCGAGGCCTTCGTGGCCGCGCCCGGACATGTGATTGCCAGCGCCGACTACAGCCAGATCGAGCTGCGCATCATGGCGCACCTGAGCGGCGACACCTCGCTGCTCGACGCCTTTCGCCGCGGGCAAGATGTGCACCGCGCCACCGCCGCCGAAGTGTTTGGCGTGGCGGTGGACCAGGTCAGCAGCGAGCAGCGACGCTACGCCAAGGTCATCAACTTCGGGCTCATCTACGGCATGAGCAGCTTTGGCCTGGCCAAAAACCTGGGCATCGAAACCAAAGCCGCCGCCGCGTACATCGACCGCTACTTTCAGCGCTACCCGGGCGTGCGCCACTACATGGACGAAACCAAGGCCTCTGCCAAGGCGCGCGGCTATGTCGAAACCGTGTTTGGCCGCCGCCTGTACCTGCCCGAAATCAACTCCCCCAACGGCCCCCGCCGCGCGGCAGCCGAGCGCGCCGCCATCAACGCGCCCATGCAAGGCACCGCGGCAGACCTGATCAAGATGGCCATGGTGGCCGTGCAAAAAACGCTGGACGCCGAAAAACCCCAGATCCGCATGGTGCTGCAGGTGCACGACGAACTGGTGTTCGAGCTGCCCGAGGCTGAGGTGACCTGGCTCAAGACCCACATCCCGCGGCTGATGGCAGAAGTGGCGCAACTGCAGGTGCCGCTGCTGGCCGAAGTGGGGGTGGGGGCGAACTGGGAAAAGGCGCACTGAAGCAGCCTGAACGCAAGGCCGCCCCACGGCCTTGGCGTGCGGCTGGCGCGGTGCGCTTTGCGTCCCTGGGCCACCACGGGGCATGGCGCGTATGGTGGGGCGCAGCGCTCTGTGCGGCCAGCGGCCATCCTCGCTACACTCGTTGCGCAAACGTGGGCAGCAAGCCTGCGGTGCTACATTCATCAGCCTGGATCAGCGCATGTCCACCCCCTACACCCCCCCCGCCGTCTGGCAATGGAACAAGGAAAACGGCGGCCAGTTCGCCAGCATCAACCGGCCCATTGCCGGGGCCACGCATGACAAGGCACTGCCTGTGGGCAAGCACCCGCTGCAGCTGTATTCGCTGGGCACGCCCAACGGCGTGAAGGTGACGGTGATGCTCGAAGAACTGCTGGCCCTGGGCCATACCGGGGCCGAGTACGACGCCTGGCTGGTGCGCATCAACGAAGGCGAGCAGTTCAGCAGCGGCTTTGTGTCGGTCAATCCCAACTCCAAGATCCCGGCGCTGCTGGACCGCACCGACCCCGATAAGCCGGTGCGCGTGTTCGAGTCGGGCGCCATCCTGATGTACCTGGCCGAAAAGTTTGGCAGCGCCTTCTTGCCCCAAGACGGTGCCGCGCGCGCCGAATGCCTGTCGTGGCTGTTCTGGCAGGTGGGCAGCGCGCCCTTTGTGGGCGGTGGGTTCGGGCATTTTTACGCCTACGCGCCGGTCAAGATCGAATACGCGATCGACCGCTATGCGATGGAAACCAAGCGCCAGCTCGATGTGCTGAACCAGCGTCTGGCCGAGCACGAATACGTGGCGGGCAGCGACTACACGGTGGCTGACATTGCCATCTGGCCCTGGTACGGCCTGCTGGTGAAGGGGCAGGCCTACAACGCGGCCGAGTTTTTGCAGGTGCACGAATACACCCACGTGGTGCGCTGGGCCGAGCAGGTGGCCCAGCGCCCCGCGGTGCAGCGCGGGCGCAAGGTAAACCGCGTGGTGGGCGACCCAGCCAGCCAGTTGCGCGAGCGGCACGACGCGAGCGACTTCGACACCCAAACCCAGGACAAGCTGGACGCTGCCGCGCAGGCCGCAGGCGCCGCCCCGACCCGCTAATCCCTTTGCAAGGCCCCGGGATGATCACCCTCTACGACTGCGCCACCGCCCCCAGCCCGCGCCGCGCGCGCATTCTGCTGGCTGAAAAAGGCATTGCCCACGCCACCGTGCAGGTGGATCTGAAGAACGGCGAGCAATTGGGCGAAGCCTACCGCCGCATCAACCCGCAGTGCACCGTGCCCGCGCTGCGCACCGAAGAGGGCCTGCTGCTGGCCGACAACGCGGCGATTGCCGCCTATGCGGAAGCGCGCTGGCCCGAGCCGCCCCTGCTGGGCACCACCCCGGCTGAAAAGGCCGAGGTGGCCAGTTGGCAGTGGCGCATGGAGTTTGAAGGCCTGATGGCCATTGCCGAGGCGCTGCGCAACAGTTCGCCCGCCATGGCCAACCGCGCGCTGCCAGGCGCGGTGAACTACCCCCAGATTCCGGCGCTGGCCGAGCGCGGGCTGGCCCGGCTGGGCCAGTTCTTTGCGCTGCTCAACGAGCGGCTGGAGGGCCGCGAATTCATCGCCACCGACCGCTTCAGCATCGCCGACATCACCGCCGTGGTGGCGGTGGACTTTGCCCGCGTGGTCAAGCAAAAGCCCGGTGAGCAACACCCACACCTGCTGCGCTGGCGAGCGGCCATGGGCGAGCGTCCGTCGATGGCGCTGTAAGGGTGCCCACTGGTCTGGGGGCGTGCCCAGGCATGGGGCCGCCACGGCCATGCGTATGCGGTTCAGGGGCGAAAGGCGCATCACACCTCTTGCGCTGCTATGGTATTGATAGCTGCTTGTGCTTGAATCGTAAGCACGAGCGGGCAATTTGGCAGCCAAGCACTGGCGCTCAACGCCTGGCCGACCCGATCCTCCCGCGCCCACAGCCGGCCCGCGGCGGCCAAGCCCGCCGCGCCGCTGGCGTCCGGCGTCAATTCCTAGGCGCCGGCGGTCATCGCCACGCGGCGCATTGGCCGGCACAGTTCAGCCATCCCCGCCGACCCGACCAAGACAACCGGACTCGCAGCCCACATGAGCCAGCCCCGCAAGACCCGATTCAGTGCCCAGACCTTGGCCAGCCCGGCCCTGCTGGCCTCGGCCATCGTGCAGACCGCCGCCAGCGAACTGCCACGCCAGCCTGCCGATGCGCCGGCCACGCAGTACCTGGCCGTCGACGGCGGCCGCATCGCCTATGACGACACCGGCGGCAGCGGCCCGCTGCTGATTGCCGTGCCCGGCATGGGCGATCTGCGCAGCGAATACCGTGCGCTGCGCCCCGCACTGCGCCAGGCCGGCTACCGCGTCGTGACGATGGATGTGCGCGGCTTTGGCGAGAGCTCGGCGCAGTGGCGCGATCTATCGGCCCGCGCGGTGGGCGGCGACGTGCTGCGCTTGGTCGAGCATCTGGACGCCGGCCCGGCGGTGGTGCTGGGCAACTCCTTCGCCGCCGGCTCGGCGCTGTGGGCGGCGCATGAGGCGCCGCAGCGGGTGCGGGGCGTCGTGCTGCTGGGCCCCATCGTGCGCGACGGCGAGCCGAACTGGCTGATGAGCGCCGTGGTCAAGCTGGGCTTTGCCGGCCCCTGGCGCGTGCGCTTCTGGATGAGCTACTGGCACAGCCTGTTTCCCTCGCGCAAGCCGGCCGACCATGCGCAGGCCGCGGCGGCGCTGGAGGCCAATCTGCGCGAACCCGGCCGCATGGACGCGCTGCGCACCATGGTGGGTCTGAGCAAGGCCGATACCGAGGCCATCGTCAAGGACGCGCGCGTGCCCGCGCTGGTGGTGATGGGCAGCCGCGACCCGGACTTCAAGGATGCGCGCGCCGAGGCCGAGTGGCTGGCGCAGGCACTGCAGGCCGACAGCCTGCTGATCGATGGCGCGGGCCACTATCCGCATTTGGAACATGCCGAGCTGGTGCTGCCGACGCTGCTGGACTTCCTGCGCCGCGTCACGCTGCCGCGCACGGCGGCCTTGGCCAGCGGGCTATGAGCCCGCGACCGTCAGGAGCCCGGCTGCGCCTGCTGGCGACGCGCCGCCGCCGGCGTCATGCCGGTCCAGCGCTTGAAGGCACGGTGAAAGGGGCTGGGCTCGGCAAAGCCCAGCAGATAGGCCACCTCGCCCAGCGCCAGCTTGCGGTCGGCGATGTAGCGCAGCGCCAGCTCGCGCCGCACCTGCTCGACCAGCTCGGCGAAGCGGCAGCCCTCTTCGCCCAGGCGCCGCTGCAGGCTGCGCTCGCTGAGGTGCAGGCGGTGCGCCACCTGGCGCAGCGAGGGCGGCCCCTGGTCCAGGCTCTCGGCGATAAAGCGCTTTACCTGATCGGCCAGGCCGGGCTGCGGCGGCGCCTGCTCGGCCAGCAGACGCTCGGCATGCGCGGTGACGATGCGCGACAGGCCGGGGTCGGCACCCGGCACCGGCTCGCGCAGCCGCGCGGCATCGAAGCTGATCGCCGAGACTTCGGCACCGAAGCGTGGCACGAGGCCGAAGACCTCTCGATACGGCGCCAGTTCGGCCGGCGCCGTATGCGCGAACTCGACGGCCAGCGCAGGCAGTGCACGGCCGCCGGCGATCTGCGCGGCCACCACCGGCAGCGAGGCCAGCGTGAACTCACTGGCCTGCCGGCAGGGCCGGTGCCCCGGGCTGACAAAGCCATGCTCGACGCGCACCGTCGCGCCGGCGTCGACGATGTGGAAGGCCGCCACGTCGTGCACCAGCCGGTTGTAGCGCGCCAGGCGCTCCAACGCCTCGCGCAAGGTGGGCGCGGTGCGCACCGCATAGTCCATCACGTCGAAGGCACCGGGGCGGATCAGCGCCGCGGCATGCAGGCCGAAGCAGGCATCGCCGCTGAGCTCGGCGGCACGCGCCCAGAGCAGCTCCTCGGTGGCCAACGGGATGCGCGCATCGGCATCGGCCAGGTCGGCCGGGTCCACGCCGGAGCCGGCCAGCAGCTCAGCCGCGCCCACGCCGCGCGCCTGCGCGGCATGCACGATCAGGCCGACGATGCGGGCCAGCACGCTAGGGGCAGCAGCAGTGGCGGAACCGGAACTCATGAACACAATGGCAGGCGTCTTGTAGCGGCGCAGGCGGTCGATGATCGCATGCGCCAGCAGTGCCCACAGACAAGCAAGCAGGGAGATCCAGCATGAACCGAGATGAGAACAAGCCGCAACAGCCGCTGAATGAGGCCGGCAGGCCGGCGGCCGTCGTCGCGGAGGCAGTGGCACCGCGCCGCCAGCCTTCAGCCTATCCGGAACCCTTCGCCTCGCGCTTGGGCGGGCGGGAGAAGCGCCAGCTCGGCGAGGTATTCGGGCTGCGCAATTTCGGCGTCAACCTGACGACGCTCGCGCCCGGCGCGATCTCGGCGCTGCGCCATGCGCACAGCATGCAAGATGAATTTATCTATGTGCTGCAGGGCCGGCCGCTGCTGCGCACGGATGCCGGCGAGACGCCGCTGGCGCCGGGTCAGTGCGCGGGCTTTCGCGCCGGCAGCGGCGACGGCCACCAGCTCTTCAACCCGGGGCCGGAGACAGTGGTCTACCTCGAAGTCGGCGACCGCAGTCCTGGCGACACGGTCAGCTACCCGGACGACGACCTGATGGCCGAGTTGCACGACGGACGCTGGCGCTTCCTGCACAAGAACGGTCAACCCTACTGAGACAGGAATATAGGAGGAGCAACACGACCATGGCCACAATCATCCGCGCCCGAGACTTCAGCGCCGAGCGTGCCTGGGGCGCGCTGGACATCGCCAGCATGCAGGGTCGCATCAGCACGCGGCTGCACTGGACCGATAAACCCTACCGCTGGCACGTCAACGACGGTCAGGAGGTCTTCGCGGTGCTGGACGGCTGCTTGGACATGCACTACCGCATCGACGGCCAAGAGCATGTCGTGACGCTGGAGGTCGGCGACGTGTTCTTTGCAGACGTCGGCTGCGAGCATGTCGCGCATCCGCGCGGCGCTGCCCGTGTGCTGGTGGTCGAGACCGAAGGTTCGGTCTGAGTGCCAGTTGCCTTGCACTTCGCGCCGCCAGCCCCCTTCGCCCACTTCCCTGCCCGCTGACCGAGAGATCCATCGCCGTTGCGATGACTCACCAGCTTTTCGCCATCATCCGCACAGACCAGATCGCGCCCGCGGCGCTATCAGCCGCGGCTGCTGCAAGTGCGCGCGCAGCGCATCAATGTCGCCCGCATCGGGCACGGCCTTGCAGGTGTATGCCGTCTGGCGCGCTACGCCCAGCGCATGTGCAGCCTCTGCCGGGGGCTGGCCCGTCCGCAAGTGCCGACCTCGTACCCCATACTGGCCCAGTATCGGTGCAACGCATGACGGGCTCAGCGGTCGTCATGATTGATGGAAAGCTCAAATAGGTTCAACCTGGCTTTCAGGTTCAACCTGGCTTTCGCGTCGTGGCCAGGTCGTCCCACACCGGCACGATGGACAGCACCACCAGCACTGCGGCCAGCGGAATGGTGGTAGTGAAGCCGAGATGCTTGAAGCCCAGCGCGCCCGACACACCGCCGATGAGGAAGAAAGCGCACAGCAGACCCAGCACCTGCAACCGCTGTCGGTCGGCGACGACCCGCTCGCCGTGCACATGGGGAGCGCGGTTCCAGTACACGAGCCGCCCCAGCTCAATCCCCAAGTCTGTGATGATGCCGGTGAGATGCGTTGTGCGCACGACAGCGCCCGATATCTTCGTGATGACCGCATTCTGCAGCCCCATCATGTAGCACAGCAGCGTCACGGTGAGGGGGGCAAAAAAGCCGTGGATCTGCTCCAGGCTGGCGCCCAACAGGCCGAACAGCAGTAGCAGCAGCGCCTCGAACAGCAGTGGCAATGCGTATTGGCTACGCAATCCCCGGCGCCGTGCGTAGTGGATCATGATCGCCGACGTCGCGGCGCCCAGCAGGAACGACAGCACGGCCGAGAGCGCTGCGAGCGCCAGCCCCAGATGCCCGAGGGCCACATGGTCTGCGATGGAGGACACCAGGCCCGTCATGTGCGAGGTATAGATCCCCACGGCCAGGAACGCGCCTGCATTGGCAGCGCCCGCAACAAACGCAAGCGCAAAACCCAGATGGCGATCGCCCCGGGCCGTGCGCTCCTCCGAGGTCAGGCTTCGTACATAACGGACAGGCATTGGGCAATGGTAGCGGGAGCAGCGGGAGCCGCCACGGACAACGCCTTCCACACCGTCCCATGCCTGGCTCCGCACGCGCTGGGCCACACGTCAGCCCGATTGCCTGCACCCCCAGTGCAGCGCATCGGCCCAGTGCAAAGGCCAAAGGCGTCTGTGGGGCACGCGGTTTCTAGGAGCCTGTCGGACTTGGGGCGTCGAAAGCGAACATGCGCCCCAGCGTGAGCCCCAGCGAGGACCGTTTTCGCTGTGTTTGCGACCCCATGGCGGGGCGATGGGGCCCCAAGACGGTGAAAAACGGACCGCTGTGGCCCATTGGCCATTGGCATGCAGCCGACGATGTCCAAGTCCGGCAGGCTCCTGGGATGAAGCCGTGCCGCTACTGCCAGGCCGTCGCCACCAACTGGCTGTGGTGCGTCCCGGTGCGTCCGATCAGGCGCTCGAACGTGCTCGGGTCGCCCACGTTGTCGCTGCCTAGCAGTTGCAGCGCCTCGGTGCACCAGGGCACGCCGGGCACGGCGTCGCCCATGCGGGCGCTCAGGCGTGTGAGCAGGTCGGGCAAGCGCAGCACGGAGGCGCTGCCGTGGCCGAGCTGTGCGCGCAGGCTGGCCACCAGTTGGGCAAAGGTCAGGGCCTCGGGCCCGGCGCAGACCACGGTGCCGGTGGTGCCCTGCGCGCTGCCCAGCAGCGCCGCCACGGCGTCGGCCAGGTCGAGCACCGATACCGGCTGTACCCGTGCCGTGAGCATGGGCCCGGGCATGACCAGCAACGGCAGGCGCGCCAGGTTCATGAACAGCGCACTGCTGTTGCCGCCACGGCCAAACACCACGCTGGGCCGCAGGATGACGGGTTGCAGTTCGCCGCGCGCGGCCAGGCCACGCAGGTGGTCTTCGGCGGCGCGCTTGGTGGTGGCGTAGCGGGTGGGGCTGCCGTCGATGCCCAGGGCCGACACCTGCACCACACGGCGCACGCCCACCTGCGCGCAGGCGTCGAACAAGGCCGCTGGGGTGGCGTGGTGCACGGCGTCAATCGGGCGCGCTTTGCTGTCGCGCAGCACGCCCACGGTGTTGACCACCGCGTCGATGCCTTCAAGCCGCGGCCGCCAGGCGGCGGGGCTGGTGTCGCGTGCAAAGTCCATGGGCACGCCAGCCGGCTGGCGGCCCTGGCTGCGGGGCGATACGCCGCCGTGCACGGTGTGGCCCGCGCGCTGCAGCGCCGCGGCCACGGCGCGGCCAATGAAGCCGGTGGAGCCTGTCAGAAGCACATGCATGGTGATCTCCGCTGTGGGCGGCCGGGGGAATGCCCGGCCCTGCCCGGCGATGCCGAGTGTGGCAGAGCCGCCCGTGCGCTGTGCGCTGCAGGGGCAAAACCGGGCGCTGTTGGGGGGCAAGGCGGGGCAGGCGTGGCCGGGTGATGTCGGGGGATGCCGGGCGTGCGCCGCGCCCTATTCGGCAGCCATCCGCAGCCGTGCCCGATGCGCCACAAGCCCTTGCCACAACCCCTTGACACGATTGCTAAGATTTCTGCACACGAAGCCTTCGTGTCGGACCACCCCCCTGCGGGTGGCGTGTTCACAGGTGCCGCGGGGCGCATCCCGGCAGGTCCTCCCGTCTGGGGGCGGCCTACGGGTGTCGATCGCCAGCCCAGCCCGGGCCGCGCTTGCGCACCGGGTCATGGCGGCCTTTTTGCAGATCGGTTTGGGAATGACTCTTTTGGCAATTCTTCTGGCCACCCTGGCGGCAGGCATTGGCAGCGTTTGGCTGGCCGCACTCTTGCTGCGTTTGGGGATGGACGGCAAAGGCGGCGCTGGTCGGGTGGGCTCGCAGCACCTGTTGAGCTTGGCCGCGGGGGCGCTGCTGGCCACGGCGTTCATGCATTTGTTGCCCGAGGCCTTTGAGAGCCAAGCGGGGGCGCACGACTTGTTCCTCACGCTGCTGGTGGGCGTGGTGTTCTTCTTTTTGCTCGACAAGGCCGAGCTGTGGCACCACGGGCACGAGCACGGGCACGGCCCTGAGCCCGCCCAACTGCCGGACCAGCACGCAGCGCATGAAGGGCATCACCACAACCACGTGCACCATGGCCACCAGCACGGGCATGCACACCACGCGCATGGCAAGAAGGGCGCAGGCGGCTGGGCCATTCTCACCGGCGACAGCGTGCACTGTTTTGGCGACGGTATCTTGATCGCATCGGCTTTTGCGGCCGATCTGCGACTGGGCGTGATTGCGGCGCTGTCGGTGCTGGCGCACGAGGTGCCCCACCACATGGGCGACCTGGTGGTGATGCGCCAGTCGGGCGCGTCGCGGCGTGTGGCGCTGGTCAAGGTGTCGCTGGCCGGAGCGGTCACGGCCCTGGGCGGGGCGCTGGGCTACTTTCTGGTGGGGCAGTTGCAGGACTGGCTGCCGTACTTTTTGGCGGTGGCCTCCAGCAGCTTTGTGTACGTGGCGCTGGCCGACCTGATCCCGCAACTCCAGAAGCGCCTGGGCGCGCGTGAGACGGTGGCGCAGATCCTCTGGCTGGTGGCTGGCATGGCGGTGGTGTCGCTGGTCAGCGGCCTGGCCCACGTGCACTGAGCCTAGGAGCCTGTCGGACTTGGGAATCGTCGGCTGCAAATGGGCCGCAGCGGTCCATTTTTCACCGTCTTTT
>JBKBUN010000120.1:0-9773 GCA_046289925.1 Burkholderiaceae bacterium | reverse complement strand
GCCCCGCGGCCTCCTTGTGCGATGAGGCGGGCGTCCGGCGCCAAGGCCGGGAGCCTCTCGCCGCTCAAGAACCAACCCTCTTCATCCCGATCACGGCCGTGCAGGACGATCGTTTCACCGATCCAACCGGCCTCGGCCGTCGGCAATCCGTACATCTCGGCGAACACTTCTACGGTCTGCCCGCTGCGCTCGAATGCACGCAGCAGCGCTTCGTCTTTGGCGGCCCGTTCGGCCCACTCCGCCAGGGCACTATCCAACTGCGCCTGGGCCTGTGCATCCCGGTGCCCCACACGGGCCAGATATTCATCCCGGGTGAGGCCCGAAGCCTCGAAAGCCTGTATCAGGCGACGGCGCAGCTTGGCAGCAAGGTCCTCGCCTTCGCGCGGTTTGCGACGGCGAAACACTTCCAGCAGCGCATGGTGCACATGTTCGGGAGCCATGTCCTCAACCGGCTGGCCCGACAGGTCATGCCGACGCTGGCCTGCGGCCACAGCCTGCAGGTAGCGCGTGGAACGCGTGTGCCACCCCAGTGCCGCCTTCAGCTCGTCGCGGGCAAACAGGCCTGGGTGCGCCTCCATCAGATCCTGGAATACGCCCCGCTTGAGCGGCCTGACCTCCGCACCAAAGAGCTGCGGATACAGCACCGCCAGTTGCTCCAGCAAGGCAGGGCCACGGCGTCCAGGGCGCTGAGCCGACGGCCCACCGGCCACCGAAGCCCCGGCAGACAGTGTGCGCCGCCCCCGGCCGCGTGCCGGGCTACGTGGACTGGGCGGCGCTGCAGACGCAGGCGCAGAGGGCTCGGCAGAAGGAGAAACAGGCAGGGCGGTATCGGTCATGGCCAACGCGCAAGGGGGACAACAAAACCTCGCATCATGCCAGCAAGCGCCCTTGGCCCACCGCCCTGCGCACAGCGACGGTAGCTCAGGCAAGCGCCCGGTCGAGCAGTTCCACCCAATGGCGCACCGGCACATCGGTGCCACTTTGCAAATGCGTGATGCAGCCAATGTTCGCCGACAGCACGGCGGAAGGGACTTCGCCAGGCCAGGCCTCGGCCAGTACGTCCAGCTTGCGGTCGCGCAGCGTGGTCGCGATCTCGGGTTGCAGCACCGAGTAAGTGCCAGCCGAACCGCAGCACAGATGGGCCTCGCGTGGTGCTACACGCAGGCGAAACCCCAGACGCGTCAGATGCTGCTCCACACCACCACGCAGTTTTTGACCATGCTGCAAGGTGCAGGGTGGATGAAACACCAAGGGCCCGGCCGGAGGCTGCACACGGCCTTGCAAGGCGTCTGCGATCTCAGGCAGCAGTTCGGACAGATCGCGCGTAAGAGCGCTGATGCGGCGCGCCTTCTCGGCATAGGCCGGGTCGTGTTCCAGCAGATGGCCGTACTCCTTCACGGTCACACCGCATCCTGAAGCGTTCATTACCAACGCCTCTACGCCCGGCTGTTCAACCAGGGGCCACCAGGCGTCGATGTTGGCGCGCATCTGGTCCAGACCACCGTCCTGGTCGTTGAGGTGGAACTTCACCGCACCACAACAACCCGCACGGTCGGCCACCAGCGACTCGATGCCCACCGCATCGAGCACGCGCACAGTGGCTGCATGGATGGACGGCATCATCGCGGGCTGCACGCAGCCCTTGAGCAAAATGACCTTGCGCGCATGGCTGCGCCGGGGCAGGCGGCCAGCCGGTCGGGCGGCGGGCACCTTGGCCTGCAGGCTTTCTGGCAGCAAACCGCGCACGGCCTGCCCGACCTTCATAGCAGGGCCGAACAGCGGCGAGGAAAGCCCCTCCTTCAACGCCCAACGCACCACCTTTTCGCGAGCAGGGCGGGGGACCTTCTCATCCACGATCTTGCGGCCGATGTCGACCAGATGGCCGTACTGCACGCCACTTGGGCAGGTGCTTTCGCAGTTGCGGCAGGTCAGGCAGCGGTCCAGGTGCAATTGCGTCTTGCGCGTGGGCTCGGCCCCCTCCAACACCTGCTTGATGAGATAGATGCGGCCACGCGGCCCGTCAAGCTCATCGCCCAGCAGTTGGTAGGTGGGACAGGTGGCGGTACAAAAGCCACAGTGCACGCACTGGCGCAAGATGGACTCGGCGGCCCGCCCGTCTTCACGGGCCTGATATTCGGGAGCAAGTTGGGTTTGCATGCTGCATGCCTAGAAAAGTCGCAGGCGTCGCTACCAGGTCGACGCCACACGCCCGGGGTTGAAGATGCCCTCGGGATCGAAGGCGTGCTTGAGCCGCGCATGGATGGCTTCGAGCGCTGGAGACAGAGCTGCGCGCCAGTTGCTGGCCACAGGCCCGGCGCCTGCGGGTCCGCGGATCAGTTGAGCATGCCCGCCGACCGCCACCGCACGGGCCTGCAAGGCCTCTGCTGCGGACAGAGGTGCCTGCACCCAGCGAAGTCCTCCATGCCATTCGATCAGCGGCGGCGCAGTGCCTTCCGGAAGGGCCAGCGCCGGAGCCGCCTGCGGCACCGAAAGGCGCCACAGCGCATGGTCTGGCCGGCGTTGCGCAAACCAGGGCAATGTCTGCTCGCGACAGGCCAGCCAAACAGCGCCCGCCTCAGGGCCGAGGCGCTCTCCCCCCAAAGAACGGCAAGCCGATTCGACCGCGGCGGCGGCACCGCGCAGGCGCAGGTACAGCACGCCCTGCCCGGGTGACTCTTCGAGCCAGCAACTCGCATTGAGCGGCAGCGGCTGCGCGCCCCACGATTGCAGCCACGCGAGGGCTGTGGTCTGGTCGCATTCGAAGCTCAGGGTGGCTTCGGCCGGCGCCACGGGCAGCACCTTGAGACTGACCTCGGTCAGCAGACCCAGCGTACCCCACGCGCCGACCACGAGGCGTGAGACGTCATAGCCCGCCACGTTTTTCATCACCTGCCCCCCGAACTGCAGATGCTCTGCGCGTCCATTGACCAGCCCCACCCCCAGCACGTAGTCGCGTACGGCACCCACGCTGGCGCGTGCAGGCCCGCTCCAGCCAGCCGACACCATGCCGCCCACCGTGGCCGACGGACCGCAGTGGGGCGGATCGAAGGGCAAGCACTGGCCGCTGACGGCCAGCAATGCGTCCAGCTCCGCCAGGGGCGTGCCTGCCCGCACCGTGACGACCAGTTCGCTGGGCTCATAACTCAACACCCCGGACAAGGCGGCTGTGGACAGCACCTCCCCATGCAAGGCCAGGCCATGAAAGTCTTTAGTGCCCCCTCCCCGAATGCGCAACGGGGTGCGCTGTGCGGCGGCGGCGCGAATCTGGTCGATGCAGGCGGCAAGTGCGGAGTCCATGGGCGCTGATCGTAGCGGCAGGCGCCACCGTGGTCACAGCCCAGCCCCGTGAATTTTTTGAACACGGGCATTGCAATCGCTGCGGGTCGATGGGCAAAAAAAGCCCGCCGAGGGGCGGGCTGCAACCAGAGGAGTCTCTCGCTTGTTCTTAGGAACGCCACGGTGCCACCAGACACCGCGGCGATCGGTCACCGCCGTGGTCAGCGGTTGTAGGCGGTCTCGCCATGCGACGTGATGTCCAGACCTTCGCGTTCGGCTTCTTCCGTCACGCGCAGGCCCACCAACAGGTCGGCGATCTTGTAGGCAATGAAGGCCACAACGGCAGACCACACCAGGGTGATCACCACGCTCTTGACCTGCACCCACACCTGGGCGCCCATGGAGAATGCGTCGGGCGTCAGGCCGCCGGTGCCACCCAGGCTTTGGGCTGCAAACACACCGGTCAGCACGGCACCCACGATACCGCCAACGCCGTGCACACCGAACACGTCGAACGCGTCGTCGGCGCCCAGCAGGCGCTTGAGACCACCCACACCCCACAGGCAGATCACGCCGGACACGAGGCCCATCACGATGGCGCCCATCGGGCCCACGAAGCCAGCTGCGGGCGTGACGGCCACGAGACCAGCCACAGCACCGGATGCTGCACCCAGCATCGACGCTTTGCCCTTGTGCAGCGCTTCGCCTGCCAGCCACGACATGGTGGCGGCACCCGTGGCCAGCACCGTGTTGATGAAGGCCAGACCGGCAGCGCCGTTGGCGGCACCGGCGGAGCCGGCATTGAAGCCGAACCAGCCCACCCACAGCAGCGAGGCACCCACCATGGTCAGCGTCAGGCTGTGGGGCATCAGGGCTTCCTTGCCATAGCCGATGCGCTTGCCCACCATGTAGGCGCCCACCAGACCTGCGATACCGGCATTGATGTGCACCACGGTGCCACCAGCGAAGTCCAGCGCACCATCCTTGCCCAGCAAACCGCCACCCCACACCATGTGGGCCATGGGGATGTAGCTGAAGGTGAACCACAGCACCGAGAAGATCAGCACTGCCGAGAACTTGATGCGCTCTGCAAACGAGCCCACGATCAGCGCCACGGTGATAGCCGCAAAGGTGGACTGGAACGACACAAACACGAACTCAGGGATCGTCGGCAGCATCGAAGACATGGTGCTGGCCGTGATGCCCTTGAGGAACAGCTTGTCAAAGCCGCCATAGAAGTTTCCTTCTCCACCGAAGGCCAATGTGTAGCCGTACACAGCCCACAGCACGGAGATCATCGAAAAGATCACGAACACCTGCACCAGCACCGACAGCATGTTCTTCGAGCGGGCCAGACCGCCATAGAACAAGGCCAGGCCCGGAATGATCATCAGGATCACGAGCAGCGTGGAGGTCAACATCCAGGCGGTATCGCCGGAGTCGAGCTTGGGCGCAGGGGCTTCGGCGGCCGGCGCTTCGGCAGCAGGAGCAGCAGCGGCTGCAGCCTCGGGAGCGGCCGCAGCGGGCGCCGGGGCTGCCACCGCGGGCTCGGGGGTGGCTGGGGCCTGGGCCATCGACAGCGTGCCGCTTGACAGCAGGCTGATCCCCAGCAGCAGGGAAGCAAACAGTTTTTTCATGGCGTAGTTCTCCAATCTGGACCAGCGGGCCTTAAAGGGCTTCTTTGCCGGTTTCGCCGGTGCGGATGCGCACCACCTGTTCGAGGTGGGTCACGAAGATCTTTCCATCGCCGATCTTGCCGGTGCGCGCAGCACCTTCAATGGCCTCGATCACGCGGTCCACCAGATCGTCTGCCACCGCGGCTTCGATCTTGACCTTGGGCAAAAAGTCCACCACGTATTCGGCGCCTCGGTAGAGCTCGGTGTGTCCCTTCTGGCGACCGAAGCCTTTGACTTCGGTCACGGTAATGCCTTGCACGCCAATGTCAGAAAGCGCTTCGCGCACCTCGTCGAGCTTGAAGGGTTTGATGATGGCTGTCACCATTTTCATGTTCAGATCCTCCGGTCGGGGCGCATGGCGCGCCCGCTGACAATTACAGGGTTTTGGTGAGCGTGACGATCACGCGCGACTTGTTGATCGGGCCGTAGAAGGCCTTCTTGTTGGCTCCGACAACGGCCGCGGTCAGAGACAAGCCGCCGCCAAAGTCGTAAGCGCCGCCCACGCTGTAGTCTGTGTAGTTGGGCGCGCCCAGGCGCTTGATGTCGCTGGCCAAACGGGTGAAACCCACCGAGGCCTTCAGCGTGACACTGGGCATCACCTCCTGAGCGAATGCGAGGTTCAGGTAGCCGGTGTTGCGACCCTTGAGCCCGGAGCCCGCCTTGGCACCTGCAAACGCAAAGTAGTCTTTGGACAGGGTGTGCGAATACTTGGCCGTCAGCGGGCCGAAGGTGGCAGCGCCATACACTTCGGTGGTGTTACCAGCGGTGTTGCCCGGGTACAGGTACGACAGCAGCCCCACGTCCAGGTCCACATCGCCGGCCTTGAACTTGTAGCCGCCGTACACATCCATCTCGAGTGAATTGCCGGTGAGCCAGTCCACGCTGGAGTTCCAGTTGCCCACATAGAATCCGCTGTCACCGAAGGCGTAGTCGAAGCCGCCTTGCAGCGCAGGCTTGACCGCACGGGTCTTGCTCGCGTCCTGGTCTTGGCCGCGGAACTTGTAGTTGGTGGTCAGAGAGACGTTGCCGGTCAGCTGGGCGCTGGCCAGCAGAGGCATGGTGGCCAGCAGGGCAACTCCCAGGGTCTTGATGGATGCGCGGGTCATGTTTCCTCCGGTAGGTCTAACTAAGTAAGGGACGTACCGCTCCAAGCACGGACCGTGCCATGCCCTTGCCGCACCAATGCCTTTCCCCGTTACAGTAGGAAAGGCCCGCGCATCCAACGCACCACAACAGTGCAATCGACCGCCACCACCGTGGCAGACGCGGACACACGCACCCATGTGGGGAGGAAACCAGGGATGAGTCTTGCTTTGGTGCAGAGCCGCGCACTTGTGGGGCTGCAAGCGGCCGCTGTCACCGTCGAAGTGCATCTGGCCAACGGCTTGCCCAGCTTCACGCTCGTCGGCCTGGCCGATGTGGAAGTCAAGGAAGCGCGCGAGCGGGTCCGCTCTGCGCTGCAAAACTCGGGGCTGGAGTTCCCGCACAACAAGCGCATCACCGTGAACCTGGCACCAGCAGACCTGCCCAAGGACTCGGGCCGTTTCGATTTGCCGATTGCGCTCGGCATCCTGGCCGCCAGCGGTCAGATCGACGCGGCACGGATGGCGGCACACGAGTTTGCCGGAGAGCTGTCGCTGTCGGGCGAACTGCGGCCGGTGCGCGGCGCACTCGCCACCAGTCTGGCCCTGCGCCGCCAGCGCGAGGAGTGCACGCTGGTGCTGCCCCCAGGCAGCGCCGAAGAAGCCGCGCTAGTGCCTGGCGCCCGCGTGGTGCGCGTGCAGCACCTGCTGGATGTGGTGTCCGCCCTGCGCCCCGCAGGGGCCCATGGAGGCGAACCGCCCGCTGACGGCTGGACTCCGCTGGAAGCCCGCGCGCCCATGCGCACACACAGCGGGCCTGACATGGCCGACGTTCGCGGGCAGCAGGTTGCACGGCGGGCGCTCGAGATTGCAGCCGCTGGAGGGCACAGCCTGCTGATGGTTGGCCCGCCGGGCTCGGGCAAGTCGATGTTGGCGCAGCGTTTTGCGGGCCTGCTTCCCCCCATGACGCAGGATGAGGCACTGGAGGCTGCCGCCATGGCCAGCCTGGCGGGACGCTTCAGCCCTGAACAATTCGGTCAGCGCCCGCTGGCCCAACCCCACCATTCTGCGAGCGCGGTGGCATTGGTCGGAGGCGGATCGCCCCCGCGGCCCGGCGAAATCTCGCTGGCCCACCAAGGCGTGCTGTTTCTCGACGAATTGCCCGAGTTCGCACGCGCAGCGCTGGAAGCCCTGCGGGAGCCGCTTGAAACAGGGCAGATCCGCATCGCGAGAGCCGCACAGCGCGCGGATTTTCCCGCACGCTTCCAGCTTGTGGCCGCCATGAATCCCTGCCCGTGCGGGCACCTGGGGTCGCGCTTGAAGAGTTGCCGCTGCACACCCGATCAGGTGGCGCGCTACCAGGGGCGGCTCAGCGGTCCGCTGCTCGATCGCATCGATCTGCACATCGAGGTGCCCGCCTTGCCCCCCGCACAACTCCTGGAAGCCCAACCCTGCGAAGCGAGCGCCAGTATCCGTGAGCGCGTATGCGCGGCACGCGAGCGCGCCGTCACGCGCCAAGGCATGCCGAACCAGGCTTTGCAGGGCCAGGCCCTGGAGGCGCACGCCCGGCCTGAGCCGTCGGCCCAGCGGTTTCTGCAGGATGCTGCCACGCGCCTCGGGTGGTCTGCGCGGGCCACCCACCGCGCGCTGCGCGTGGCACGCACAGTGGCCGACCTTGCAGGCAGTGATACTGTGGAAGCCGTGCATGTGGCCGAGGCCTTGCAGTACCGCCGGGCGCTGAGCAAGGCTGGCGAATAAGTCCGTCAGCGGTTTGGACCACCGAATCTGGCATGCCTCTGGCTTGCCGTGAGGCATGCGCCAGGCCAAAGTACCACGCCCATGCAGCGCAGGGTCTTCTCGAAGACCCAGGGCCGGTCAACGGGCAGGCGCGGGGGCGACGGGGCGCGCCGCGCCCGCTCAGGCAGCATGCATGCGCCTGCGCCTTGCACGGCAAACAGCGCGCACCGGCCCCGGATGGCAGTGCGTGTGCTGCCTGGTCCCGCCCGCTTCGCGACATGTCGCAGAAGGTGGCCTCTCAAATTGGGGACAATGGAGGGTTGCAAGCTTTCGCGCGCCATGCCCTGCGTCCTGCCCGCATGCCGCACGACCGCCAGCGCCCGCATCGATCTCATCCACTTTGTCCCGTCACTTCCATGAGCGCTTTTCTCGAAGAACGCGTCCTCTCGGTCCACCACTGGACGGACCGTCTGTTCTCCTTCACCACCACGCGGGACACGGCCCTGCGCTTTTCCAACGGTCACTTCACCATGATCGGCCTGCGCGTGGACGGCAAGCCCCTGCTGCGGGCCTACAGCATCGTGAGCCCCAACTACGAAGAGCACCTGGAGTTCCTGTCGATCAAGGTGCCCGACGGCCCGCTGACCTCGCGCCTGCAGCATATTCAGGTGGGCGACACCATCGTGGTGGGCAAGAAGCCTACCGGCACGCTGCTCATTGACTACCTGCTGCCCGCCAAACGCCTGTACATGATCTCGACGGGCACGGGCCTTGCACCCTTTCTGAGCATCATTCGCGACCCGGAGACCTACGAGAAGTTCGAAGAAGTCGTACTGGTGCACGGCGTGCGCGAGGTCAAGGAGCTGGCCTACCACGACTACATCACCCAGGAGCTGCCGCAGCATGAGTTCCTAGGCGAGATGGTGCGTCAGAAGCTCAAGTACTACCCCACCGTGACGCGCGAGCCCTACAAGCACCAGGGCCGCGTCACCACCATCATCGAAAACGGCCAACTCGCCCGCGACCTGGGCCTGCCCGCACTGAACCCTGCCGAAGACCGCGTGATGATCTGCGGCAGCCCCGAGATGCTGCGCGACCTCAAGCGGATGATGGAAGATCGCGGCTTCAAGGAAGGCAATACCACCAAGCCGGGCGACTTCGTGATCGAACGCGCCTTCGCCGAGCAATAAGCCCCGGGCCCACCACTCGCGTGGCCCCTCACACAACACAGCCCCGCAGGCCCAAAGCCGCGGGGCTGTTTGCTTGGGGCGACTCGGCCCCAGTCCCGTCAGCCCAGGGGCCTGTCGGACTTGAGAATCGTCGGCTGCATGCCAATGGCCCATGGGCCGCAGCGGTCCATTGGCCACCGTCTTTGGGCCCATAGCCCCGCTATGGGGCTGCAAATACGGCGAAAACGGTCCTCGCTGGGGCTCACGCTTTCGACACCCCAAGTCCGACAGGCTCCTGGGGTCAGGCTCTCAGGCCGGTGTCTGGCCCACGCGCACCATACCGGGCTGCGCTGCGGGATAGGTCTGGGTCGCCGGGCCGGTGCGGGCTTCGGGTGCCAGGCGCAGGCCTTGGGCGTCCACGCGCACGGCAGCGCCCACGGCATACGGCTGGCTACGGGTGAATTCGCGCAGCGAGCCATCGTCCATGCGCACCGCGATGCGGTACGCCGTCTGCGTGCGCGTGCGCTGCTCCACCTGGTGGCCCACATAGCCACCTCCCACCGCTCCCAGCACGGTGGCCGCGGTGCGCCCGCCGCCCTTGCCGATCTGGTTGCCCACCACGGCCCCAAGCACGCCTCCGGCCACAGCGCCGACGCCTGTGGCCGGGGCCGCCTGCTGCACCGACTGCACAGACTCCACCCGACCGCAGGTTGCGCACAGTGGTGCCACGGGCCGCACCACGCTGTCTGCCACCGCGGTGCCGCCGTCCCATGCACCGGCCGCTGGGGCAACGGTCGCGGCGCGCGGCGATGCAGCCGCAGGGGCCGCAGACG
>JBKBUN010000119.1:0-9852 GCA_046289925.1 Burkholderiaceae bacterium | reverse complement strand
GCTGCAAATACGGCGAAAACTGTCCTCGCTGGGGCTCATTTTCGCTTTCGACGCCCCAAGTCCGACAGGCTCCTAGGACGGAGGGCGGAAGAACAGCGAAAACGTTTCGGTCACATGGGGCGTAAAGACCGCATGGGTCAGTCGTGGTACCACTTGAGGCCCCTGGCAAGGATGGCAGGTCGGTTGCGCCTGCCGCTCGGAATCGTGCCACCCGCAGGCCGGGGGCCCTGTGCGCCCCCTGCGACAATCGCGGACATGCACACAACCTTTGCCCCCCTGCAGAACGACACCTTCTTGCGCGCCTGCCGCCGCCAGGCCACCGACTACACGCCGCTGTGGCTCATGCGCCAGGCTGGCAGATACCTGCCGGAATACAAGGCCACGCGCGCCAAGGCAGGCAGCTTCATGGGGCTGGCCACCAGCGTGGAATACGCCACCGAGGTCACGCTGCAGCCGCTCGATCGCTTTGCGCTCGATGCGGCCATTCTGTTTTCTGACATCCTCACCGTGCCCGACGCCATGGGACTGGGCCTGTCGTTTGCCGAAGGCGAAGGCCCACGCTTTGCCCAGGTGGTGCGCGACGAAGCCGCCGTAGCGCGCCTGGCCGTGCCCGACATGGACACGCTGCGCTACGTGTTCGACGCTGTCACCAGCATCCGCCGCGCGCTGAACGGCCGCGTGCCGCTGATCGGCTTCTCGGGCAGCCCCTGGACGCTGGCCTGCTACATGGTCGAAGGCAAGGGCAGCGACGACTACCGCCTCGTCAAGAGCCTGATGTACGCGCGCCCCGACCTGATGCACCGCATCCTGGCCGTCAATGCCGATGCCGTGGCCGCCTACCTGAACGCGCAGATCGACGCAGGCGCGCAGGCCGTGATGGTGTTCGACAGCTGGGGCGGCGTGCTGGCCGACGGCTGCTTTCAGACCTTCAGCCTCGGCTACACGAAACGCGTGCTCGCGCAACTCAAGCGCACCGGGGTGGATGGCCAGGATGTGCCGCGCATTGTGTTCACCAAAGGCGGTGGTATTTGGCTCCCCGACATGCAAGACCTCGACTGTGAGGTGCTGGGCCTGGACTGGACCGTCCATCTCGGCAAGGCCCGCGCACTGGTGGGCGGCCAGCCCGGTGGCCCGGGCAAGGCGCTGCAGGGCAACATCGACCCCAACGTACTGTTTGCCCCGCCCGAACAGGTGGCCGCACAGGCGCGGGCCGCACTCGACAGCTTTGGCACGCCCCATACCGACCGCAGCACCACCGGCCCCACCCACATCTTCAACCTGGGCCATGGCATCAGCCAGTTCACGCCACCCGAGCATGTGGCGGCGCTGGTTGAAACCGTGCACCAGTACTCCCGCCAGCAGCGCGCGCGCGGCTGACTTGTGCACACTTCGGGTGCTGCGCGCGCCGGTTGCAGCGCAGCATTCGCGGCGTGACACAGACTGTCACAATCGCGCTAAGTGCTTGATTTCATTAGCGTCTGCACCATTGCCGATTTCCTGAGCAACGCAAGGGAAACACGCAGCGACAAGGGTTTAGCGGCTCTCACCCCGGGATATCAACAAAGTTATCCACAGTTTTGTGGAATTACTCTGAAATTCCAAGACAAATCAAGCACTTGCCGCACAAAGCACAGGAAAGACTCCAAAAACCCGACCGAAATCGGGGAGAGCACTCTTCGCACACAAGGCTTGACGGATGCCCCCGCCTTCACTTATGCACACCATGCACGCGGCGGGAATGGTGGTATCGCAACCCGGGCGCTGGCGCAGATTGCGGATCATTTTTCGCAAAGTGGCTTGATTCATAACGCTTTTTTGCCTATGCCCATGCCATGGGCATTCCAAGGCGGGCCGCATGACGCTTGGCCCTGCAGGCCGTGGCGACAGGATTTCAACAAAGTTATCCACAACTCGGGTGGAAATCGGATCGCCACCCCTCCTGCGCCGCCCCTCCTGCGCCGCCCCCCCCTGCGCCGCGCAGCCCCTGGTATGCCATCGCCGCCACGGGCGGTGTCCGGTGCCGTCAGACGAAGGACCAAAGACCCCGCAGGCACGCAGGCGCGAACCGTGAAGGAGTCTGCCGGACTTGGGGCGTCGAAAGCGAACATGAGCCCCAGCGAGGACCGTTTTCGCCGTGTTGGCAGCCCCATCGCGGGGCTGTGCGGCCCCAAGACGCGGTGAACAATGGACCGCTGCGGCCCATGGGCCATGGGCATGCAGCCGACGATTCCCAAGTCCCCAAGTCCGACAAGCTCCTAGGGTAAGCCCCGGGTTCGGGTACAGCGACAGGTCTCGAAAATTAATTACAACAATTAATTTTTCATGCCATGATCCGACCTCCCTCCATTGCCACACTGCTGAACACCGCTCTGGCAGTGCTGGCCCTGCTGTTTTGCGCCAGCATGGCCGGTGCCCTGGGCGCACTGGTGCGCAGCAACGCCTCGTTGACCACGGTGGGGGCCGAAATCGCCGTCCAGCAAGACCTGGCCGACGCCGTGCACCACACCCGGGCCTCGCGTGTGTGGCTGGTGCAGGCCTCGGTGTATGGCTCCTACGGCATGTTCCAAGAGTCGGCCGACGCGCTGCAGACCGCCCGCCAGCGGCTCGAAGACTCTCGCCAGGCCTTTGGCCGCTACTGGGCCGCACCGCGCCCCGCCGAAGAAGACGCGCTGGCCCAGACCCTGCAAGGCCACTACGAGCGCTTTGTGGCCGAGGGGCTGGAGCCGCTGGTCCAGGCACTGCAAAACGGCAACCCGCAGGCCTATATCAACACCCTGCGCCACAAGACGCCCACCCTCGACGCCGCACTGGCCCAACAGGTGCAGACTGTGCTCGAAGCCCGCCGCACCCGCACCGCTGCGCTGGAGCAAGGCATTGCCGCCGCCTTTGAACGCAATGCCGCACTGCTGGGCCTGGCCGCACTGGGCTTTGCCGCCGTAGCCGCGCTGCTGGCCTGGGGCGCGCGCCGCAGCCTGGTGCGGCCGCTGCAAGCCATGGCCGATGCGCTGGATGCCGTGGCCGACAACGACCTCGCACGTCCCACCCCGCGCGCGCCCCGCTTCGAGCCGCGCGAGATGGCGTACATGCGCGCAGGCCTGGCCCGCATGCGCGAGCGGTTGGCCAACACCGTCGGCGCCATCCGCCTCGCGGCCGACACGGTGCAGCAAACCAGCCACCACCTGGCCCAGGGCCATGCCGATCTGGCCGAACGCACGCAGCAGCAGACCGGCCAGCTCCAGCAGGCCCTGGCGGCCATCACCGACATGACCCGCGCCTTGGCCGACACCACACAGGCCGCCGAGCGCGTGGCCCAGGCCTCGGGCAGCGCCGCCCAGGCGGCCCAGGTCGGTGGTCAGCGCATGGCCGACGCAGGCGAGGCCATGGACGCCATCGACACCTCCAGCCGCCGCATCGGCGACATCACGGCCGTCATCGACGCACTGGCGTTCCAGACCAACATCCTGGCGCTCAACGCCGCGGTGGAGGCGGCCCGCGCGGGCGAGCAGGGCCGCGGCTTTGCCGTGGTGGCCAGCGAAGTGCGGCACCTGGCCCAGCGCAGCGCCGAGGCCGCACGCGAGATCCGCAGCCTGATCGACAGCGCCCGCAGCTGCGTGCAACGCGGCGTGACCGAGGTGCGCGACGCCGGCGGGGCGATGGAACAGTTGCTGGCCCAGGTGCACGCCGCCGCCCAGCAGGCGGCCGACATCCAGGCCTCGGTGCGCAGCCAGGCACACGAGATTCAGGCCGCGCAGGCCCTGCTGGCCAGCGTGGACCGCAGCACGCTCGACAACGCCCACCTGGTGCACGCCGGGGCCGAAGCCGCGCAGAGTCTGGATGCCCAGGCCGTGAGTCTGGCGCGCAGCGTGCATTCGTTCCGATTGCCCGATCCGCCGGGCCAGGCCACGCCCTGTGGTACGGCCCTGCCGACCGTGGCGCGCCCCCTGGCCCTGGGCTGAACCCTGCACAGCGCAGCCCGCGACGGCAGCGGGGGCTGCGCATGGCGTACCATGCGACGCCCAGCCCGCCCCAACCGTGTCCGTGCCGCCTGCCCTGTCCGATCCTGTTGTGCTCTCTGTGGCCGTGCAGACCCCGGCCCACAGCGGGCTCGACGGTCTGCTGAGCTACACCCACGCCACCCCCCTGCCCCCCGGCACGCTGGTGCGCGTACCGCTGGGGCGCCGCGAGGTGCTGGGCGTGGTGTGGGACACCGCCGAAGCAGCGCCCGACACCGCTGCGCTGCGCCCGGTGGCCGGCGTGCTCGAAGGCCTGGCCCCGCTGGACGACGCCTGGCGCCGGCTCGTGGGCTTTGCCGCGCGCTACTACCAGCGCGCCCTGGGCGAAGTGGCCCTGGCCGCACTGCCGCCACAACTGCGCGACCTGCGCCCGGAACAACTCGCGCGCCGCCTGCACCGCAAGGCCAAGGCCGCCGTCCAGGTCGAAGCCCCTGCGCCCCTGGTGGCGCTGACCGCCGAACAAGAAGCCGTGCGCGCGCGGGTGGCTGCAGGCACCGGGCCCTTCCTGCTGTTTGGCACCACCGGCAGCGGCAAGACCGAGGTGTACCTGCGCGCCGTGCAGGCCGTGCTGGAGGCCGACCCCTCGGCCCAGGCGCTGGTCATGGTGCCCGAGATCAACCTCACCCCGCAGCTCGAAGCCCGCTTCAGCGCGCGCTTTGCGCCGCAATTCGGCGCACAGGCCGTGGTGTCGCTGCACAGCGGCATGACGCCCGCGCAGCGCCTCAAAAGCTGGCTGGCCGCGCACCAGGGCACGGCACGCATCGTGCTCGGCACGCGCATGGCCGTGTTTGCCAGCCTGCCCGCGCTGCGCATCCTGGTGGTAGACGAAGAGCACGACCCCAGCTACAAGCAGCAAGAGGGCGCGCGCTACTCGGCCCGCGACCTGGCCGTCTGGCGCGGACGCGACCAGGGTGCCAAGGTATTGCTGGGTTCGGCCACGCCCTCGCTGGAGAGTTGGCACGCCAGCCGCCCCGCCACCCAAGACGACCCGGGCGGCGGCCGCTACGAGCGCCTGCACATGCCCAGCCGCATCGGCGCGGGCGCGCTGCCGCGCGTGCGGCGTGTGGACATGAACCAGCAGCCGCGCGGTACGGTGTTTTCGGCCCCGCTGCTGGCCGCCATCACCGACCGCGTGCAGCGCGGCGAGCAGAGCATGGTGCTGCTCAACCGCCGTGGCTACGCGCCCGTGCTGTACTGCGTAGACTGCGGCTGGAAGAGCGACTGCCCCCACTGCAGCGCGCACCAGGTCTTCCACAAGACCGACCGCAGCCTGCGCTGCCACCACTGCGGCGCGGCCAGCCGCGTACCGCGCGCCTGCCCCGGCTGTGGCAGCCCCGACATCGTGCCCCTGGGCCGCGGCACCGAACAGATCGAAGAACAGCTCGCGCAGTTGCTGGCCGGCGTGCAGCGCCCAGGCGGCGGGCCGGTGCGCATTGCCCGCATCGACGCCGACACCACGCGCGCCCAGGGCGCACTGGAGCAGCAACTCGCCCAAGTGCATGCGGGTGAGGTGGACGTGCTGGTGGGCACGCAGATGATTGCCAAGGGGCACGACTTCCGGCGCATCACGCTGGTGGCCGCCGTGCAGCCCGACGGCGCCTTGTTCAGCAGCGACTTCCGTGCGCCCGAGCGCCTGTTTGCCCTGCTCATGCAGGCCGCAGGCCGTGCCGGGCGCGATGCCGACTACGTGGCGCGCGAGGGCGCGGCCGTGGAGATGTGGGTGCAGTCGCTGCACCCCCAGCACGCGGTGTTCGAGGCGCTGCGCAGGCACGACTACGAAGCCTTTGCCGCCCAGCAACTGGCCGAGCGCGCCGACGCCGCGCTGCCGCCGTTCAGCTACCAGGCACTGGTGCGGGCCGACGCGCGCACCCAGGCCGTGGCCCAGGGCTTTCTGGCCGCCGCCAGCGCCGCCGCGCAGGCCGCCGCGCTGCCTGGCTGGGAGCATGTCACGCTCTACCCGCCGGTGCCGCTGACAGTGCAGCGCGTGGCCAATGTCGAACGCGCGCAAATGCTGGTCGAAAGCCCACACCGCGCAGCCCTGCAGCGCTTTCTGGCCGCCTGGCACCCGGTGCTGCACACCACGCGCGCCGACCCCGCCCACCGCGGGCTGATCCGCTGGCTGGTGGACGTGGACCCGCTGGTGATCTGAGCGAACACCCCTTTTGGGAAGCACCGCGCCGCAACCGCCCCCGCAACCGCCATGGACACCACCGCCCACGCCTTCACGCTCGCCTGCACGCGCGAAGGCTCCTATGAGTCTGTCGGACTTGGGGCGTCGAAAGCGAAAATGCGCCCCAGCGAGGACCGTTTTCGCCGTGTTTGCAGCCCCATAGCGGGGCTATGGGGCCAAAAGACGGCGGAAAATGGACCGCTGAGGCCCATTTGCAGCCGACGATTCCCAAGTCCGACAGGCTCCTAGGTTAAATCCATAGCAAACAAACGCTGCGCAGCGGCCTGCGGGTGGCTCAGGCGAGCAAGGCTACCGCACCCGAAAAGCTCAGGAACGCGAGCACCGTGGACACCAAGATGATGCGTGCCACTCGCCCGTTGTGCGCACCAAAGCGCTCGGCCAGCAGCGACACATTGCTGGCGCTGGGCAGCGCCGCCACCAACACCAGCACCGTGTGCGCAAAGGGCGACAGCGGCAGCCCCGCGCGTATGGCCGCATGGCCCGCTGCCCACACCAGCAGCGGGTGCACGAGCAGCTTGACCAGCGCGACAGGCACATACAGGCGCAAACGCACCTGCTCTTGCGCATTCATCTGCGAGCGCGCCAGCACCGCACCGATGGTGAACAGCGCCACGGGCGAGGCCGCATCGGCCAGCAGGGCGATGGTCTTGTCCACCGGGCCGGGCAGGTGCCACTGCAGCGCCGAGGCCAAGCCGCCCAGCGCAATGGCCCAGGGCAGCGGGTTGGTGAGCACGCCGCGCAGCGCACTGCGCAGCGCCGCACCCATGCCCTGCGTGCCCGCGCCGTCCAGGCGCGACAGCGCGATGCACAGCGAGCTGGTGATCACCATGTCCACCAGGATGGTGACGATGACCGGGCCCGCGGCCTGCGCGCCCAGCAGCGTGACGAGCAAGGGCACGCCCATGAAGCCTGTGTTGGGAAACGCCGCCACGAGTGCGCCAAAGGCGGCGTCGTTCCAGCCGATGCGGCCGCGCCGCGTGGCTAGCACCGTGCCCCCCACCACCACCAGCGCGCAGGCCAGGTACACGCCCAGCACCACAGGGTCGAGCAGTTGCGCAATTGGCGTGCTGGCGCCAAAGCGGTACAGCATGCAGGGCAGCGCAAAAAACAGCACAAAGCTGTTGAGCCCCGGGATGGCGGCCAGCGGCAGCAGCCCGCGCCGCGTGGCCAGGTAGCCGCACAGCACCAGCGCAAAGAACGGGAAGGTGACGGACAGAACAGACAGCACCCGCGCATTGTCGGCGCAGGGCGCGCAAGAGCGCTTGCCGCGCGCACGCAGTGGTCAGCGCAAAGTCAGGCGTCGGCCATCGCCACCCGCGGCGGGTGGCCGGTGGCGCTCACCATCGGCCTGCTTACTGCTTGCGCTGCACGAACAGGTTGCGGCGCGCGTCCTCGGGGTAGGCAAAGGTCACTGCGCCGTTGCGGACCATGCCGATGTAGAGCATGTTGGCGGTGATCGCGTCCTTGTCCTGCAGGCTGAAGGGCTTGTCGTAGGTGGCCACCACGCCGTAGTAGGTTTTCATCTTGCTTTCGAGCGCTTCTTTGATGGCCTTGCCGGTGAGGATGCCGTCGCGGATACCCAGCAAGGCGTACATCAGCAGGTAGGTGGCGTCGTAAGCGTTGGCCGCGGCCATGGGCACGGCGGGCTTGCGCTGGTACTTGCGCGCGTAGTTGGCCAAAAAGGCCGCGCGTCGCTCGTTGCTGGGCTCGGCAATGAAGGTCTGCACCATCAGCGCGCCCTCGGCCGCGTCTTTGGCCCCCTCGAGAAAGAAAGGGAACGACAGCGGCCACGCGCCCACCTGCGGCACCTTCCAGCCCAGCGCCTTCTTGCCGTTGGCCACCACCGCGTTTTCGGGGCCCACGGTGTAGCTGAAGATCACGTTGGCCCCGGCGTTGCGCGCGGCCGTGAGTTCGGCCGTCAGGTCCTTCACGCCCAGCGGAAAGCGCGCCACGTACACGGGCTTGAGGTTCTTGGCCGCCAGCGCCGCCACCACATCGTTGAAGCCGCCTTCGCCGTAGCCCGTGGTGTCGGCAAAGATGGCGACCTTGTCCCAGCCGCGCTTGAGGATGTCGTCCACCATGAAGGGCGCCTGGATCGCGTCGCGCGCTTGCACGCGGAAGATGTAGCTCTCGGGCCCCGGGTACTTCGTGGTGAGCGCTGTGCCGGTGGAGCAGGGCACGATCAGCGGCATCTGCGCTGTCTGGAACACCTCGATCGACTGCAAGGCCACGCCGGTGTTGCAAAAACCCAGGGTGGCAATGACTTTTTCATCGACCAGTTCGCGCGAGAGCGCACGGCCACGCGCCGGGTCGGCCATGTCGTCCTTGACCACCAGCTCCAGCGGCCGGCCCAGGTAGCCGCCCACGGCGTTGATCTCGTCCACCGCCATGCGGATGCCATTGAGCATGGGCACGCCAAAGTCGGCCGACGCGCCGGTGAACGGGCCGATCACCCCAATGCGCACGGGCGCAGTGCTGCCGACCTGCGCCTGAGCGGGCGATGCGAGCGCGGCCAGCCCCAGCAAGGCGCTGGCGGCCAAGGCCAGCAGACCGCGGCGCGGGGCACGCGCGGCAGCAGCGGCAGAACGGACACGGGGGCGAATCAAGGCAAGGAGCGTGGGAGTCATCTGCGCGACAGGTTGTGGTTTTTTGTCTGGCGAGTATCAAAGCGCCTGCACAGCGCCGGTAAGCGGGGTTTCCCGCAGGCGCGGGCCGCGGGCGGGTCTGCCGGTGCTGCTGCGGCCCGCTGCGTCAGGGTTTCGTCAGCGCTTGCAGCCGCCCAGACCAAGGGCCATACGGCGAGTCGCGCAAGGCCCACAGAGGCCGCCGGTATCATTGCGCCCTCTTGCCGCCCGCCCCGCGGGCACCGGGCGGACCGCCCGCGCGCACTGCCCCGCATCCCTGCTCTGCATCGTCCCCATGTCTGCCGGTCTCAACCTTGCCCAGCTCCAGGCTGTTCATTACATCCAGGGCCCCTGCCTGGTGCTGGCCGGTGCGGGTTCGGGCAAAACACGCGTGATCACGCACAAGATCGCGCACCTGATCGAACAGGGCCTGGCACCCAAGCGCATTGCGGCCATTACCTTCACCAACAAGGCCGCAGCCGAAATGCGCGAGCGCGCCCAGGGCCTGATCGGCCGCAGCGCGCGCGACGTGCTGGTGTGCACCTTCCACGCGCTGGGCGTGCGCATGGTGCGTGAAGACGGGCATGTGCTGGGCCTCAAGCCGCAGTTTTCCATTCTCGATGCCGACGATGTGGCCAGCATCCTGAAAGACGCGGCTGGCGGCACCACCGACCTGGCCACCGCACGCCAGTGGCAGTGGACCATCAGCAAGTGGAAGAACATGGGCCTCAATGCGCAGCAGGCGCTGGCCCAGGCTCAAGACGACCACGAACGCAGCATTGCCATGGTGATGGCGCGCTACGAAGAGCGCCTGACCGCCTACCAGAGCGTGGACTTCGACGACCTGATCGGCATGCCGCTGCGCCTGCTGCAGGGCTACCCCGAGGTGCGCGAGAAGTGGCAACAACTGCTGGGCCATGTGCTGGTGGACGAATACCAGGACACCAACGCCACGCAGTACGAACTGCTCAAGCTGCTGGTGGGCGAACGCGGGCGCTTCACCGCCGTGGGCGATGACGACCAG